>NZ_JAKRFV010000021.1:0-79024 GCF_022347945.1 Pseudoalteromonas sp. MM17-2 | reverse complement strand
GCTCCCGTTCAGGGCTGCGCATTCTACGCTTTCCTGATTTTGTGTCAACACTTAATTTCAAGTTTTTTAATTCACTTTAAACTAAGTTTTATTTGACTCACCTGACTCATTGAAGCGCTTGTTTGTAAGCAGTCCGCCGTGTCGGTGGATGCGCATTATAGGGAGATCGAAAATGAGATCAACACTTTTTTTAAAGATCTTTTCTGATCGCTCAATTTAGCAACAAAAATGTGTTTTTTGCTCATTTTTAATACATCTATACTGAGCTTGAGCAATAAAACCCGAAGTTTCCCGCTTTACTTGTTGCTATGTGTTGTAATGTCGTTAAGATAACACACTGCATTTTGTTAATTTTATGTTTATTATATGTATATTTGGTAGATCACAATGACGTCACCTAATTTAAAAGCAATTATAATCTCAGTTTCTATCGCTGTTCTGGGCTTTCTTATACTGCAATTTGCAGTTCCTCAGCTACAGCTTTCACCAGCCGTTACATTTGCGCTAGGCGCTATATTGGCGGGTTTCGCTCCCTTAGCCCTCAGCCAGTCACCGCAGCATGATGCGGTAGATGCCGATGTAACCGATACGAAAACACTCTATGTTGGTAACTTACCCTACCGTGCAAACGAGCATATGGTTAAGGAGTTATTTGAGCAACATGGCACTGTTTTCAGTGTTCGATTACTCAAAGATAAACACACAGGCAAGCGTCGAGGTTTTGGTTTTGTCGAAGTCGCATTGAAAGATGCGGATAAGATAATTGATAAACTGAATGACAATGAGTACCAAGAACGGACTCTGAAAGTTAGAGAAGCGAAGCAAAAGCAAGAAGGCAACGCATAAAAAAAGAGGGCTTAAGCCCTCTTTTTTTATATTCCATCACCATCTATATGCAAACCACATTCTCGATTAAGGCCAAAGAAGCGCGTTTCCTCTTCGCTCATACCCGGCTCGAGTTTACGAGTAGTATGCACATCCCCCATCGAAACATAGCCTTGCTCCCACAAAGGGTGATACGGCAGATCATGTTTAGTTAGATACTGGTATACATCACGGTTCGTCCACTCCAATATAGGATAAACCTTGACCGTACCGCGACTAATTTCAACCACATTTTTGTCCTGGCGAGTGCTAGACTGCTGACGACGTAAGCCACTGAACCACGTACCTACTTCCAGCTCGTTCAATGCTCTGGTCATGGGCTCAACTTTGTTGATTTGGTTATAAAGCTTAATGCCAGCCTCTCCCTGCTCCCACAACTTACCATACTTAGCTTCTTGCCATGCGGGACTGATAGCTGCTTTATAGACTTTTAGATTAAGCTGTAAGCGCTCAGTCATCTGCTCTATAAACTGGTAGGTTTCTGGAAATAAGTACCCTGTATCAGTCAGCACTACGGGAATGTCATGCTTTTGCGCCGTTAGCATATGCAGCATCACCGCCGCTTGAATACCAAAGCTGGAGGACAGCATGGGTGTGCTTGGCAAGTTATCCAGCGCCCATGCAACACGTTGCTCTGGGGTTTTGTCCGCAAGTATTCCGTTTATATCGGTTAGCAAGCTTTGTTGCTGCTCTTTTTCAAGCGTTAAAATGTGCTTAAAATCACTCATGACTTGTCCTCATTCCCGCACTTAAGTTATGCGTGGAAATCTGTCTTTGATACTTTGACTTCAGTAACGATGCCTTGGCGAATAACAAAATCACCAAACCCTTCGTCTTGCTCGCGTTCATTGGCCCAACGACCGATTAGCTCGTCTAGGGCTTCTAAGTAAGTCTCTTCGCCGACATTTTCGAGATACAACTTAGGAATACGAGTTCCTTCTCGGTTGCCCCCGAGATAGAAGTTATACTTACCCGGCCCTTTACCCACTAAACCAGCCTCGGCGAGCATGGCTCGACCACAACCATTGGGGCAACCAACCACGCGCAAAATAATGTGCTCATCGGCAACATTGTGCTTGGCTAGTAAGGCTTCCGTTTTTTCGATTAAACTCGGTAAATAACGTTCAGCTTCTGCCATCGCCAACGGACATGTAGGCAATGACACACAGGCCATAGACGCTTTGCGCTGCTCACTATCGCCGTCGTCTATCAGGCCATGCTCGCGCGCCAGCTGTTCTATTGTGGCCTTTTGCTGTGCAGGCACACCGGCAATGATAAGGTTCTGGTTTGCAGTCATGCGGAAATCACCTTGGTGGATTTCAGCAATTTTTCGGCATCCTGTTTTTAAAGGCTTACCTGGAAAATCTAGGATACGGCCATTTTGAATAAACAAAGTAAGATGGTGTTTACCATCGATGCCCTCAACCCAACCAAAACGGTCACCACGATGAGTAAACTCATAGTCACGACTTGGTTCAAACTTGACGCCAGCGCGCTTTTCAACTTCCGCTTTAAAGGCATCGCTACCAAAGGTGTCTAAGGTGTATTTCGTTTTCGCGTTTTTACGATTTACGCGGTTACCCCAGTCACGCTGTACTGATACCACATGCTCTGCAATCGCTAAGGTGTGTTCTAAAGGCACAAAGCCGAAGTCGTCTGCTTTACGCGGATAGGTATTCACGTCACCATGAGTCATGGCTAAGCCACCGCCCACAAGTACGTTGAAACCAATGAGCTTGCCATTTTCAGCAATCGCTACAAAGTTCAAATCATTGGCATGTACATCCACTTCATTATTCGGTGGAATAGTGACCGTCGTCTTAAACTTACGCGGCAGATAAGTAGACCCCAAAATAGGCTCTTCATCTGTACTCTCTGACTTTTCACCATTAAGCCAAATTTCCGCGTATGCTCGGGTCTTCGGCAACAAATGCTCAGAAATCTTCGCAGCCCACTGATAAGCCTCTTGATGTAGCTCAGACTCTACTGGGTTTGTGGTACACAACACATTACGGTTCACATCACCCGCAGTAGCGATAGAATCGATACCGACACTGTTGAGCATCTGGTGCATATCTTTGATGTTAGGTTTGAGCACGCCGTGAAACTGGAAGGTCTGCCGCGTCGTCAAACGGATACTGCCGTACATGGTTTTTTCATCAGCAAATTTGTCGATGGCCAACCACTGTTGTGGCTTGATAATACCGCCTGGCATCCGCGCCCGTAGCATCACGTTGTGTAATGGCTCTAGCTTTTGTTTTGCCCGCTCTGGGCGAATATCGCGATCATCCTGCTGATACATACCGTGAAAACGGATCAACTGGAAGTTATCAGCGTTAAAACCACCAGTGATCTGATCCTTAAGATCAGTTTCAATGGTGCCACGCAAAAAGTTACTTTGCGTTTTAAGACGCTCGTTGTCAGCAAACTTCGCCTCGGGGTCATGCTTGCTATTTGGCTTGTAGTCGCTCATATCAATTCCTACATTATTTGCGCTGACGGAGTGCGCTTAATAAACATCTTTTTGGTAACGGTTGGCACTGCGTAAATCTTTAATGTACTGCTCAGCACTTTCGTCGTTTTTGTTGCCATGAGTTTTCACGACATCAATTAAAGCTTGATGAACATCTTTGGCCATACGGTTCGCATCACCACACACATACAGGTGAGCTCCTTGCTCTAGCCATGCGAAGAGTTGTTCACCTTGCTCACGCAGACGATCTTGAACATACACTTTTTCAGCCTGATCGCGACTCCAGGCAACATCAATGTTAGTGAGTAAACCCGATTTTAAATAACCCTGAATTTCGGTTTGATACAGAAAGTCTTGAGTAAAGTGTGGGTTACCAAAGAAGAGCCAGTTTTTGCCCTGTGCGTCACGGGCTTCACGCTCTTGTAAAAACGCTCTAAATGGCGCAATGCCGGTTCCTGGGCCAATCATAATGACTGGCGTATTGTCGTCGCTAGGCAAACGGAAGTTATCATTGTGCTCAGTGAATACGCGAACTTCACTGCCTTCTTCTGCAACACGACATAAATAACCTGAACAGCCGCCTAGGTGGTTCTCACCAAAGGCGTCAAACTCAACGACACCAACGGTAAGGTGTACTTCGTCCTCAACCTCGCTTTGGCTCGAGGCAATGGAATACAAACGCGGCTGCACCTTGCGCAAGCAATCAACCAACTCTTGAGCACCAATTTGTGCCGGATGCTGGAAAATCACATCAAACGTTTGTCGCGCTTCAATGTATTCACGCATCGCCGCTTTATCTTCGATAAGGGCTAATAGCTCTGGTGTGTTAGTAGCTAAGGCGTACTTTTCCACAAACCCTGGGTAAGACTGAGTGAGTTCTAACTTCTCTATTAACGCATCACGTAGGCTGAGACTCTCATCACCGAGCGTTATTTGCGTAGCACCATCCAGCTGCAAGAGTGACAATACCTTGTCGACCTTGCTTTGCTCATTTAAGAAGTACACACCTAATGAATCACCTGGAGTGTAGGTGATATCTGACCCCTCCAGTGAAATCTCAATATGACGAACATCTTTAGTCGAGTCACGGCCGGTAATTTTCTGCACCGTCAGTAGTTCAGCTGCAAAGGGGTTTTTCTTGTTGTACTGACTTGCCGCTGGACTCGCTGCGCCAAATGGCATGCTCACCACATTTGCCTCGCCGCCTTGTTGCGCTTTCAGCTCAGGCTCAAATGCATCTAGGGCTCCAGCAATCCAGGTCTCGCTTTGATCTTCATAGTCAACATCCAGATCAGCGCGTTGGTAAATGCTTTGCGCCCCGAGCTTAACTAAGCGCTCTTCAAAATCTTTCGCCGTTTGACAGAAGAACTCATAGCTTGAGTCGCCTAAACCAAGGACCGCTATTTTAACGTCATCGAGCTTTGGCGCTTTTTTGGTGGTTAAAAATTCATGTAAGGCCTCAGCATCTTCTGGCGGCTCGCCTTCACCATAGGTAGAAACCACGATGCTAATAAATTTTTCTTTCTTTAATGCTGTAGGCTTGTAGTCCGCCATACTAACTAGTTTCGCGGCTAACCCTCTGCTTTGGGCTTGCTCTTTAAGTTGTGTGGCCACCGCTTTCGCGTTACCCGTTTGCGACCCGTAAAGGATCGTTAAAGCAGCAGCCTCAGTGGCAGCGGGCGCACTCACAGCTCCACCAGCCAAGGCTGCAGTATTTGCATTGGCAGCGAGATAACCACTGACCCACGCCTGCTGAATTGGATTAAGTTCAGCCACCAAACCTTGGAGCTTCTGCACCTGTTCAGGTGTAAGCGGGCTTGCAGCCGCATGCAGCTGGTTTAACAACATTTTAATTCCTCTGACCCATGAAAAACGCCACCATTTAAGTTTGCGGTGGCTGATTAAATTCGTACTACGTTGGCAACCCAAGTCACTTTTTTGGGTTTTTGTTAGCGTGAAGCATACCTATGAGCGACGCTTGGAAAAAAGAATAGAATCTGCTTTGTTATTCCATTTGGTTATGAAATTAGAATTTATCCAACAAAAACAATTTAACGGTTCAACGACTATAGTTACCCTGTGTCACTTTGGGGTAATACTCCTTCGGCACAATTTATAACCAAAAGAATCAACAGGTATAACAATGAGAAATTTTTCACACAACATCGTGGCGCTCACGCTACTGTCAACGGCTAGTTTCGCTGCTCAAGCTCAGGTATTGGACAATGGTGAGTTTGAGGCTTGGAACGCGAATGTTCCTTCCGGGTGGAGCACGATCGATACTGGTATTGAAGTGAGTCAAGAATCTGCCAATATATATGCTGGCAGCTATGGCGCGAAGGTGCGCGTAACCACTGGCTCACAAAGCAGTACGGATCTACGACAAAGCATTGACGTAAGTGCCGGTCAGCAATATCAATTTGCCGTTTGGGTTAAACATACCGAAGGCAACGTGCGTGCACGGCTGTACGTTGATGGCTATCAAAACTACTCTAATCCAGCCCAAATAAATCAATGGCAACAATTAAGCTATACCTATACTGCTACTAGCAGTGGTCAGATAGAAGTTGGCTTACGCTTTTATGATGTCAGTGGCTTTGATGGCAGTGAAGTGGTTTATATCGACGAATTTACTCCGAGCAACGGCCACAGTGAACCACCAACAGGCTCTTGCAGTGAGCACACTGTCACCTTAACTCTGCACACCGATAACTATGGCAGTGAAACGAGCTGGGAGCTGAGCCAACAAGGGGGCAACGTCGCTAATGGCAGTGGCTACCAATCTAACCAAGAATACAGTGAAGACATGTGCTTGGCCGATGGTGACTATACCTTCACCATTTATGATAGCTATGGCGATGGGATGTGTTGTGGACAAGGCTCTGGCTCTTACGAATTAAGCAATGGCAGCACCGTGCTAGCCAGTGGCGGGCAATTCACCTATTCGCAAGCCACATCGTTTACCCTTGGCGACAGCGACCCAGTGGATCCCCCTCCAGTCGACGGATACTATAGCTCAGCTTCAGGGTTAAGCGGATATACCTTAAAAACCGAACTACATAACCTCATCAGTAACCATGCCAATCAGGGTTATGGTGCCATTTGGGGTTTCTATGATCAGTACGCTCGAGACAGCTACTATGAGAATGACAACAGTATTCTCGATCGCTACTCAGAGCGTCCTTCAAGCACTGACTCATACAACTTCATTAGCATCAACGACCAATGTGGTAGCTACAGTCGAGAGGGTGATTGCTACAACCGCGAGCATAGCTTTCCAAAGAGCTGGTTCGGCGGCAAGGTTGAGCCTATGAACTCAGACGTGCACCATATTTTCGCATCTGACGGCTATGTAAATGCCAAACGTGGAAGTTATCCTTTTGGCGAAGTCGGCAGTGCTAGCTACACTTCCAGCAATGGTTCAAAATTAGGCGCCGCGCGCAGTGGCTTAGGTTACAGTGGCACGGTGTTTGAGCCAATTGATGAATTCAAGGGTGACTTTGCACGTGCCCACTTTTACATGGCAACACGCTATCAAGACCGTATTGCCGGCTGGAAGAACAATTCGACTTATGGCAGTGCCGTGCTTGATGGCAGCAGCAATAAAGTATTCAGCTCATGGGCACTGACGATGTTATTACAGTGGCATCAGCAAGACCCAGTCTCTCAAGCAGAAATAGACCGCAATAACGGCGCTTACAACCATCAAGGCAATCGTAACCCTTATATCGATCATCCCGAGTTTGCAGCCCTGATTTGGCAATAGTCGTTCACAACTAAAAAGGCGCCAATTGGCGCCTTTATACAATTTAAATAACTTTAATCTTGTTCTAAGCCGTACAGCGTAATCTCAATACCTGCACCAATAGCAGAAATACGAAGTAAAGTATCGGCGCTAATGGCTTCATTAAAACATTTAGGCGAGTGACCAGAACTAAAGCCCAAATCAAACGTACGACGCGAGCAGCTCAGCCATTGTTTAAGTCCGGCTTTAGAACATGACTCAATCAGCTCGCACAATTCATTGATGGCTTTATCTGGGCTCGGGCTATCGACGTTGGCCTCAATACGCGCGAGCTGGCGTGTTTCGTCTTTGTCGTAGTGCAAAACAATGGCGCTTTTGTCTAAATCAGCGACTAGCGCGCTAATATCATGTTGTGACTCCAGCTCAAGATCCACATTAAGAAATTGAATATCTGCCATGCACCGTTCCTATTATCCACGCACTAGTTATTAACTGCGTCATTGTGTCACATTGACCGCCAATAACAAGAGCGTAAACTGAGTTACACCTGCCACAAAGACAACAACAATATGAATAAACGTCTTTTCAAGCACAGCCGAACATTACACAAATGGGCTGGATACGTACTTGTGTTGCAATTATTTGCTTGGCTCATGGGTGGCCTTGTGATGAGCGCACTACCGCTCGACAAGGTACATGGTAATCATTTGGCAAAGCGCACGCTAGAGAACCCCTTTTCCAGTAGCGACTATACCGCCTCCTTGGATAACATTCGCATGCAGATGCCCTCACTGAGGCAGCTACAATTTACTCACCGCCTCAATCAACCAATCATTATCGCGGCAGAGGGCAAGCAGAAGCATGTTTTTCACGCCCAAACGGGTCAGCTATCTGCGGCTCTTAACCAAGAGCAGGCTGAGCGTATTGCCTATAACCATTATCTTGGCAAGGGTAAGATTAGCCTCGCAGAGCGCCTCATCACTGGGCCACAGGAGGTCGGTTACCGTCAAGGTGTATGGCGTATCGAGTTCGATGACTGGTGTGCAACAACGCTTTATTTAGACGCGTACAGTGGCCAGTTCATTACTGTACGCTCAACTATTTGGCGCATTTTCGATTTCTTCTGGATGCTGCACATTATGGATTACCAAGAGCGCAAAGATTTCAACAATCCGCTGTTGATAAGCTTTGCAGCTGCCTCTGTGTTATTTGCTATCACAGGGGGGATGTTGTTGCTGCAAAACCCACCTTGGCGCCGACGGAAGAAGCGCCCTAAATAGCCAAGCAGGCGATGCCTCAAAGATGAGTGCAATCGCCATTACTATTTACGAAAGTGTTGCTTCAATAATTGCGCGAAGGCTTGGACCTTAGCACTGCGATGCACTTGATGGTGAGTGACGAGCCAAATATCACTGTGCCAGCTTAACTCACTGCCAAGCACAGGCTTTAGCTGTGGGTATAAAGCTGCCACTTCTTTTTGCATCCCGCCAATCCCTAGGCCGTTGGCAATCGCCCGATTGGCATCGGACGTTTCTGACACCCGCAAGGTGATCTGCTCACCCGGTATATGCTCATCCACCCAAGCAAAATAAGGGACTCGACTATTGAACCCGGCCACACCAGATATGAAATGATGCTGTTGCAGCTGGGCCATAGACTGTGGTTCACCGGTGCGAGCCAAATAACGTTCATGAGCGTACAACCCTGCCTCGATAGTACTGAGGTGTTGGGCAATATAATCGCCCTCATCTGGGCGCGGACCAGCACGCACAGCAATGTGTGCTTGGCCATGATCGAGGCGCAAGCGCTTTTGATCCAACAGCACTTCTAATTGCACCTGGGGGTGCAGTGTTTGAAACTGCTCACATACCGGCGCCAACACATCGATAAAGCCGCTTACTGTTGTTAGCAGTAACGAGCCAGACAAAGTCGTGTCTGCAGCCATAATATCGTTGTGTAATAACTCTAACTGCTCGTTGATTTGCTCTGCACTTGCAAACAGTTTGGCACCGGTTTCTGTCATTGAGTAACCTCGAGCATGACGGTGAAACAACCGCGCATTTAAACTTTGCTCGAGATGATTAATGCGTCTTAGCACTGTGCTATGGTGCACACCTAAGGCTTCGGCCGCTGAGGTAAGAGTCCCTCTTCTGGCAACTTCAAATGCTACTTTGATATCCTGCCAGTCGTTAAATTCTATCGCCATGGTTGCATTCTCTGTGTATATACGCACATAAGCTTTGCGTTTTTTGCGCTTTTTTGCAAGTCTGATTTTGGCTAAAGTACGTACTAACACAGACCAACTGACAGCATTAGGATATTCACTATGGCAACAGCAAAAATTATCGCCCTCGCAGGCAGCCTTCGTAAAAATAGTTTCAATCAGGCAGTGATCGATCATGCCGCACAATTGGCGCAACAGCAGGGCAGCGAAGTCGAAGTAATTTCTTTGGCGGAGTTAAACTTGCCCATGTTTGATGAAGACATTGAAGCACAAGGTGTACCAAGCAGTGCGCAACAACTAAAAGATAAATTGCGTTCAGCGGATGCTATTTTACTTGCCAGCCCGGAATACAATGGCTCAATCACAGCGGTATTAAAAAACGCCATCGACTGGGCATCACGTACTGAAGCCGGTGCAACGCCCGCATTCCGTAACAAGGTGGTAGCGTTATTCGCAGCGTCTCCTGGCGGACTAGGTGGCCTACGCGGCTTAAATCACGTGCGTGACATCCTCAGTGGCATTGGCGCATTAGTGCTTGGTGACCAACTCGCTATTGCTGGTATCCACGGCTTTGTCAACGACCAAGGAGAGCTGACCGACAGCGCCACCAGCGAGAAAATAGCCGGGCTTACGTCACAACTTATCGACGTAACGTCTAAGTTGAAAAGCTAAAAAGCTGCCGGCGATATCGATATAACGCAATGACGTTGCTGCTTACAAACAAGCCCTCAAGTAACGCAGCCACAGGGGAGCCTGCAGCAACGCCATACGCTAGCCAACAACCACTACCCAAGAGCATCAGTAAACGCATCGTCAATTGCCGGCGCTGAAATGCAGCGCAGGTTTGTATACAACTTCCCGCCAAAGCCCACAGCGAAATAGGCGACTGCCATACAAATAAAGTTGTCAGTATCGACAGAGCTATAAATATCACCATTAGCCGCCGCTGTTGATAATGAATACTGAGCGCAAAGCGCAAAGACGCCAGCAGCATCAGGATGGCGCCGCTGTACTGAGTTAATAAAACATAATGGCCACTGGTCAGAGCCGTAGATAGCACCAGGCATATTAGGACACTACGCCTTTGTGGTAATTGAAACGATACTAAATCGCAGACAATAGCGATAGCAACCAGTAGCTGAGATAACCAAAACCAATCCATACTCCCTCCACTGCCGGAGTATGCCGAGTATAGGTTGGGGCCGCCTTAACCTTTGTTAATTCAATCCTAAACGAGCGCGTATCCGCGACAGACTCACGGCACTAATCCCTAAATATTTGGCCACTTGCGTAAGCGATAATTGCGCCAACCAGTGTGGTCGGTGGGTTAATAAAAACTGGTAACGCTGCTGTGGACTTTGCAGCAACAGGAAGGCTTCTTTAGACTCTTTAAATAATACTTGTTGCTGTAGCAAAGCCATAGTTAATGAGTGCCACCGAGGCTGTGCCAGCTCTGCCAGGGGCACACGCAACAAGCGGCTGGGTTTGAGTACCTCTAAGCTGTAGTTTGCAGGCTGTTGAGTGATCCAGGCACTATACATAAAGGCCAATTCACCCTGAAAATAGAACTCTTTATAATGTTGTTGTCCTTGCTCATCGAGATACGCGGCAACTAACACCCCGGATTGTACAAAGTATGCATAATTTTGTTGTTGTTGCTGTTCGAGCAATACATCATGAGTGTTCATCTCTAAGCTTTTGATAGCATTACTGTGAGCGAGTAACTGTTGCAGTTGCTCACTCACAACTTGACTGGCCTGCCCTAATTGCTGATAAGCCAAGACACAAGCCTCTGCAACTGGTTAACTTTGCACATTTGTCGCTGCCAACTTTGCTTGAATAAAATCATTATGAGTTACATAGAGTAAATCCGCTACACGACGAATAACATGCTCTTCATGCTTATCTAATTGACCATCTGCATAGGCCAATCGCCATAACAACTCGATAATCTCAATACGCTCCTGTGCATTGGTATTGTCATTTATCTGCTTAGAAAAACGGAAGTAATCGATGGCTTCATCAAGGTCTTGACTGGCCGCTGTGATTAAGTTGTTTACTTCTTCCTCGCCTAAATCAAAGTATTTCTGTAACAGCACGACCATGGCTTTGCGCTCATGTTCTTGAAGTTCGCTATCGGCACGCATCACCTCAACCAGTAGCGCTGCGACTGAGGTTTTAAAATCAGGCGAGTCATCTTGCTGTGGCTGTGACTGTAAAGAATTAAAGAACCGTTTTAAATTATTGAGCATGGCACGCCTCCCGCTTGGTGTTACACTCACTGTAAAGGATACTCCCAGTACACACAACAAGGGTTGTTTATGTCGTCATATCGCTATGCATTTCTGCTTTTCATGGTCGCAATGAACTGGGGATGTAGCTACACTCCTGCGCCTATTGGTGAGCAAGAAAAGTTCTATGACTTTGATAATAAAGTGCATTACTACCAAACTAGGTTAAGTAAAAAGCGCTATCGTCTGGAAGTGGTTGAGGATGGCTACCAACAGTTCACCAACCAGAGTGTGTTTTTATTACGTCACAGTGCTCAGTTGTGTAACGATTCCACCTTCTCTTTGCGCATTACCCAAGGTGTGCAAGACTATGAACGCTTCCCTACTCACCCGCGAGGTTATGAGCCCAACTTGGTTGCTGAGCTCATTTGTGAGTAGCCCTGCGCAATTAGTCTGTATATCCCCAAGGGGCTTTTGGCGGGGTAATGGGCTGGGTCAAATCAAAATCAACGCGAAACTCTCGTCCCTGGCGCACTAGCCGATAAGTAAATTGCTCTGGGTAAATATACATTTGCCAAGTATTACCCACTGATTGCGGGATCCCTTGCTGTACAAATAACTCTTTAGAGTACTGATCGGCCGGGAATGACTGCATGGTAGCATAACCGGCATCCAAGGTATGACCGCCGTACATAGTCGAGACGTCATCGCTGCCATCCTTATGGCGATGGTCATGCTTTAAGCTTAAACCACTGCCCGTTTTAGTAATAATCCAGGTGCGCGAGGCATCATCACCGACATGAAACGGCACTTGTATCTCGCGCTCTGTACAACGGCGCACGTGCATGACCAGCTTTGCTTCGCTGAAGCTACTTGGTCCAGCGTTATCAACCGTCACCTTTCCTTGATACGCTTTACCACAATGCGCTTTGATATTATTAAAAAATGCATCGTGGGAAGGGATTGAGACCAAAGGCGCAGGGCGCGCTTGCGCACCAGTGGCAACAGCGCCTATCACAGATAACGCCGCACACGTAATCGCTAATTTCATGCTGAGTTCCAAGTAAAATAAAAGCGCCAATATAGCGCTTTCACTGTTGCTTTCCTACTTTTTACGTTGAAGTACTAGCGGCCATTCACTGCCAGGGGCGCTGCGCCTTTAGCTGCTGCTCAAAGGCTTCAATTTGGGCATTATATTGCTCAGTCACACCGATAAAATCCAGGCCACTTAACAACCGCTCTTTAACGTCTGCCCGCACCGAGAAAGTAATCGGCGCAAAGCGCGAGCTGCGCAGTTGCTGATTCGCCAAGTCCACCTCAATATGCAGTGCTTGCTCAGACTCACACAGTGCAAATAAGGCATCCAGCTGCGCGCTCGCCAAGGCGATGGTCAACATTTGGTTATTAGCACAGTTATTAAAGAAGATATCAGCAAAGCTCTCGGCAATGATCACCGAAAACCCATATTGCTTCAGTGCCCAGGGTGCGTGCTCCCGTGATGAACCACAACCAAAATTATCACGGCTAAGAAGAATACTAGCCCCTTGGTATTGCGGGTAATTAAGCACAAACTCTGGATCGGGTTGGCCATCGCCAAGGTAACGCCAATCGTAAAACAGCGCTTTATCAAACCCATCTCGACTGGTGGAGGTTAAAAATTGCTTGGGGATAATCTGGTCGGTGTCGACATTATTCTTATCCAACGGGGCCACTAGCCCCTGATGAAAACAACTCATTGTGCCTCTCCTTGAATATCAGTAAAGCGCCCAGTTATTGCGGCCGCAGCGGCCATCGCCGGACTCACCAAGTGGGTGCGCCCGCCGCGCCCTTGGCGTCCTTCAAAATTACGGTTGGAGGTCGACGCACAACGCTTGCCCGGAGCGAGTCGGTCATCATTCATAGCTAAACACATGGAACATCCAGGTTCTCGCCATTCAAAGCCTGCGGCTTTAAAAATATCCGCCAAGCCTTCTTCCTCAGCCTGCTGTTTTACCAGTCCTGAGCCGGGCACAATTAACGCTTCTATGTCTTTGGCTACCTGCTGACCGGCGACCACCGCAGCGGCCGCGCGCAAGTCCTCAATGCGGCTGTTGGTGCATGAGCCAATAAACACCGTATCGACACAGATATCACTGATCTTTTGCCCAGGTCGCAAATCCATATACTTTAAGGCACTGCGAATAGCATCAGCCTTTATCAAATCCGCCTCTTTATCCGGATCGGGAATAACCTCATCCACGCCCAGCACTTGCTCTGGACTGGTACCCCAGGTGACTTGTGGCTGCACCTGCTGAGCATCAATGTCGATGATCTTATCGAAGTGCGCGTCAGCATCCGAGTGCAATGTGCGCCAATAGGCAACGGCCTTGTCAAAGTCTTCACCTTGCGGGGCAAAAGGCCGCCCTTTAATATACTCATAGGTGGTTTCATCGGGGGCAATAAGTCCTGCTTTGGCCCCCATTTCAATGCTCATATTGCACAGCGTCATACGCGATTCCATCGACAAAGCGCTAATTGCCTCGCCACAGAACTCGGCAACATAACCGGTGCCGCCCGCCGTTCCTAACTGGCCGATTATAGCCATAATTAAGTCTTTCGCTGTTGCCGTGCTTCGCAGCTTGCCATGAACGTGAATTTTTAACGACTTCGCCTTTTTTTGCTGCAATGTCTGGGTGGCAAGCACGTGCTCAACCTCGGACGTGCCAATACCGTGAGCCAATGCCCCAAACGCACCATGCGTGGAGGTATGGCTATCACCACAGACAATGGTGGTCCCGGGCAGCGTGATCCCCTGCTCGGGACCCATCACATGCACAATGCCCTGATTAATGGAGTTGAGGTCGTACAATCTAATACCGAATTCATCACAATTCGCCTGCAATGCCAGTAACTGGTTACGCGAGACAGTACTTGCAGCATCCAAAGAGCGAGATTTGGTCGAGACGTTGTGATCCATGGTTGCGAAGGTTTTTTCTGGACAACGTACGGTGCGATTTTTCTCGCGCAATCCGGCAAAGGCTTGGGGTGAGGTGACCTCATGCACAAGATGACGGTCTATGTACAGTAAGTCGGTTTGTTCATTTAGGCTGGCGACGCAATGAGCCTGCCAAATTTTATCGTATAACGTGTATGCCACTTGCTACATCCTTTTACTAGTTAAATGCGCTCGACGATGGCTGCCGCTACATCGCGCGTGGTATAGCCTGCATCGGGAAAGATATCTGGCGTACCAACCCCTGCAGCTACGGCTTCGGCTACGGCTTTCTCAATACGCCGTGCTGCCTCGTCTTGCGCTAATGAGTAGCGCAACATCAATGCCGCACTGAGTATTTGCGCAATGGGATTAGCGACCCCTTTACCGGCAATATCTGGTGCCGAGCCGCCAGCAGGTTCATATAAACCGAAGCCGGATTGATTAAGACTAGCCGAGGGCAACAACCCCATAGAGCCGGTGATCATGGCGCACTCATCGGACAAAATATCGCCAAACAAGTTGTCACACAGCAGCACGTCAAACTGGCTCGGCTGCTTCACGAGCTGCATCGCGGCATTATCAATGTAGATATGATCGAGCGTGACATCCGGGTAGTCTTTACTTACGTCATTCACTACCTCTCGCCACAACACACTGGTGGCCAAGACATTGGCCTTATCCACCGAGGTAACATGATTATGGCGCAACCGCGCCGCTTCAAAAGCAAACCGAGCAATGCGCTCAATTTCACTACGAGCATAGGTTTGCGTATCAAACGCAGCTTCATGCTGCCCTTCACCACTGCGTCCTTTCTCTCCGAAATAAATCCCCCCTGTTAACTCGCGTACACAGAGTATATCGAAGCCGTGAGCGCTAATATCTTGGCGCAGCGGAGAGGAGGTGCTCAGCGCAGGCAATAATTGCGCCGGGCGTAAATTACAAAATAACCCGAAGTGCTTGCGTAGCGGCAATAATGACGCCCGCTCCGGCTGTTGCTCCGGGGGGAGGTTTTCCCATTTTGGTCCCCCTACGGCACCAAACAGTATCGCGTCAGCGGTTTCACATGCCGCCAGCGTTTGCTCCGGCAGCGCAACACCGAACTCATCAATGGCGCCGCCGCCAACGGCGTGATGATGCAGGTTAAGGCTAAAGCCAAATTCGCGACTGCATGCCGCTAGTACCATTTCTGCTGCGGCCATCACTTCTGGACCAATGCCATCGCCGGGTAATACGGCGATACTGTAACTGTTTTGA
The DNA here is from genome assembly GCF_022347945.1 of Pseudoalteromonas sp. MM17-2. Taxonomy (NCBI): domain Bacteria; kingdom Pseudomonadati; phylum Pseudomonadota; class Gammaproteobacteria; order Alteromonadales; family Pseudoalteromonadaceae; genus Pseudoalteromonas; species Pseudoalteromonas sp. MM17-2. The sequence goes on along the minus strand of NZ_JAKRFV010000021.1, from coordinate 63,238 downwards.
CTCATCCTGCTTTCCTTTGTTGCTGCTTTAAGCTCGACACTTGCTGTGCTCGATGAATAATGTTGTAAACGCGGATCATGGCACGTACCGACGCTTCGACGATGTCGGCGGCAAGCCCCGCGCCGTGGTAAGTACGCCCCTGATATTGGGCAATAATGTCAACCTGACCCAAGGAGCTAGCTCCTTGCCCGGTGGCATCTAAGTTGTATTCAATCACCTCCACCGCCATGCCGGTTAGTCGGGCTATGGCAGCAAAAGACGCTTCTACCGGGCCGTTGCCCGTGGCCGCTTCTTGACGCTGTTCACCGGCGATGCTCAAGCCGATGGTCGAACTGGCGACTGACTGTGAGTTCGACGCTGAATTAACAAACTGCAACTGGTAATAATCGTCTTTATCGGTGATTTGATTGAAATAAATAATGGCTTCAAGGTCGTAGTCGTATACCGTGCCTTTTTGATCGGCTAGCTCCAAAAAGCTGGCGTATAAGCTATCCATATCGTAGTCATCGCCTTGATAACCTAGTTCACTCAAGCGATGTTCAATAACATGACGGCCCGATCGCGAGGTCATATTCAGTTGATTATTGGGCACTCCAACACTCTCTGGCGACATGATTTCATAAGTATTCTGCGCCTTGAGTACACCGTCTTGGTGAATACCTGAGCTGTGGGCAAAGGCATTTTCGCCGACAATGGCCTTGTTCGGCTGCACTGGCATATTGCAGATCTTAGCGACCTGACGCGACGCCCGATATATCTCTTCACTGCGAATATCGCTGTGCACTTGCAAATGGTCTTGGCGTATTTTCATGATCATCGCCACTTCCTCTAACGAGCAATTTCCAGCGCGCTCACCAATGCCATTAATGGTGCATTCGATTTGTCGTGCTCCCGCTTGCACTGCGGCAATAGAGTTGGCTACCGCTAAGCCTAAATCATTATGGCAATGCACGCTTAAGCGTGCTTGATCAATATTGCTGACATGCGTTTTGAGATAACGGATCATGGCCGCGTATTCATCTGGAGTAACATAGCCGACCGTGTCAGGCAGATTAATAGTGCTGGCGCCAGCGGCAATGGCGCGCTCAACGACATAACATAAATCATCATGGGGTGTGCGCCCGGCATCTTCGCAGGAAAACTCAACGTCATCTGTGTATTGACGGGCTTGGCTAATAGCTTGTACCGCCATGTCGGTGGCCTCAGCGAGCGTCATACGTAACTTATGTTCTAGATGCAGTGGACTGGTGGCGATGAAGGTATGTATACGGGCCCGCTGCGCGCCTTTAAGCGCCTCCCCGCATGCTTCAATGTCTTTGCTCACTGCTCGTGCTAAGCCACAAATAATGGGCCCTTGCACCTCATTAGCAATACGCTGGACAGCACGGAAATCAGCAGGGCTGGACACCGGGAAACCAACTTCCATCACATCCACGTTAAGACGACTGATTGCATGAGCCAGTTGCAGTTTGTCGTCTTCCGTCAAACTTGCTTTCAATGCTTGCTCACCATCGCGAAGGGTGGTGTCAAATATCCATACCTTGTCTTGCATACTCAGTCCTCTAAAAGATTACCGCCAGAAATAAAAAACCCCGCTCGGGAGGGCGGGGTTGTGTTCGTTTCGTATTACTAACAATCAATACATCACGCCCCGCTAAAGCTCACAAGGAGTAGCAGGTTTAGGAGCAATGTAATGAATTGATTGGTGCGCATAATTGAGCATCGCTGTTAGTAAGATGGCTATTTTTTAACACTAAGAGAACAGCGGGGCAAGCATAAAAATTCCAAAATTCGCTGCACAAACCCGCAAATAAAGGAATCATAATTCAATAACCAGAGATGAAGCGAATTAAAATAGCCAATTAGATACTGAGAGGACAAAGAAGGCGCTCAAAAAACAGAAATGGCGCCAAGGTTATTTTATTTTCCAAAAGCGTTTATTTGTTCGCTTTTTGTGCATAGTGGTTGCCGCCATGAGAGATATAACGCAGCTGCCAAATCAACCGCTCTATTAGCTCCTCACGCGACTGCCCTTCTAGGTCAAGCGCTTCAGCGCCAGATGTGAACACTATGGTGACCATGGCTTCGGCTTGCATATGGGCGTGCGAGGCATCACAGCGCGTCTCGCTTTCCAAATAATGCGCTAATTCGAGGATAAAATGCTTAATTTCTCGGGCCACGGCGGCACGAAACGCTTTTGAGGTGCCTGAGCGCTCGCGTAACAACAGTCGAAACTGATTCGGTTGATTATCAATAAACTCCAAAAAAGTCAGTACCGATGTGGAAATGACGCTGCCACCACTGGCTATTCGTCGCCGAGCTTGGCGCATAAGTTGACGCAAAGTCAGGCCTGCCTCGTCGACCATAGTTAAGCCCAGCTCATTCATATCTTTAAAGTGGCGGTAGAAAGAAGTGGGAGCAATCCCCGCCTCGCGCGCGACTTCACGCAAGCTCAAGTTGGAAAAGCTATGTTCAGCACTGAGCTGATTGAATGCTGCTTCTATCAGAGCTTGACGAGTTTTTAGTTTTTGCTGGGCGCGAACTCCGGCCATCTTTGCCACCTAAGCAGTTAAAAACTTAAGTCTAATACTTGACGCTAAAGGATTGAACCTCTATTTTAGCGTACAGTTGTACGCTGAGATTATTTATAGAATAGTTATAGAATGAAAAAACCACCTATTTTGTGGGTCAATGTGCTGTTTTTTAGCCTGTCATTTTTGGCCGCCATTACGTTAGTTCCTTGGTATGGAATCACCTACGGATACACAAGCGCGCACTGGATTGCCTTTATTGCCTGTATGTTTTATGCCGGGCTGTCAATCACGGCTGGATATCATCGCTTGTGGGCGCACAAAGCCTATGAGGCACACCCTGTTATCGAAGTGATTTTCGCACTCGGCGGGGCCTTCGCACTACAAAACAGTGCGTTGCATTGGAGTAGCGATCACCGCGTACACCACGGCCAAGTCGACGATCCTGTAAAAGACCCCTACGCCGCCACACGCGGATTCTGGTACAGCCATATCGGCTGGATGCTCAGAGACTATCAGGGTGAACAATACAGTAACTACAACAACGCCCGTGACTTACAGCGTAATAAAATAGTGATGTGGCAGCACCGCCATTATATGAAGCTGGTCTGGGCGATGAACCTCGGCCTGCCGCTGCTATTAGGGCTGATCTTTGGTAACGTGCTAGGCATGATGTTACTCGCGGGCTTACTGCGCCTGGTACTATCACAACACTTTACGTTTTTTATTAATTCTTTGGCGCATATTTGGGGTTCACGCCCATACACCGAAAAAAACACCGCCCGCGATAATGGTTTCTTGGCGCTGTTAACTTATGGTGAGGGCTATCATAATTTTCATCATATTTTCGCCAGCGACTATCGTAATGGCATTCGTTGGTGGCATTATGATCCGACGAAGTGGCTGATCCGCGCCTGCTCATGGGTCGGCTTAGCGAAAAAGCTAAAGCGCACGCCGGTAGAGCGCATTGAGCGCGCAAAAGCACAGACCTTAATGAGCCGTACCCAAGGTAAACTGGCAGCCATTGAAAGTGCTCAGGAAAAACTGGTTTTGCTTCAAAGTGAGTATGATGTACTGTTGAAAAAACTTCAGCATTTTTGCCAAGTGCAAAAGCAAGTACTTGAAGCAAAGCGCGATTCGATGCTGCAACAATGCGAAAAATCCGCTTTAATGAAGCAATACCATGAATTAGAAGATGCCTGGCAAGCGCAAAAACAAGCTTGGTTAGCCCTCAACGCCCGCTTGCTTAAGGCTCATTGTTAATGCCCTAAGGAGTCACCGTGGCAAAGCAAACAGCAAGCAAAAAACAGCAACCTAAAGCAGAGGCATCGTATCAGTACGATGCCATTATCATTGGCACCGGTCCTGGCGGTGAAGGAACCGCCATGAATCTTGCGAAAAGCAATAAGAAGGTTGCTGTCATTGAACGTCAGCAAGCCGTAGGCGGTGGCTGTGTGCACTGGGGAACCATTCCTTCAAAGGCGTTGCGCCATTCAGTGAGCCGCTATATTGAGTACAAAGCAAATCCGCTATTCAATATCACCGAACGCCCAGGACGCATTACCTTTGCCGACATCCTAAATCATACCAGTTCAGTTATCTCTAAGCAGTCAAGTTTACGCAGCAGCTTTTACGAGCGTAACCGCATTGACTTGTTTCAAGGAGAAGCCAGTTTCGTTGATAAAACAACGGTGAACGTGCAGCATCAAGATGGTTCGTTTGAACGCTTAAGCGCGCCTATTATAGTAATCGCCACGGGCTCACGCCCTTACCGCCCTAAAGAAATTGATTTTAACCACCCTCGGGTATTCGACAGCGACACCATTTTAAGCCTCAAAGACGATCCTCAGCGCATTCTTATTTACGGTGCTGGCGTGATTGGCTGTGAGTACGCATCTATTTTTAAAGGTTTGGGCATGAAGGTAGACTTGGTCAACACTCGCGACCGTTTGCTGGCCTTTATGGATGATGAAATATCCGACGCTTTAAGTTATCACTTTTGGAACAGTGGCATCTTCATTCGCCATAATGAGGAATTCGACCACGTCGAAACCAAAGACGATGGCATTATCATGCATATGAAATCAGGCAAACGCGTCAAAGCCGACTGCTTATTATTTGCCAACGGCCGAACCGGTAATACTGATACCCTAAACTTGCAAGCCATTGGCCTTAAAGCCGACGGTCGTGGTCAGCTGAAAGTCAACGAGAGCTACCAAACCGAAGTCGATAATGTATATGCCGTTGGTGATGTAATTGGTTACCCAAGTCTAGCCAGTGCAGCTTTTGATCAAGGCCGTATTTGCGCCGATGCCATTGTTCAAGGTGAGTGCAAAGAAAAGCTGATTATTGATATTCCTGCCGGGATTTATACCATCCCAGAGATGAGTTCAGTGGGTAAAACAGAGCAACAACTTACCGCCGCAAAAATTCCTTACGAGGTGGGTCGCGCCCAATTTAAACACCTAGCTCGAGCGCAAATCGCTGGTACCGACGTCGGTAGTTTAAAAATTCTTTTCCATAGTGAGACTAAAGAAGTACTGGGTGTGCATTGCTTCGGCGAACGCGCCTCGGAGATTGTCCACATCGGCCAAGCTATTATGGAGCAAAAAGGCAGTGGCAATAATGTCGAATACTTTGTTAACACCACCTTCAACTATCCTACGATGGCCGAGGCCTACCGCGTTGCAGCGCTTAACGGGCTAAACCGTTTGGTTTGATACACATCATATATAACTGAAAAAATGGGCATTGTGCCCATTTTTTCTATAAGAGCTCTTGTTCGCCTGTAAAATTATTGTAAACTCTTAAACATATAAGAAAAAAAAGACAGGTAATGAGGGAATGGGTATACGTGCATTAGGGCTTTGTGCCGCGCTCGGTCTTGCTAGCTTCACCGCTTTCGCTGACTACTCCAGTGCAACAAAAGATCTCAAAAATGAAGATTACACTGCTGCGTTTAACGAATTTAAACAGCTAGCACAACAAGGCCACGCTAAGGCAATGTACGAGCTGGCACGTATGTATGAACTTGGGCTCGGTACCGAGGAAGATATTTACAGTGCATTCTCGTGGTACATGATTGCTTTGGACTTTGGCAACGATGATGCCAAAGATCGCTATCGTAAGATCCGTCGTTTGGTCCCTTCGCGCAAAGAAGGCAAAGATCACTACAAAGCGCTCGCTCGTGATTTTGGTTTTGATGTTCACCAGCGCGTCTTGGCTCCAGTAAAAGATAAATCTGGACATGATGCCCGTTATATCACCGTCAAAAGCAAAGTTGACCCGGAGTATGGAAGTAGCTTAGCTGAAGTACAAAGTGCTTGGGCTACCGTGGGCTTTGACGTTAATCAACAAGGCCAGGTTGTTAACCACCGTGTTATTGCTTCATTCCCTAAAGATGTCATTGATGACGCCGCCCTAGAGGCCATTAGCCAATGGCAATATAAGGTGCCCAACGACTACAGTGGTGAACCGCAAGCCGTTTATGACCTAACCCATACCTTCAAGTTAGAAGCTTCTAAAAAGAGCCATCGTCGCGAATATGAATCGCAGTTAGCTGAGTATGCACAAAAGCTAAAAGCACTGGCCGAGGATGGCAATAACTATGCCCAGGCTCGCTATGCCATGATGCTAGAGAGCGATCTGATTGAACAGTCAAAAGATCACTACCTAGATTGGTATTACCGTGCTGCCCGCAATGGTAACTATGATGCGCAATTGTGGATGGTGCGCTGTTTTGAGTACGGCACCGCGTGTAAAGCCGATAAAGATAAAGCCTTTTCATGGTTAGAGCTTGCAAGTAACAGTGGTAATGAGCGGGCGCAGTATCAACTAGCAACTAAACTACTTGATTATGAAACCATTCATTATGACTTAGATAGAGCTGCAGATATTCTCAGAAAAGCGACTCATAACCAGTATTTACCGGCCATGATCGCATACGCAAAGTTGCTCGCTTTCGCAGACAAAGAGTCAATTCGTAATTACGAAGAAGCAGTAAAATATGCCGAGCTGGCGCGCTCAGATGCCCCTGACAACCCAGTGTTACTGTCAGTGCTGGGCGTGGCTTATAGCGAGCTGGGTCGCATGCAACAGGGCGAAAAGTACCTGCGTCAAGCCTATGACGAAGCTAAACGTCGTAATTGGCCAACACAAAACTACTTAGAGCTGATGGAAGGCCGCGCATCCATGATGGCCAATGGCACCAGCTTAATATATTAACGCCTGATATAACCCCTTCACTACAAATACAAAAAAGCCCGCGAAAGCGGGCTTTTTATTGCTTAGTAAATCGTTACTTGTGGTATTTACGGCTTAACTCACCTACGGCATTAATAAACGCACCAGCGTGCTCAGGGTCAACATCCGGAGTAATACCGTGGCCTAGGTTAAAAACATGTCCTGTGCCCTCGCCAAAGCCTGCAAGGATAGTTTCAACCTCTGAACGAATGCGCTCAGGCGAAGCATGAAGCATAGACGGGTCCATATTCCCTTGCAGAGCTACTTGGTCTCCCACTCGGCGCTTAGCACCGGCAATATCAATGGTCCAATCCAGACCGATTGCATCACAACCAGTAGCCGCGATTTTTTCAATCCATTGGCCGCCATTTTTAGTAAATAAGGTGACAGGCACTTTACGACCATCATGCTCCCTGATTAAACCATCAACGATCTTTTGCATGTAACGCAAAGAAAACTCTTCGTAATCACGCGGGCTTAACACTCCACCCCAAGAATCGAATACCATGAGTGATTGCGCACCGGCCTTTACTTGGGCATTCAAATAGCTAGTAACCGAGTCTGCGAGCTTATCCAATAACAAGTGTAAAGTTTTAGGCTCAGCAAATGCCATTTTCTTAATTTTGCCGAACGTCTTACTGCTACCGCCTTCAACCATATAAGTAGCAAGTGTCCAAGGCGAGCCAGAAAAGCCTATCAGTGGCACCTCACCTTTTAATTCACGGCGAATAGTACGCACTGCATTCATCACATAGCCAAGCTCGTCTTCAGGGTCAGGAATAGCAAGATTGGCAACTTCCTGATAGCTACTTAATGGGCGCTCAAACTTAGGCCCTTCTCCGGTTTCGAAGTAAAGCCCAAGACCCATCGCGTCAGGAATAGTAAGAATATCACTGAAAAGTATGGCGGCATCTAAAGGGTACCGGCGCAGTGGTTGCAGAGTCACTTCACAGGCCAGTTCCGCGTTCTTACATAAGCTCATAAAGTCACCCGCTTGAGCTCGTGTAGCGCGATACTCAGGAAGGTAACGTCCAGCTTGACGCATCATCCAGACCGGAGTTTGGTCCACTGGCTGTTTTGCTAGGGCGCGAAGATAACGATCATTTTTCAATTCGCTCATGGCGTGACTCTTTTTTACTGAAAATAAACTGCGATTATTCTAACACAACCGCACTGTGGCACTATGAATTAGATCATTGAATCAGACAAAATCTTGCGCTTTTAAAAAGATTCACTGTTCAGCTTTTAGTGATTTTTGATAAAAAAAAGTAAATTTTTCTGTTAAAGAACTTGCAACACACATACGACCTTGGTATAACTATATCCGTTGCTAGAGAACAATAATAAAAAGCTAGAAACACATTAAATAAAAAGAAGCTCGGTCAACGAGACTGCTAAAGAAATTCGGCCACCCTTGCGGTGGCTTTTTCTTTTCTAACGCCTTCCCCCGGCAATACGCCTTGTATAGCCAAGTTTTATGCTGATTCCATACACTTATAGATCGATTAATTCGCAAAAATAGGTTGACCTTTGACGCAGATTTCCTTTTTATAGGGGTATGACCAACGCAGGTTAGGAGAGCAACGATGTTATCGCGGTTGGAAAAAGCACAACAGAAATGGGGCGGCAGCCACACAGTTATTGATAAATGGTTAGCAGAGCGCCAGGAGCTGCTTGTGCAGTACTGCAATATGGCGGGCAATTCGCACAACGCGAAGCATGATAAAGCATTGCCCGAGCCGGCGACTATCCAGCAATTTTGTCAGTTGTTAATGGATTACTTATCTGCCGGACACTTTGAAATCTATGATGACATCGTTAAGCAATGTGAAAGTCGTGGACCAGAGAGCTTAGAGCTGGCTCAATCCCTTTACCCACAAATTTCTGCAACTACAGATGTGGCTTTAGACTTTAACGACAGCTACGCCGAGGTTAAAGGTGATGACCTGATGGAAAACTTCGACAATGACTTGTCAGCACTAGGGGAAGCACTTAGCACCCGCTTTGAATTAGAGGATGAACTAATTCACAACCTCTACACCAATCATACATAGAAAAATAAAGCCTCAGCAAAAAGGAGGCTTTATTTTTAGTGCTTTACAGGCACAAAAAAAGAGAGCCTAGGCTCTCTTTTTTTATCTAGCTACTTATTCTGCTGCAGCTTCTTCTTTAGGCTTAACAATCTCTAGCAACTCAACTTCGAATACTAGAGTAGAGTTAGCTGGGATCTTACCAAGATCACGCTCACCGTAAGCAAGTTCTGATGGGATGGTAAACTTATATTTTGCACCGACAGGCATTAGTTGCAGACCTTCGGTCCAACCAGGAATCACACGATTAAGTGGGAAAGTAGTCGGTTCGTTACGTGAGTATGAGCTGTCGAACTCAGTGCCATCAAGTAAAGTACCTTTATAGTGTACTTTTACCGTATCTGTTTCAGCAGGCTTTTCACCATCGCCTTGCTCAAGTACTTCGTACTGCAGGCCTGACTCAGTGACTTCAACGCCTTCTTTTTTAGCATTTTCAGCAAGGTACTTCTCGCCTTCTGCTAGGTTTTCTTGTGCTGCCGCTTTCGCCTGCTCTTGTTGCTTAGCGCGAACAGACTCGTCTAGTGCAGTCAGTACTTCACGGATTTTTTCTTCTTCGATTTTTGCATCACCAGCAAGTGCATCTTTAAAACCACGTAACATAAGCTCTTGATCAAGCTCGATACCCAGTTCTTTTTTATCGGCTAAATCTTTGTTTAAGAAGTTACCAACAGACGCACCAATGCCATAAGATTGCTGCTGAGCTTCGGTTTCTAGTTTTACTTCTTTTACCTCTGGCTTAGCCGCTTCTTGATTACACGCCGTAAGTGCTAGTACAGACGCTGCAACGAGCGATAGCTTAATTGTTTTTTTCATACATAGTCTCCAGCAACTTGGTGTTGCCATTTTAAGGTTACAAAACTAAATTTTGATTAGAGTTAGCATAACGCTAGCTCTGGCTTTCAACTCCAGCATGAGGCTGTTTTTCTAATTACTTTAATGAAATAATTAGGAAAACAACCTAGAGTTGTGACTTCTAGTCTAACTGCTTGCGACAGCAGAGTTAAGGGACGCTGGTAAATTTATGTTAATAATTCGCTCACTCTCCATTGTTATCTGCTTAGCGCTCTTAATTGCTTGCCAGCCACAACATTCGGATGCCATAAAGCAGTACCAACACGCCAGCGCAGGGGCTTTTGATGCCGCCATTTCTGCCGATGGCCAATATAGCCTGGTCTCCACCATAGAACATGGTGTCGCAGTCTGGGACAATCAAGCCAATGCGTTAAAATTTCAATGGTACCTTAAAGAAGATGAACAGAATCTTGTTATCGCATTAGCTATTGCCGACGACAATAGCACCGCTGTTACGGCAACTAAAACAGAGTTTGCAGTGTGGGATATACAAAGCGGTGAGAACCTTGGCTTTTATAGCATTAAAGCGTCTCACATTCGTGACATCGCCATAGCAAATCAAGGCCGTTATGTGCTTTATGGCCGTGCTGATGGGGTCGCTGTGCATGTAGATTTACAAACCGGGCGGCGCATTGAGTTTTTAGGCCATCAAGAGAAAATTAACGCCGTTGCCTTATCACCTAACGGCCGCTACGCGCTAAGCGGTGCCAATGACTATGCAGCTTATCTGTGGGATACGCGAAGTGGCCAAGTGGTCTATCGCTTTAACCATGCTAGTCGCGTGACCCAAGTTGCACTCGACCCTCAAGGGCGCTTCGCTTTTAGTGCTGGGAGCAAACGCCAAGCAAGTATTTGGGATTTGCGCACAGGTGCACAACACAGCCAATTGCAGTATATTGCGCGACAAAAGATTTTCAGCGCGGTGCGCTTTTCCAATGATGGTCAGTGGCTGGCTACAGGTTCGCCTAGCCGCGAGCTTGCGCTATGGGAGACTCACTCGGGTAAGCGAGTATTAGACTACCAAGTGGCAGCTAGAGCAAATAGCCAGCCAAAATCTGCGGTGGTGTTTGCCGTCGCCTTTACCAACAACAATCAATTACTCACAGAGAGCTCCAGCGGCTTAAGTGAATATTTCAATATAAAGGGCATGCCATGAACCAATTAGAAACACGTATAGAGAACCTTGAAGCCAAGGTAGCGTTTCAAGACGAAACGATTGATGTGCTCAATGATGAAATCAAGGCCCACCAGCAGCAACTCGCTAAAATGCGCCGACAAATGGAATTGCTGGGTGAAAAGCTAAGAGAAGTGCAAAGTAACTCCGGTGGCACGCAAGAACTTGAGCCACCACCGCCGCATTATTAATTATTCCGGCTTGAAAACGCCAATCACTTGTTCAAACTGACGCGTGGACGCCTGCACGGCGTTTTCGGGCTGGGTCATAATATGGCCACATTGCACGCACTGCACTTTTTCTACATCGTGCTCTTTATATAGCATCATGGTGTCCATTTGCTGACATTCAGGGCAGCTAGCCCCTGCGATAAAGCGCTTTTTCTGTTTCATTATCATTACCTCTTTGGCCATCGCCGCGTGTGGCTCGGTGCAGCAACTGCCGCTAGTGTATCACAAAAACTTTCCCGCTTGAGTGTGCTGGCCGTGTTATCATTCGCACATTACTAATTAGCGTGCAGTAACTATGATTCAGATTACCGATATCGAGCTTTTACGCGGCCCTAAATGCTTGTTAAAAAATGCCAATGCCACTTTGTTCCCGCAGCATAAAGTGGGCCTAGTGGGCAGCAACGGGTGCGGTAAATCAAGCCTGTTTGCCCTACTCAAAGGTGAGCTACAACTCGATGCAGGCAACGCTAAGGTGCCAAAAGAGTGGTCTATAGCCTCGGTAAAGCAGGAAACACCTGCATTGGCGATCACTGCCTTGGAATACGTGCTACAAGGTAATCCGGATTACTACGCGTTGCGCTGTCAGCTAAAACAAGCAGAGCAACAAGGCGATGGCGAGACACAAGCTCAAGTGCACCAACAGCTTGAGCTGATGAAGGGCTATAGTATTGAGGCCAAAGCTGGCGAATTGCTGCATGGTCTCGGTTTTTCCAATACCCAAATAGACTATGCGGTCAGTGACTTCTCTGGTGGTTGGCGTATGCGCTTGAATTTGGCGCAAGCGTTGATCCGTGATGCCGATTTATTGTTGCTGGATGAACCTACTAACCACCTAGACTTAGACGCTGTATATTGGCTCGAACGATTTTTACGCAGTTATGCCGGGACCTTGGTTCTGATTTCTCACGACCGGGAGTTCTTAGATGCAGTAGTCGGTGAGATTTGGCATATCGATCAGCAGCAAATTAATGTTTATAAAGGTAACTACTCTCAATTTGAGCGACAAAAAGCCGAGCGTTTAGCGCAACAACAAGCGCAATTCGAAAAGCAACAAGAGCAAATTGCTCACCTAGAAAAGTTTATCACCCGCTTTAAAGCGAAAGCCAGCAAGGCCAAACAGGCGCAAAGTCGCGTGAAAGCACTAGAACGCATGGAGAAACTGGCGCCTGCACACGTCGACTCACCGTTTGATTTTAGCTTCGCAGAACCGGATGCCCTGCCCAACCCGTTGATTGCTCTTGATGGCGCTCAGGCAGGCTATGGTGACACCACCATTTTACACAGTATTAAGTTAAACCTAGTCCCGGGTAGTCGCATTGCCCTACTCGGGCGCAATGGCGCAGGTAAATCGACATTAATTAAGCTACTAGCCCAAGAGTTGGCCCCGCAAGCGGGTGATGTATTTTTCCACCAAGGCCTCAAAGTGGGCTACTTTGCCCAGCACCAGCTTGAAGCGCTTGATTTACAAGCAAGCCCGGTGACCCATTTACAGCGCCTAAACCCGCAGGCCAGCGAGCAATCGCTACGCGACTTTTTAGGTGGCTTTGCCTTTATCGGCGATAAAGCCTTGGACCCTGTAGCGCCGTTTTCAGGCGGTGAAAAGGCACGTTTGGTATTGGCCATGTTAGTGTATCAAAAGCCCAATTTATTGCTGCTGGATGAGCCCACTAACCACCTTGATTTAGAGATGCGTCATGCCCTCGTGATGGCGCTACAAAGCTTTGACGGCGCCATGGTCACCGTGTCCCACGATCGCCACCTATTGAAAAATACCGCCGATGAGTTTTACTTGGTTGATAGCGGTGAAGTTCGCCAGTTTGGCTATGACTTAGATGCTTACTACCAGTGGCTAACGAAGGCTAACCAAGAGCAAAAGCAGACTCAGGTAGAGCCCGATAAAGCCAACTCCAGCGCCAACAGAAAAGAGCAAAAGCGCAAAGAAGCAGAGTTTCGCAAACATGTGCAACCGCTAAAAAAGGCCATCGACAAGCTAGAAAAACAGCTCGATACACTCGCGCCCAAGCTGGCCGATATTGAAAGTCAGCTCAGCGACAATAGTGTTTACGAGGAGCAGCATAAAGAGAGACTAAAACAATTATTGGCTCAGCAGAGCGATTATGCTCAGCAACAGGAGGCTGCCGAAGAACAATTGCTCGAACATATGGATGAACTTGAGCAACAGGAGCAGGCCTTTTATGAAAGCAATTGATGCCGCCGATTTTTGGCAGTTCAGCCTAAGTGTGTATGACAATGAGCAAGTACAAAAAACTTTGCTTAATTGGCAAAATGATTATGGTCTGAACGTCAATCTGTGTTTATTCTTGGCTTACCTAGATTATCAACATGTGGCACTTCAAGCAGAGCAGTTAGACTCCTTGATAGCCAGTATTGGCGATTTTAATGAGCATGCACTGCAACCACTGCGTGATATTCGCGGTTACCTCAAGCGCAATCAGAGCAGTGTTGTGAACTACAATAATATTCGCACACAGATACTGGACTTAGAGCTGGCCATGGAAAAGCTGCAGCAGCATCAGCTTGTGAGCGCCTGCAACACCTTAACTCTACGCCATAATACCCAGGCTTTTAACCTCGCATTGTATTTACCTAATGCGTTATTGCCATTAAAAGCTGATCTGGATCAAGCTCTACACCAAAGCCCTGCGTAAGGCCAACACGATATTGATCTAGGTCATATCTCATCCCCCTGGCGTCCCCTACACTTAACACATCAAAGGAACAGGAGACGCCACCATGCAAGTATTTTTTCGCGACTTTTTCTCAGACCCAGTATTGTTTTTGTCGTTCGGCTTCCTCGCTGTAGTGATCCTACTTTGCTTGTTTTATGTGGGCTTTTTTATCAAGAAAGTAATGGACGCTGAGGTTCCTGAAGGACAGTAACAACCAATCACCTCTTCGCTATGCGAGGTGATAACCAACCAAATTAAGCACGACGCACAAAGCCTCCTCTAATCTCGGTATTAGCGGGGGCTTTATTTTTGTGTCTATAGCCAGCAGTGAAAGTTTGATACTATTGGGCTCTGGATATTCTTGGTTAACATGTTGTGAGCACACATTTTACTCCTGCTTGGTGGATGCCAGGCCGTCACTTACAAACTATCTTACCGCGCTATTTTCGTCCCGGCTTTAAAGTGGCTTATCACCGCGAAGTGATCACCACCGAAGACGATGACTTCCTCGACCTTGCCTGGGCACAGCCCGCACAACCCGATAAGCCGTTGGTGATTATTTTGCATGGCTTGGAAGGCAATATAGATAGTTTTTATGCTAAAGGCATGATGAAGGCATTGCAGCAATCAGGACTTGATGCCGTATTAATGCATTTTCGTAATTGCTCTGGCGAAGTGAACCGCCAACCTCACGCTTATCATAGTGGTGAAACCGAGGATCTGGGATTTTTAATTCGTACTTTGCAGCAACGCTTTGGCCAACGCCCCTTAGCGGCCGTGGGCTTTTCGTTAGGGGGAAATGTACTGGCCAAATACCTGGGTGAGCAAGGTGAAAAGAGTGGTCTCAGCGCTGCGGCAGTGGTCAGCGCTCCCCATGACTTATCCAGTTCATGTCAGGTGATCCGTAAGAGCCTAGGAAAGATTTATCAGCACTACCTACTCGGTAGAATGAAAAAGTCCATGGCGCGTAAACTTCCCCAGCTGCAAGACACGCTGGCACTCAATGAACAGCAGTTACGCAATATTAATGACCTATGGGATTTTGATAATCAAGTAACGGCGCCGCTGCATGGCTTTACCGATGCTGAGGACTATTACCTAAAGAGTAGTGCCAAGCCCTATTTAAAGCGCATAGCCACCCCCACATTAATAATTCATGCCGAGGATGACCCGATGCTGGCACCCGAAGCCGTGCCACGCCCTGAGGATGTGTCACACGCCGTCGACTTACGCGTATCGAAGCGCGGAGGCCATGTTGGCTTTATTAGCAATAAAGGCCTATTTGGGGTGGAGTTTTGGCTCGAGAAAGCCGTCCCTGAGTTTTTTGCCAAACACCTAGGACAATCATGATTATTCCCTATCAAGAACTAAGTAAAGAAGCACTTACTAACCTTGTAGAGCAGTTCATCCTGCGTGAAGGAACCGACTATGGTGAAACCGAAGTGGGCAACCAAACTAAAATTGAGCAGGTTCTTACACAACTGAAAAACGGCGAAGCACTGATTGTGTACTCTGAGCTTCATGAAGAAGTGAACATTATGAGTGCACAGCAGTTTAAGCAAATGCAGGCCGAAGAAGGTGATTACCAAATCGATCGCGATGAGTTTTAACTCATCGCCCCAGAGGACATAACCAGTAAATAGCCAAAGGATACAAACCCAGTAAGGCACTAACGTCTGCGAATCCAGCAACGCTTTACAAAACTCGAGTATGGAATGGGCCGGTCATGACAAGACTCGTATATGCTTACGTATCCCTCATGTAGTGAATTGTCGCAATATATAAAAAAGGTACAGATGCCAACATGAAGAGTATAAAATAAGCTATAAATAAACGCCGAGTGGTTGTTGATACTTGAGCTAATTTATCTTCAACGCCATACCGCCTAGCGGTCCACCTTAAACAGTAAAAACCTCCAAAGTGTAAACCACCTAAACCCGCTAAGATAAAGTTCAGCGAGTACATGCGCTGCCCGTCACCAAGAATGTCTTCCATTTCTCGCATTCTCTTACCCTTTATCAGCCAGTGGAGCGGCAACACAGCGAAGATATATAGCACTATACAAGCAAGGCTAATATACATCTCTATATGGTGTAACACTATTTACCTCTCATACATGTCGCTTAAGCACTTTCCAAAGGCTCGCTGATCCGCATCGGCTAAATAAAAAGCGCTCAGTTATTCATAAACTCTTGGATAAAAGCCTCACTAGCGACGTTTAAACATTGTGTAGTGATGTTGGCATCCATCAATTGCCAGCGACCAAACCGACTACCTGTGCACCGCCCTATTTTGCTACCCCATGCGATCGCTTGAGCACGCGATGTAATTGCATTTGGCACTTGCGGAGCAATAGACGCCATGCACTCTAAAAGGTGGTTTTGAGTATGCTGCACACATTGATTGAAATTATAAGTGAAACAAACACGGGCAAATTGCTCGGGCTGACAAAACATCTCCGGAAACTGTTGTTCAAACATATCGAGGAAATGATCCGATGCTAGCTCTTTTTGCGCCAAAGAACTCAGGGGAAGAAGCGAGATAAACGCAATTATCGCCTTTTTCATTATATGTTCTCAACAGGATAAGTTTGATTCGCGGTACCGGTTGAACTGTTGTATAAGATGGCATTTTCAGGTGGCATTGCGTACTCCTTGCTAAAACGAACTTCCTTGCTGTCTACATTATATGCACGGCTGTTCGCTTGACAACCACCGCGCTGCACTTGAGTTACCGGCTAATTCTAGCGACAATGGTTCACTCACTACGATAACAATAAAGAGCGGCAGATATGAAACTTTCCACCCTAGGCGCAGCGCTAGCAATCGCACTAGGCAGCACAAGTGTTGCAGCACAGGATGACTACCAGGCATCAGAAAAAGCAATTCAACTGGCAAAAGACAATATTCTTATCGATACCCATATCGATGTACCCTATCGCATTCACAATAAATGGGATGATGTCAGTAAAGCGACCGAACGCGGTGACTTTGATTACCCGCGTGCTATCGAAGGCGGCCTTAACGCGCCGTTTATGTCTATTTACATTCCCGCCCATTTAGAGTTCGAAGGTAAGGGGAAAAGCTACGAGTTAGCAAACCAACTTATTGATATGATGGAGGCGCTCGCGTACCGTGCCCCAGACAAATTTGCCATTGCTGATTCAGTGGCCGATGTTGAGCAGCAGTTTAAAAATGGCGTTATGTCGCTGGCAATGGGGATGGAAAATGGCTCACCCATTGAGGGCGAGCTGAAAAATCTGCACCACTTCTATGAGCGTGGTGTGCGCTATATCACTCTTGCGCACTCGCAAAGTAACCATATTTCTGACTCAAGTTATGATATTCGCCGCAAATGGAAAGGGTTGAGCCCATTTGGCAAAGAGTTAGTACAGGAAATGAATAACGTCGGCATGCTTATTGATGTTTCGCATATTTCCGACGATGCATTTTATCAAGTCATGGATATTTCCAACGTACCGGTTATTGCCTCGCACTCATCGCTGCGTAAATACACGCCCGGCTTTGAGCGCAATATGGACGATGACATGCTACTCGCGCTGAAGAAAAATGGCGGAGTGATCCAAATAAACTTTGGCTCTAGCTTTGTGACTAACCAAGCCAACACTTGGTACGACCGCCGTGATGAAGCGCAGCAACAAGCTAAGCAGTCTGGTAAGGACACCACCAACTTTAAAGCCGCATTCCGTAAAAAGAACCCTTTCCCTTATGCCAGTTTAGAGCAAGTGCTGGATCACATTGATCACGTAGTGGAGCTTATTGGCATCGAACACGTCGGGATTGGCTCTGATTACGACGGTGTTGGCGATTCATTGCCGGTGGGTTTAAAAGACGTGTCGACTTACCCGAACCTAGTACAAGGGCTATTAGATCGTGGCTATAGCGACGCCGACATTAAAAAGATTTTAGGCGAGAATCTGCTGCGAGTATGGCGCCAAGCCGAAAGCTACGCCAAGGCCCATTAACTCATAAAGCCCGGTTCATGCCGGGCTTTTTACCGAACGCAGGCGTTTTAAGTGCCGCAGAAAGTTTGATACTGCTCATCACTCGTAGCGGGCGGTTGTTGTAGATAGTGATGTTGTGCTTGCACTTGATAAGGGTCTTTTAAAGCCGCCAGCAAGGGCGCAAGCTTGTCACTGTGGCCTTGCTGTTCAAAGTCCGCAATCACCGCTTCGACTTGATGATTACGGGGGATCACCTGGGGGTTCGCCTTACTCATCAAGGTCGCACTTTGGCGTAAGTGTTGGTTCACCACGCTCTGCCATTGCTCTAACCACGGGCCTAAATCCGCTTCGAGTTGAGCCAAGCCCGTTTGTTTACCTTGGCAATAGTCAGTGAGTTGCGCAAAGGTATTGGTAAAATCCAATTGCTGTTGCTGCATGCTCATCAACAGCTCATTAATTAATGGCTCTTGCTCACCGTCCGTTGCCAGTAATCCCAGCTTGCTCATCCACATCTGTTTTAATGCCAAATTAAATTTGTCACCAAATTGGTTTAGCGCATTCGTCAGCGCTTCCACCGCCTGTTCTCGCGACGCCGCAAACAGGTCAATTAAGGTCTCAGCAAAGCGCGCTAAGTTCCAGTTGGCCATCTGTGGCTGATTACCATATGCATAGCGGCCTTGGCGATCTATAGAGCTAAAGGCACGATTAAAATCAAATTGATTGATCATCGCACACGGACCGTAGTCTATGGTCTCACCACTCACCAGGGTATTATCGGTATTCATAACGCCATGAATAAAGCCTACCCGCATCCACTGTACCACCAGCTCAATTTGCTTCGCCATCACCGCATTAAACAAAGCCAGTAAACGCGTATCCCCCATTTCACCTGCCAACTCCGGGTAGTGACGGGCAATAGTCAGCTCCACCAGCTGTTGCAAGGCTTGCGTTTCTTGCTGCGCCGCCAAAAACTGAAAACTGCCGACGCGGATGTGGCTACTAGCAAGACGGCTGACGATGGCACCGGCACTTGGCTGCTGACGCATAAGGGTCTCGCCGGTTAAAGCCACGCCTAAACAACGGCTGGTAGGCACACCCAACCCTGCCAGCGCTTCACTCATAATAAACTCACGAATTGCGGGCCCTATAGCACAGAGGCCATCGCCACCACGAGAAAATTGCGTAGCTCCCGAGCCTTTCAGTTGAATATCCCAACTTAAACCTTGCTCATCCACTAACGCGCCAAGCAAATGTGCCCGCCCATCTCCCAGTAACGGCACATAATTGCCAAACTGATGTCCAGCATACGCTAAGGCCGTGGTTTTCTTCACTCCTTGACCCAGCAGCAAGCGCTTTTGCTCATCGTCGCCTAGGCCAAATTGCTCAGCCAGTGGGGTGTTCCATAACAACACTTGGGCTTGCTCGAAGTGCTTAACTTCGGCCTGATGACTCAGTGCTTGAATATGTTGATATGGGTTGTGAAGCTTCATAATTGTCCTTAGCTGGCGATGCCAACACGGTTGTCGCCAACACTGTAGGCGATAAGTAAGCTGAGCTCTTGTAAAGAGCGGCCGCTTTGTTGTTGCAAGTCGTTAAACATAGCTTGAATAGCGGTGAGTGAGCGTTTGCTGTGCAAACCACCGTCGATCACTTCGTGGGCGCGGCAATAGGCTTCCACATCCCGCGATAACACAAAGGTGTCTTTGCCCATACTGCGCAGCGCGTAAGCCGCAGTGTTACCACCTAGGCGCGCTCCCTGCTTTTTTAAATACTGCCACAGGCCAATAATGTCGGTGCTTGGCCACTGCGCTACGAAGTTGCTAAAACTGCCGTGCTGCTGCGCTGTTTCATAGATCATATAGCAATTTTCGGGCACCGTTTGTACCTTTTTAAAATTGCGCACGATGCGCTCATCGGCGGCCTTTTGCTCGAGCATTTCTGGCGACATCATCAGCAGCTTATCGATATTGAAGTCCCAAAAAACCTCACGAAACCCTGACCATTTGGCATTAATAACCGACCAATAAAAGCCACTTTGAAATATCTTACGAGTAAATTCTTCTAACCAGGCATCATCGCTAAGGCGCTGCAGTTGTGCGGTGCTCAGGGGTTGACTCAATAAGGCTTCTAGCTGCGCTGACGAGCCTTTTCGCTCAAGCGCACGCTCGTATATAGCGCGATAGGTTTCCATAACGTACTTACCAATAGACTCTATAGCCGCTATTTAAACATGCGAGCAGCATCAGGAGAAGGCTCTATAAGCCCATAAAAGTGCCGTTGTTTTGTCGCGCCACTTCGCGCATTAACGTGGAGAACTTGATCATATCCCGTGAGGCCCCGCTATGGCGTTTAAAGGCGATACCATGAATTCGAGCAATGGGTTGATTGCCATGGTTTCGATTGAGGCGATTAATTTGTGCCAATGCTGCATCATAGCTAGTGCCGGTATAATCATCACCAAACACATACAGGGCTAAATCACCTTGGTAACGGGCATAAGCCTTTAAGCTGGCGGCAATCCCCTCAACCGGTGAACTGTTTGAGCTGCCACTCCAATGCTGCAATCCCCGTAATACCCCGGCTCGTTGCGCTTTACTATCGCTACGCCATGAACCGAGTTGACTGCCACCTAACACATCACCGTTATCGGATAATACCTGAAAGCCGGTAACTTGAGGGTGGTTGTTAAGTACCTCATCCAGCGTTGATAACACACGCGGCCAAATTGTCTTCATTGACCCTGAGGTGTCGATAATAAACACCACATAATTACTATCTACCGGAATGCCGCCTACTTCATCATCACGTGCTGGGGCCTGAGCCGCGCTAATGGCTGCTCGTTGGCGTTCAATTAAGCTTTGTTCGAGGCCAGAAGCGGCGTCGCTCAGTTGCTGAACGTTATTTTTGGCACGGGCCACTTGCGCTTCCAGTGCGCGTTGCTGACTGGCATTGCTAACACCTTGTGCTTGCGCCTGCGCCAATGCTTGCTCACTTTGCTTCAGCGCTTGCTGTAATTGCTGTAGTTGCTGCTCGGCGCCATCAAGGGCAATCACTAGGTTGGCAACTTGACCGGCGTCGTTATACTCGCCCTGATCGGCATTTTTTGCTAACAAAATAAGCATAACAACCGCCCCAAAGGCACAGGAGATAATATCCAAAAACGACAGGCTGAATATCTCTATGGGCTCGCGTCTTTTCATGGCCAACTCCCTGCCGGGCTTATCATTAAGCCACCGGTGGCATTCGCCCAGTTCCAATAAAGAGCCGGAGCCAAAGGGTCGCCCTCAAGCGGTAACAACACAATATGGGTGGGCACCTTCGGGGCCGCCTCGGCAACACTAAACTGGTGAATACGCGCACGGCAGTCACCATCGATTGTTTTCATATTACCGCTCAGGGGTTTGCAGTTTTTAGTTTCCCGAAACCCGGGGGCACCGGCCATCATGGTGGGTAAGCCATCGGTAATGATATACAGGGCATCAAGGTTTTCCAAGGTACTGCGCATCGTCTTTAAAGCGGTATATAAGTCTGTACCATGCTCTGGCACCAAGGCATCAATATCGGCAACGATGGCTTGCATACTGGACTCGACTTTGGCCGAGTTGATAGCGCGTAGACCCAGTACTTGGGAGCTGGAGTTAAAGCTTATTACACTGACTTGAGCATTGTTAGGAACGCGCGCTAACAGCCATTTTGCTACGCGCTTAGTGCGCAGCCATTTGGGCCCTTGCTGTTTTTGCTGCACCGAGCCGATTTTTCGCCGGATCACCTGAATCAACTGCTCATCGGTCATTGACGCACTGGTATCAATCAAGATACCAATGCGCTGGCCCTCGACCTTAAGGCCCAACAAGTATTGCTCTTCACCACTCCCACTCAAGGCGACAAGATCATCGGCCTTAGCAGGCCCCGCTGCGGCAATTGACTGCTGCAACTGAGCAACGACCGCTTGTTGCTGCGCTAAGGCCTGCTGCGCCGCTTGTTGAATCACTTGCAATGCCTCCACCCGCGCTTTACTGATCTGCCCATCCGCCTGCGCTTGCTTAACTTGCGCGCTCATATCGTCCAGCTGTGCTTGTGCTCTCTGAACACGCTGCTCTGCAGCCGCCAACTGCTGCTGTAAGCGCTCTATTTCGGTGCTGGGTACTGCTGTATAAGCTTGAAACTTAATGACAATTAAGATCAGCAATACCGCGCCAAGGCCACATGCCATGACGTCTAAAAAAGATAGGTTAACCCCCTGCTCAGCGCGGCGTTTAAACATCAGCAGTTACTTATGCAAATGCGTCAACAGATGGGTTTCACAGTTGTTTTTGGTCTTCAACACCATTTCATCTTGGCGGTTATTTAAGTGAAACAACACATACATCAAGACAATGGATAGCAGCAGTGACACTAAGGTTGAATTAAAGGCCACGCCAAGCTTATCGACCATGCCGGCAATATCCCCAGCGACGGCCTCTTCGGCCTTGGCCAGCGCCGAGCCGATACCACGCACTGTGCCGACAAAGCCGATACTGGGAATGGCCCAAATGAAAAAGCGGATCATGGCGTTACCGGCCTCTAACTGCGCGGCAAGAGACTCGACGCTATCACGAATCGCATCAGCAGCGTGCTGCACGTTTTGCGTGTTTTTATAACGACGTAAACAGTTGATCCACGTTGCAACTGAGCTGTTTTTCGCACTTTCGCCTTGTTCCAGATAAGCCAGAGCCTCATCCACAACTAAAGGTTTATCCTTGGCAAAGGTTTGCAAATAATCGAAGGTAAACACCGGCTCCTCTTTACTGACAATGCGGTAATATTTGTACGCCATCAGAATCAAGCAGAATATAGCCAAAGTGATACAAGCCTGTTGCTCGGCATCTTTGAGTATTACCCACACATTCGCTGTGGCTCCGGCCCCATGAGCGGCAATAGCAGCCTCAGCGGCGGGACGGATAAGGCCCTGATACAAGAGGTGCACAACAACGACGGTAAGCACAAACACACTCACCGACACCCAAAGTGGTAAATTCATGCGCGTATTATCACTACTCATAGTGCATCCTTAAATATCAACGGGGAAAGTGGCCGGCGAGTCGAGGCTAATTTTTGCAGCCACCGCCACTCCCCCTACCGTGCATGCCAGTATGACACTGACTAAGCCGACAATAAGTTTACGTTTCATTTTTACCTCTCATAACGCGCTATGCGAAAGCCAATAGTGGCGCTTGGCCCGTCGCTGATGATCTTTACGGCGCCGCGCAGCGATTGCATGCGCCCAGATAAATAATTGCCCCCTTTAGCAATGGGGTTCCCAGTAGAGCGCGGCCCGGTGTAGTCGATATGCACCTTACTCAGATCTGGGGTAACATAAGAGCTGCTATCAAACACCCACTCACTGACATTGCCTGCCAAATCATACAGCCCCGCTTTATCAGCGCGAAAGCTACCGACTGGGGCTTTGTTAGCAAAGCCATCTTGATAGTTGGCAAAGTAGAAAGGCTGCTGACCCTTTAAACTGCTATCAGCAAAGTTACCTGCATCACGAGGAATACGCTCACTATCACCCCATATATATTTAGTGGCGCGGGCGCGTTTTGCTTTTTTCGCCAACCATTCCCACTCCGCCTCCGTTAATAACCGATAACCTCGTGCTTGTGGGTTGATACCAAGCAATTGGTTATTGGCGATGCGATAGTAGGGTGTCAGCGCCTCTTGCTCACTCAACCAATTACAGTATTGCAGCGCGCGCAGCCAAGAGATATTGCTCACGGGTAAAAGGGATGGAGCGACATCGTTGGCGAAGGCACTGAATTGCGCTTCGCTGATCTCATGCGCCGACACCCACACTGTTCGTGAAAAATCGACCTTTACCGGAAACTCATTGCGTTTACGGCCTATTTCATTTTGCGGCGACCCCATGGTAAAGGCATCCATAGAGAAACGCTTCATGTCTATACCTAAGGTTGATACAAACAAAGGCCGCCCTTCCCTACGCCGAGCGTCAAACTCGGTTAATAGCTCAACATGCATAGTGGTTGGGTGCTCAGCGCTCGGTGTAAGATTTTTGTGTACCGCGCGATAGCCTGGTTTTGCCACCTTCACATCATGGGCTAACGCTGGCAACATGGTGGTCAATGGGGTAGCAGCCACAGGTTGCTCATCAATATACACCTGAGCTTGGACATTACTGGTAATAGTCACCTTGCCTTGCTCAGGCTTAAGAGTAATAGGATACGCCTTATGGGCCTGCGGCGGTAAAATCACCTTGCTATTAAAGCTGTAAAACCCCGGTTTGACATAACGCACGCTGTGCATGGTATTGGCATCAACCGAGAGCTCTGTCTCGCTGATCAACTGACCGTTAACAAATAAGCTGCCGCCGCTGGGCTGCAAGGTAAAAGCGAGGGTTGCTTGTTGCGCCTTGAGTTGATAGTTACGCTCCACACTGGGAAACTGCTCGGTTACCTCGAGCTCTTCGGTACTGTCTCTGTAGCCCTGCTTTTGCACGGTGAGTTGATAAACACCCCCACTAACGGAGAGGGAGAATGGCGTTTGCCCTTGAAGCTGGTCATTGACATAAACATCCGCCCCGCTGGGGACGGAAGCAACGGTCAACGCGCCCTTAATAGGCTTAAGTAAAGGCTCAAGGGTTAATGTTTGTGCACGCTCTAGTTCAATGCGCTTTTGCCAGCGCTGGTAGTAAGGGTTCTCTATGCTTAACTGGTATTGCCCTTGCTCAAGGGGCTCACTGATGGCCGCGCCTTTGCCCAGTAATTGCCCATCCACGACCCACAAGGTATGCTCGGCGAAGGGCACGGACACTTTCGCTGCCAGCGTGCCCGGCTTTGGCTTCAGCTCCACCTCTACCACACTGGCTGTGTTGGCTGTGATTTGCTGTGCATGGTCATAGTAAGTTGGTGATGAAACTTGCACGCTCACATCACTGGCTAAGCGATATAGCACATTATCAGACAACCACCCCATGCCTGAGGTGACCTTAAACTGCGCCTGTTGCGCAGCAGGCTCAGGTGAGACCTTAATGGTGTGGCCTTTAACTACAAATAGATAGACAACAACCGTAAGTGCTAACAACAGCGCTAGCAAAGCACCAATAAGCATTGGCAACAAAGTGCTTTTTTGTCGCTGCTTGAGTTGTGCATCTAAATCAGACATAGATCTTAAATCCTTTTAGTACAGGCTATGGTGAGCGATACGCTGTGGCTGTCACTGTTCACGATGAGTTTCTCTTTTACCGTGACATAGCCAGAGCGTCGCCCCTCGATGGTATAGCTGCCGGGCAACAACGGAAGCGTTTTTTCAGTAAACTCACCAAGGCGCTCAACACCAAAAATTCGTACCTGGGTCTCGCCATTTGATAGCAAAGTGATCTGCACAGGCGTGCTCATCTCTTTTAGGTGCGCACGTAAGGTATCAATACCACGAGCTAAATCCTGAGAGTAAGGTTTAAGTGGTTGAGCGCGGGTGAGCGCTTGTTCGGCTTGAGCACGCACGCTGCTATCGCTTAAGCGCTGTGGCCGCGTTAAATACACATTAAGTTTTTGCTTGGCGGCTAACACCTCGCGTCCTCGTGCGGCTAGCGCAGTAATAGTGCTATCTCCTGGCGCCTGCTGTAGATATTGCTCGGCTAACCGAATAACCTGTTGCCACTGTTGCTGCTCGCTGGCTTGTAGGAGTAAAGCGCGCGTTTGCTCGGTGCTCAATTGCCTTTGCTGTTTAGCTAACTGAGCCTTTAGCAGCGCCAGAGTATTCTTATCACCTTGCAATTGTGCAATACGCGATATCGCTTGCTGAGCCTGTTGCAGCTGTTGTTGTTGTAACGCCTGCTGAGCCTGCTCTACGGCTGCACTCAATTGGTTTTGTCGCAATGATTCTTGAGCCGCTGCTAATTTTTGTTTTAATTCATCTCGGTTGGGTTGCGCTTGAACGAGCTGTTGCAATGCAGTGACTTGCTTAGGGACATCTCGCTCCGCTAACGCTCCTTGATACACGCGCCACCAGTGCTGTTGCTGCGCAAAACCATCAATGCGCTGTTGCAACTCCTTGATGCGCGTATCTTGGTCATTAACCGCCGTTAACTTTTGCACATATAACTGCGCTTCCTGCGGGCGCTGCTGAGTCAATGCCTGCTCAGCTTGTTGATACCAGCTATCAGCTGCCTCAAGCCAGTGCTTCTGTAACTTTTCAGCCATGGCTATCGAATGCTTAAGGTGCGTTTCAACCTCGCGGAATTGGCTTTGGGCAAAGGCTTGCAAGGCCAGTTCATAGGCCTGCGTTGCTTGTTGGTGCTTAGCTGGGGCAAAGGATTGAATCTGACTTCGGGCTAATAGTGGTTGATATTGCTGCTCATAAGCAAGTATCGCCTGCTGCGCTTGCTCACGGTGTTGTTCATTTGCCTCAACAGCGCTGCCTGCCGCCTCTGTCGGCGTGCTGACTTGCTGCTGTACCTCCAAGGTGGTGAAGTAATAAGCCGCAATGCCAGTAGCTACCAACAATACACTAGCTAGGGCAATCGCCACATAAGTACCCACTTGCGATTGGCGAACCTGAGTCTGCTTTTTTAACTGCTCATCAAGTGAGCTTTGTTCTGGTTGCACAACAATGGCCTTAGGTTACTGCATTAGTTTGCACTACTTTCCAACTGGTACATTTTGCGCAAGTGTGCTTTCCATTGCTCATATTGTTCCGCCGCAGTGCCTGTCAGCTCAACTTCTTGCTCATTGAACTCCATCACCTGGGGGCTTAGGGTGAGGTCCAAGCCTTGACCCATTTCGTCAATAACCGCCGACGCTACTCGCAAATTTTCATTGGCCTGATATGCATCTTTCAATAGCCATGCGCTACCCAACGCTCCAGCGGTTTTTGCTACCGCTGTGGATGTGGAAGTGGAGTTATTACCCAAGGCGAGGGCGGCAATGAAACCTAACGCCCCAATAACCGCTTTAGTATTGCGCTCGGACCGCGCTTCGCGCGCCCGTACGGCTTCCGGTAAGGTCTCTCTTTGCCATTTACGATACGGGCCATTGGTTGTTTGCTGAAAAACAGCAAACTGATCCTGTAAACGGTCGACAAAAAGCATGTCTTGATTACGCAATACCTCAATGCGCTGCAGCATAGGGTCGTTTTCTGCTGGCATGGCGTTCAGTTCGTACTTGTAGAACTGCGTCCCTCTTTTACTTTCTAACTGTTGCGATAAATACCCATCGAAAGCATCAGGGGCATAGTAGTGGGCATAACGCACTAGAGTGGTGTTTTTAAGTTGCTGCTTTTGCTGCTCTGACATATCCGTTAACAGCTCATAGACATAATCGGCTACCTCATCAAACACCGGCTCATAGGGGTCTTTATCTTGGTTCATTGCATCGCGAAAGAAGCTTTCCGATACTTGGTGTTCAAAGTCCTCAGTATCAATGGGTTCGCCGCTACTATCGACCACCGTAACTTCTAAACGAATAAATTCTGAGTCTGAATGTAAAACTGTACCTAGCACGTATAAATCGGCACTGGTGTTAGCATTGGGCACCACGGATACGGAACCGAATGCTTTGGTCTTGGCTAAAGCCTGCTTGGTTTCTACGGCAAAACGCTTGGCCTCAGCACGGCGTAATTGTGGCCATATATCTAACTCATCAAGCTCTTGATAATCAACGTGGCCGGTATCATCGTCGATAGGGAAGCCGGGGTTGAAAACAGGAATAGCCACATCTAAATAAATATCGCTGTTATACGTATAGCGCTTCGGCTCAGGAGACGGGCTTTGTGATTGCGTAACGCCCGGCCCCACTGCTATAGGCCCAGTCCGTGTAGTGGTAGACTTACAACCACTCACCAATAAGAGTGATATCAACAATGCACTCATTAGGTGTATTTGAACTAAATATTTCATGTCACTGCCCATCCTTACTGAGTACAACGATAGTCTTTATACTGCTGCAGTAAAGCACTGCGTGTTGCCTCATTAGTTTCCTTCTGAATCTCTTCGTATAGCATAGTGCAAATTATCGAGTCGTTGTCTTTTGGCGCGACCACTTGCTGCTCTCGACCAGGGCCTGCCTTACGCTCTTTATCATCTACCTCAGTGTTATCTTGTGCTTGCTGTTGTAGCATTTCGTTCTGCCCCTGAGCTTGGTCTTGTGTTTGCCGTGTCGCTTGGGCATTGTTATTTCCTGTATCTTCACCCGCCTGCTGTGCCGCCATGCTTTGTTGCACTTGGTCCATGCAAGTACTGTATCGGTTAACTGAATCAAGTAACGCATTTTCCATTAGGCTAATACGCTCTTCTTTGGTTAATGTTGCCGAGTCGACCTCTTCAATCTCTACCGCCGTACAATCATAGGCGCGATAAGGAGGTTGCTCAGCACTCACTGATAAACTGCTCAATAGTATTAATAGTACAAAGCAAGTACGCATATACCTCCTCGGCAGAGTTCAACTGCTTTATAAAGACAACAGATAGACTATATGTATCGTTTTTTTAGCCATAAAAGCAATCATTAGTTTGTAGGATTTTGTTAGCTGGAGATCTCAACAATGTGATCTAATGTACGAAAACTATATAGGTTAATGCGCGATAACTGCGGGAGCATGTGAGACTAAGTGGGAAAACCCGAGAGACATTATTAAACATGCTTTAAAATAGTGAAATGAAGAGCGGCCATTAGTTCAGCCGCTTTTTTGATCCCATCGCATCGATGCCAACCCATAATGCTATTAAGCAATCGGGAGTCACTAACGGGCACTGCTTGTGAACATCTTCCAACGCGGGTGCCATTGCTGTGTGCTTGGTGTATGCCTCTGCCATTATAACAGCAGCAGCTACCAGCGGGTGGTCTTTTGAAAGGTCGCATATCCTTATAGCCATTATTACCCTCCTTCATTATTACCGAACAAGTCACCCTGAACTTCATCTTGTTTTAGCTTGCGCATAGTTCTGATAACTGTATACACCCACTGAACAGAACAACCATATTTTTTAGCTAGCTCAGTCTGGTTCCGCCCATCGAACTCGTTCCAAATTTGATTACTCATAATAATAGAGTCTAGTTTCCGTCCCTGGCAAACATAAACGAGCTCTCCACCAAAGGTGTGGCGAATACGTTCAACAACATCCATCCCAAGCTCAACAGCCTCTTGCTCACTGAGTGTTTCTTTTACTCCCTCTATAACTAGCTCAAAGATAGTTAAGAGCATGCCGTCGGCTCGGCTAGAAGATGACACTCTATCATTCATGGCTAACCTCCTGAGTCGTAGCGCGTACATGCCACCTTTTTAATTGTTCAATAAGATAGCCAAGCGCTTCTGGTGTTAGCCACTCTAACCGTTCAACAGCAATGCCTTTATTCCAGCGCTTAGCCTGGGCTTTACTCCAGTTAAGCAAAGCCACCTCAGAGCCGTCCCTAATATAGCCAGCTCTATGCATTTCTATCCAAGTCTGGCGCAGCTTATCCAGCTGCGTTTTTTCGCCAGGCTTCTTATGGCGACTCATCGGGCTTAATCCCTTAGCACCTTTCTTTGAGACTGGCTTAAACCCTTTGCTTTTGAAGTGTTCCAATACCTCGTCTAGCTCACTAACAGACATATCCTTACAGCTCTGTTTTTTAGTTAAGTCTTGGAGTACTTGACGGTAAAGCTCATCATCTAACTGCAGCTGGTTCTTCGCAATGTGTATCAACTGAATGTAGCGCGACTTTGATAAACGCATAAGGCCTCCTAAAGCGACTTGCTTACTAACGGTATTTGCACCCACGAGCCAGTATGGTTTCGCTCATAAAAGCGCACATAGGTTTTAGTTGAACTTAAGATGATTGCATCATCGAGTGCCTTCATCGCCATGATCCAATCTTCGTTATCACTGAGAGAGCGATGCTTTCGTAAAGACATGATCCGCGCTTTACTGTACTGGCCATCGTTGTTCGTGCTAAACGCATCATTAATGATGGCCAATAGAAGCTTGTCGTCAGCGATAGCGCCGGACTTCTCTGCCACTATTTTATCTAGCAGCTCTTTTGCCACATTAATTTCAGGGCCGAAAGTGATTTGGTCATCAACACCAACCGTTACCTTTTGTTTCTGATCAAAACTGGTCAAAGTGATGTTTCCTTTATTACCTCCTATTTCCACGTTATAGCTTTCGGCCATCCGCGCGATGAAGTCATTTACGTTGCTAAACACCTTCGCTTTGAATTCAGCATGCATTTCACTGAGTGCCTTAGCGTCCTTGATATAGCCGACAACAAGATCGTTTTTTTCTAAATCACTAGGCTTGATGTCTTTAAGTGGTACTTCAAAACCACGAGCGTTAACCAGGTATGTGCGTGTTTCATTTTGTTCGTTGTTCATGTTCTGCCTATATATAAGTAGTAGAAGTGGGCAATAGCCCACTTAATTAATTGCGTGGAGTAATCGCTTGAAACTTATTGAAGCTGAGGAAGTTGCATTTCGGACAAGCTTTCAATTGCTTATTAGCGTCTGCAGGGTCTGGAATAAGTTTCTTTTCAAACTCATGCCCCACCCAGCCGCAGTAATGGTTTGCACATGAATAGCCTGGCTCTGCTTTGGGCTTACTCGCAACGGGTTTTGCTTTTAACCCCGACACCATTTGCCAGCTTTTTACAGCGAGTGACTGGCCTTGATTTAAAAGTGTCTGTATAGCTTTATCATCAGCTAGTATTGCTTGAGCTTCCGCTTCATCGACTTGGATATCACGGCGAACTTGAACCACCGCTTCACCTGTTAAAGAGATATTGACTGTTCCCATAGCTAGACCTTATGTACCATTTGTTCAGTAATTTTTGTTTCGCCAATATTGGCTGCCATATTCAGTACTTTCGTGATCCACGTGTTCACCTGGAGAGGAAAAGAGCGGTCTAGGTCTACATCATCAAAGGCCATACCCTGTTTAATCTTTCCGTAGCACTTCCCGCGAATTGCCCCCATAGCATCTTGGGTGAACAACTCATTTGCATCGATACCGATACGTCCAAACTTATGCTCTATATAAGCAGGAACATGCAGCCCCAGCGGTTGCATCTTGATTTGATTACAGCGCCAGGTGAACTCACGCACATTCTGGCCGCTGAGCTTTTTAGTTAGCTCAGTTTGTCCAATCAATACGATGCCCATCACACGCTTAAATCCGTGAGTAAGTTCCCAAATTCGTTTGAGTAGTTTTATAACGTCGGGCGTAAGGTCGTGAGCTTCATCAATGATCATTAGGTGTAAGTGGCCATTGTTAGCACTACTGATAAGCGCTTCCTCAATCGCCGCATCGCGCTCTTCTGCACTCTTACCGCCTGACTTAACTTGAAGGGCTCGGCAAATAGCACTTGATATAGACTCAGCCGTTAGCTTTCGGCGGTCTAATCGGGCTGGCTGAATCAAGACAACTTCGGGGTTTTGTTGTTGGACTCTATGAACAAATGCACGACGAATAATGGTTTTACCACTGCCGCACTCTCCAATCAGGGCAACCATACTGCCAGCGCTCGCGGCACTGAGCATTTCCTCAAGAACTAGGCGATGACTGTCTACCATAAACACGTCATCTTCCGTCGTTATCTCGTTTTCAAATGGGTCTTGGCGTAATTTAAAATGTCGTTTTGCTTGTGTTGTTAGCATCTCGGGCTCCGGGTCCTCGTGTTCGATTTCTTCTTTCAGCGGCTTTTTATGTGAGTCACACACTCCCCATAGGTCTGTAAGCTGTTTCGGGCTAGCTCCCAGGTCTAAAAGGTATGCCTCTATTTCATTTTGAACGGCTTCTTTGTTGCACTTCTTTGGCCATTCCCCAAACCGCTTTAAACGGCTTAAGCTCGCTGTACTAAAGGTGAATCCCTTTTTTTGTAGGGCTCTCACCAATTGGGCTTGCTTAACATCCAGCTGTGTAAACACCTGGTTAAGCTTTGTTTTGCTCACTCTCTACCTCGCTATTTTCAGCACCGGCGTATCCGATACACCTGCATGTAGCTGCTCCACAATGTCGTTTACGTCCGTTTCAACAACCTCACCGTATTGGGCTAACCAATCCAATTCGTTTGGCCTTAATGGCCTAGCCAACCGCTGCGCTAGAATGATCTTCAAATCCAGCAATTCCACGACACGGCCTTTCTTCTTATCTGCTCCCATGACCTGTTGAGCCACTGCGCTATCTGGTGTAACCGTTTCACCCACAGGGCGAATACGTGTCTCATGCTCAACTTCTTTAAGGTGAGAATGCGCCACCAATGCGCCTTCAAAAGGTGCCGATTTTGCCTTTTTAGCTTTTTTGATTTCCGACTCGCTCATGCCTGGATAGGCAAGTTGGTCGGCTGTTTTGGATTCTTTTTCAGTCGCCGTATCAAGCTGTGCTTTGTGCTGCTCACCAATAACAGCAGCATCTAATCGGAAGCCTGCTTCATCAAATACAAGTGGCTGTACTTGGTGGTAAACCACATCACCCAGTGGGCCTTTGATCCCCACCAGAAGATCGGGGGTTTCATTGATGATGACAGGGCTTACCTCAACAGTGATGCCGTTGCTAATATGCGCCAGCTCAGAAAGGTCGTACGTCAGTTGCGACTTCGTTACGGGGTGACGATAGGTAATTGTGAGGTCGCCTTTAACCTTACGGGTCTCATCGTTTCGAGTTAACAACAAGCGACACACTTGCTCGTCTGGTAGCATGCGTAACCGAGCTTTATGTTCCGGCTGGTAAATCTGTAGCCAAACATCCAATCGTGGTTTTTTATGGCGGGTATGAGCGCAGTTTTGGCCTTTTATTTTGTTAGCGTTATATGCTTCCTGCCAGGCCCATGCACTTTCATTAAGTTCAGCTACGCTCGCTACTGGTTCCAGTAGAATGCGACTTTCAAATTGAGTCTCGACAATATTGTTTGCATTCTCAACGGAGCCCTTTGCTCTTGCATTACCAGCTTCATGAGGGATATCTTTAATACGTAGCGCCTTCAGTACATTCTTTATTGCCTTAGCGCTGTTGGCGCTACCCTTATCCCATAGCAATAGTTCTGGCACACCCATTAGAGGTGAGTCTTCGTGTTGCTGCCAACACCACATTAAAAAGCTAAATAAGTTTGCCTGGTTCTCACCAGCAGCTTCAAAGTAACGTACACGTATCGCGCCACTGTAGTGGTCAGTCATTACATAGCGCCAAACCCGTAAATGCTTTATCTTCTCTATATTCTCTGGTTTGTTTGCGTAATAGTCCGCGTCATTCATGAAGCGCTGGCTACGCCCCTTCTTAGTTCCTGGCGGGTAGTACAGTAAGCAGTAACTGGGGTCTACCTGATGCACATGATTAGGGCCTAAGCTGCGCAGCTGAGTATGCGGCTTAGCCTTATCTAGCATCGTTACACTGGCTGAACGTGCAGCTAGCACTCGGCTGATTTGGCTCGTACTTAAACAACGATAGCCATTCTCTTCTAGAATGCTCTTGGCCACGGGCACGTTCATGACTCGTTTGCCATTTTCGCGCACCGATTGATTCAGAATAGAGACCATCATATTGATGGCTTCATCGCTCATAGCGGTTTTACCAGCATCTGAGCGTTTAGCCTTGCCTGAGGTATAGCCTGCTTTTTTCAGTCGACGATAAAGGGCATCTTTTTTCATACCCAGTACATCACATGCCTGTTGCAAGATAGCGCCTTTCTGCCCATGGCCTGCGTTTTGTAATTGTTCGGCCCAGTAGTCTAGATTCAGTGCTGTCATCACATCACCTCCTCAGTACCTTCATAGCCAAACTCTGCAAGCCACTCACCACTGGGCTTAGCGGTTTCATCTAAATGCCCATGGCTGCGATATATCTCATTCCAGAGGTGCGCAAGCCCTTTAAGCAGGCTTTTTGAATCCGCATAAAAAGCGTCTGTCGCTACGTGGTGTGTTTGCTCATCTAGCTGCATCGTGTCGAGCTGTTCGTTCAGAACTAAAAGCTGGTTGAACCCCTCAAGGATTTGATTGCTAATTTTTGCCTGGGCTTCAAATAGGCTCTTCACTTCATGCTGCCAGCGGCTTGAACTAAACTTTTTATGCTCTAGCTGCTCTTTCAGCTCCTGTATTTCCAGGGCTGACTTTTTTTGAAGCTCGCGGCTGGAACGGAGCATATTTTCAGTAGCATCAAGGTCTGTTTTAGTTTTGCTTAGCTCCTTTTTATGCTTTGCTTTGAGTTCATCAATTAGATCTTTTACAGCTTCCTTATCGCCCACCTCTACTGCTTCTGACTCCATAACTAACGCTTGTTCGTCTTCAGGCAATTGCCTAAGCGCTCTTAAGTCTCGGTAGCCAAGCTGCATACTTTGTGATTGTTCAAAAAACTCTTCCCCAAACTGCTGCAAGTTTACTAAGCGGTCATCAATTGTGCGCCTAGACACTCCGAGCTTTTTAGAGCAATACTCATCCCAAGTGGCGACGGTCGCCACTTTTCCATCTTCACTGGTATAAGTTAATCCCTTATAAGCCTTAGTCTCCTTAGCTTTTTGTAGTAAACGCAAACTGGCGACGGTCGCCAGTTTTTGCATGAACTCAAATGCCTGAATTTGACCAAGCTCTATTAAAACTTCCTCTTTAGATGCAAGTAGATCCTTACCCTGAACCAGGGCCTTTTCTATGTTAGGTGTAATATCTTTTTCGGCCATAACTACCTCAACGTACTGTAGTTGTTGTATTGAGTTTGTAGCTCTCGCAGGGCTGTTTTCATGTTGTGATCAACAGTATTGCTGAGCTGTACAGGTTTCTTATGTAGACGCCAACGCTTAGTGTTACTGGGCAACCGCTCAGCCCACCCAGCGGCTTCTAGGTTTGCCATCAAACGGGTAATGTCAGCGCCGGATGTATCCAGGGCCTCTGCTATCTTCCCTGGCTCAACCCCCTCTAACTCATGCCCAGCCATCAGCTCGATTAGTTTTAATAGCCGCTGTATCTGGGCACTCACGTACTTATCACTCATGACACATACTCGTAAGTGAAGGGGACAAAGGTTGAGCCGTATTCTCCATTTCATCTACACAGCTACCGCATACAGTGCCCATATCTGTTCCCTTGGTGATCACATGACGCCACCCTGAGTAGTTCGCAGCGTAGATCCATTGCTCCTTCGTCATCGCAACCTTTCCACCAGCACTGTCTTTTTTGCGGCAACAGGAGCACGTTAAAGTGGCTTGTTTTTGCTCGTTTTCTTGATAATCAGATAGATCTAGGTCTATGAGTTCCATGGTAATGTCCTTATTCTTGGTTCGTAGTGATTGGTAGAAGTGAGGATTGCAGTTGCGAAGCTTTTTCTTTTAGCTGCTCCGCTTGCATATTTAGTGCTGCAATTTCTTGAAGTGTTTGGCCGCGCTTATCAACAGCCCTAAACTCAATAGGGGAAAGTAAGACATCCACTATTGAAGTTGTTCTTAGTGCCCAGCATAGAGCTGGCAGATATTGAATAGGCATATGTCGATCAGTACCTGGCGCGCACCATTTAGAGAATCGGTCCGCTGTGACCACTTGTTCCCCACCTAGGGCATCATTCATTCTGTCGATTATTAATGGCCTGCTAAGAGAGCTATGCTTAAGTGCCTCACCAAGTGCATGCAGAAACGCAAGGCTTACATCGCATTTAGGAGGAAAAGTACTATTCATTTGGCTAGCTTCATTCATGTCTTTTTTCCTTGTGTTACTGGCAGAAGTAAGGGCAAAAAATGCCGCAACCTTTCCTTTTACCCAGCAGCTGTCTGAGCATATTCTTGATTCTGAGGAGGAGGAACGGGCACTCCTTTTCTTATTGCTTGTGTAATCTCAGCGGTTCTTTCGGCCCTAGATCTAGGGCCGCGCTTTTTTGGAGAAAAGTATGTTTCCACATCACCAAAGACATCAGATAAAGGAAGGCCTCCCATAGCCAAACAAATACTCTCAGCGACGCGTTTAGAAGTCGTCTCGCGCTTTATTACTCGGCTTACATGAGTTGGTGTAACTTCATTGGCGGCAGCAATATCTGAGATCCGTACATCGTTTTCACTTAGCAAGGTGCGGATTTCACCTGCTTGAATAGATTTCTTAACCATAAACAGTTAACCTTAATTAGTTGATGATAAATTTATTAATCATTTAAAAGCCAATCTAAATATAAGTGAATAATATTTTATCTTCAACCATAACTAAAAACTTTTTTTGAATAATTAATTAATGGTTGACTGATTACTATGTTATCCGATAAGGTAACTGCGATTGATATTGATGCTGTTCTTGAGCGTGCAAAGAGTGAGTTCGGCGTAAAAAGCTACCGGCAGCTCTCAGAAGCGCTCGGCATGTCTGTAAGTGGGGTGTCTGTCAGTAGGCAGAAAGGCACTTTACCTTACGGTGCGTTGGTTGAAGGATGTATAAAATTCAACATTTCACTGGATAAAATATTTTTCGGCGACAGTTCAAAGCAATCTCAAACAGCACTGAGCCAGACTCAGCAGTTATCTAAAGATGATTTGATAAAAGCGAATCAGACGGTGGATAGAGTGTTGGACAAAGTGCTTCCAAAACTAACACACTTGTCAGTAGAGCGTGTTCGTGAAATTGAGAAGAAGTTACGCCCTTTACTAATCAATGAGCTTTTTGAAAACGAGTTCAATGAGATGTATGTTGAAGCAGTTGCAAGGGGAGCGGTTCAAGTCTCAGCATAGCGATACACCACTGGCATTTAGAATAAATGGAGTATTCAAATGCTTAGACGAAAATTCGTCACACTAGCTAGCACAGTTGCGCTCGTAGTTCCTTTCATCTCACATGCTTTAGAGCCCTTGGAAGATCGAGCTCGACTGTACTCTATGACCGGCGAACTATTACTCCCGGATCGAAGTACTCTCCCATTTGATATGTCTTTCGATTGTGGTTCACGCTGGGAGTCTACTGCCATGATCGTGACCAGTGAGTCTGGAGCAAAGCTTTTAGCTGAAGCTTATAGAGCTAAATGGGGAGAAGCAGCTGCAAAGAGTATTTTAGATTCTTGGTATAATAAGTCTCATCCTGACGATCCAAGAAAGCCAAGCTTTTTGGTGGTAAAAGTTCCGAGTGAGACACAGACACAGAGTAAGTTTAAGAAGCAAGTGCGCTCTGTCATGAGTAGCTCTAACGAATCTATGTCTGATATGCCAGTGGTTGAGGCAACCTGTGGGACAAGAAGTCACCACTACAGATAAGAATAATAAGGGGCGTCGCTGCGCCCCACTTTAAGGGATTAACAGGATGCGACATTTTATACTGATAGCGGTCTGCTTTGTTTGTATCGGAGCTAAGGCTCAGCTGAATCATAAAGCTTTCACACAAGATAGCGACAACAATATTTATGTATCTAGTCATAACGGTGTTTTTCACTTTGATGGACACCACTACTATGACCTATCAGATATAAGCAATTTGCCTCAAGACTGGACAGAAACCTTGGCTTACCACGAGCCGAGCGACTCTATTCTAGTAGGTTATCTGAACCGTGGCCTGTGGTCTTATAACGTCCAATCAGAACAAACCAAAGAACTATGGCACGGGCACGTTAAAAAACTAGCTATTACAAGTCACTATGCACTGCTACTTGGTGATGATAAAGCTGAGATTCTAAATATTGCTAGTGAAGAAGTAGCTTCTCCACTCATAGAAAGTCCTGTATTCGATATTGCTACATTCAAAGGCTACATGTATGCCTTGGCAGAAGATGGTATATATGAAATTTCTCCTAATTACACTAGGAAGCTATACCCAGGCGAATTCACAGAAGACGCAAAGCTTATAGCTATAGGACAACTAGTAGCTTTTGCTGATAAAGAGTCACTAACGCTCTTTTCACTTAGAGATATGAAAGTAACCAAAGAGGTTTACTTAGCTTCCAAAGTGACAGCATTAAGCCAAGTTGCTAGTGATGAGGTGGCTGTCGCCTATAACGGAAAAGTATCCCTATTTCGCATTCATGACCTTTCTGTGATTTATTCAGATATTAGCTCAGAGCGCAGAAGATATACTTATCTCTTTACCGATAACGACCTTAATATTTGGGCAAGTGATAGCATTGATTTTGAGTTGATAGATGGAAAAAACCAGAGTCGCCCACTTCCTTTGATTTCTCGCTATAACACAGCTTCTGTAGTAAATGGTGAGGTTTGGATAGGCACGGAACGTGGAATTTATCAGTACATTGAAGGCGAGTTTTCTCCACTGAGTAAGCTAAACGCTACTCTACTCGCAGAGGATGCTGAAGTTACTGATATACAAACCTTCAAAGAGAACGTGCTCATAGGAACAACCAAAGGACTATATTTTAATAAAGGCGATCATTTAGAGAAGATTGATAACGAATACGTTCTAAGTATCACAATTGGGGATTTGGCACATATAGCTACTAGCCGTGGCATTAAAACGTTTGATGCAAGCCTGGCACTGCAAGATCATCATTACCCCAGCTACGAAGTACTATCTGTCTCTCTCATTGAAGATAGTCTGTATATTGCAACCTCTTCGGGCCTGATAAGAAGTGACAAACTGAGTCATGCTGAGCATGTTATTGACGTAAACCAAGTGAGTAAAGTAATTGAGTATCGTGGGCAGATGTATGCTAGTAGCTTTGGTCATGGCTTATTCAAACGTATTCGTAATCGCTGGGAACCAGTTAATAGTCCTAGTAACATTTCTCAGATGCTTAGGCATCACGACTGGCTTGTAATAGCGACATCAAAAGGTCTATTCGTGATGGATCAAGATGAAAATTTTAGACAACTAACAGGTACTGATGGGAATAGCTTTATTGCAAACTCGTTGACTGAATATAAAGGTAAGCTAATAGCCTCCAGCAATAGCCGTGTATTTGAATTTGATCTCCTAAGCGCTCCCATAGTAAAAGCACCAGAGGTATCTAAAATCTTGCTTAATGGTTCACCGTTAAGTCATATGGCTAGTAACAGTGAAGACACTTTAGTTATCAACGTTAGTAACGGTCAGTACGAGTACCGGAAATTTATTAAATACCAGTACGCACTTGATGACCAAAGCTGGATCGATATACCCAAAGCGACCATTGCGCTCAACCAATTGAGCCACGGATTCCACACCTTATCCTTACGAGCCTCGGTGGACGGGGTGAACTGGACAAAAGGTGAAGTGCATAGTTTGAATATACTGGGCGCGTGGTGGCAAAGGCCCAGTATCATAGCTCTAATAATCTTAACCTTGACGGGTACTGCCGTATACATAATCCGTAGGCAAGTCTTGAGGCATAAACAGCATTTAGTAAACTACCAGAAAGCTAGGGAGATACAGCGTCGTAGAGGTGGGCCAGCCCTGTATCAAGAGCTAACTCTTGCGCGTAGCTGTTTTAATGAGGGCTCTGGTGCAATGTACAGTCAAGGATTCAGCCACCTAGAAAATGCACATGGTATGTGTGAGGAACTCCTAAACTCTCATGACTCTCTAGGAGTAAAAGACCTCAAAGCTGGTCTAGACTTCCTCCAAGTTTATGCAATGTCTTTTAGTGCAGATACCAAGGTGGAGTTCAACGTGAATAGCGACCTATCTGACATTTCTCACGAGCTGCAGTCAGATGTTTACTTGGCCCTATACCACATGCTTACAAATGCAATAACCCATGCAAAAGCTCGCTTCATTCAAGTAAAAATAAGTAGGAGCTCAAATTCTGTTTCTGTGGCAGTAAGTGATGATGGTGTAGGAATTAACCCAAAATCATACGGCTTAAACTTTGGTATCGGGTTCACTGAAATGTGGAGCCTAGCAGAGAAGTATGAAACGAAACTTGAACTTAAGGCTACTAAAGGCACATTTATAAAAATGACCTTTGCTTTCGACAATCAAACAGAAAGACAAAACGTTCAGCCGAAAGCTTCTGTAAGTTGAGTTATTAACCCAGTTTAAAATCCATCCCCTCAGTAGAGAGGCACTCTAGAGCAAACCTTAACAGATTTGCTGGAGTGCCTTTTGCAACATTCCTACTTTAAACAGCACCCCGAAGTAAAAGATGCATTAGCGCCATACTCATATGCTTTCTCTTTGTGCATGCTTGAAATCCTGCACCTTGAAGGCGGTCTGCGTGACGATGGCGGCATCAACGATATAGCCTCAGACAGAGGTGGGCTCACTAAATTTGGTATCAGCCAGCGAGCCTTCCCCAACACGGATATTGCAAGCTTAACACTAGAGCAAGCAATACGGCTCTATCACCTACATTATTGGCGACCTATCCACGGCGATGAGCTTGCGCCAGGCATTAATCTAATGATGCTCGATGCGGCTGTTCAGCACGGTGTTGCCTCCGCCGCCAAAATGCTGCAGCGAAAGCTAGGCACCAAGGCCGATGGCATCATTGGCCCCAACACCTTACGAGAGCTTATCACTCTACCTAGCTCTACCGTCATTGCCCGTTTGAGCATTGGCCGTGCTCGAAAGTATGCGCGTATCTGCGCCAATGACCCATCACAAAAACCAAACCTAGAGGGCTGGTATAACCGGCTTGAGCATGTCACAGAGCGCTCATTCTCGGGGGTGAGTCATGGCTGATAACTGGGCCTGGTCCTATGACCGTGGTCGCACTCAGCGACTGGAACAAGAGGTAAAGGCGCGCATGAGCAGCCACCCCTTTAATCCCAACGATATTCCACTGCACAGCCATGACGGAACGATGCAAAGCAAGTTTAAAGAGGGCTGGCTCTCTGTCAGTGAAATAGATATTCGCCTGCGTGTAGACAACCTGAGTCACTACAAGCAAGCCCGTGGCCGTGTCGGCAAGTTACTGGGAGAGCACTCCCGCACCATCTCCATAAACAAGGTATAAAACGATGAAAGAGCGTAGCTATCAATCTATCCGAGGCCAGCTTAAAACTGGCGACATTGTACTTTTCTCAGGTCGTGGACCAATCAGTGCTGGTATAAAGCTAGCCACCAATAGTCAGTGGTCTCATGTTGGCGTGGTCATTGTTATTCCTGAGTATGAGTTTGTCTGCGTGTGGGAGTCGACCACATTAAGCAACTTGTCAGACTTGGCCACAGGTGAGCCGGTGCGTGGAGTGCAATTGGTGCCGCTAAGTGAACGTGTGAATACCTACCAAGGGAATATAGCCATTCGCCAGCTTGAGGGCGTCGACCAGGGCGAGCTCAACCATGAGGCTTTAATTCAGCTGCGTAAAGAATTAGCGGGCCGCCCGTATGAACAGCGCCAGCTTGAATTACTGCGCAGCGCTTACGATGGGCCCTTTGGCGCTAACCAAGAATGCTTAAGCTCCATCTTTTGCTCTGAGCTGTCGGCGGAAAGCTACCAAGCTTTGGGGCTTCTCAATGAAAGCCTGCCATCCAATGAATACACACCCGCTGACTTCTCTGAGGCTAAGAACCTAACACTGACACGAGGCCACTTGGGCCCTGAAATTGTTATCTCGGGGTTGGCATGAGCTTGATGGATGACGCCCAAAAGGTCAGCGCTTTGTTTGAAGACATCGCGATTAGTAACCAGTTAGCTAAGTCGCAAGCGAGCGGCGCTGGCTTTGCGCATTGCCAAGAGTGCGGCATTGAAATCCCCGCTGCGCGCCGTGCAGCTATCCCAAACTGCAGTACCTGCACAGGATGCCAGGAACTGCTTGAAATCAACGCACAGCATTATAGGCGGTAAGCGCATGGATTTTATTTTGGAATGGTGGAAACAGTTTCTCGCGCTGGGGTTTCTCATTGTCGGAGCCGGTGCCTTGGCATGGCTGCGCTCCACCTTTGTGACTAAAAAATCACATGAGGAAAGTATTAATGGACTGAAGACGCGGCTCAGCGCTGTTGAGAACACCGTGGCAGATATGCCCAGCGCGGATGACATTCACGACCTAGACAAGCGGCTGATTGAAGTGGGCGGCAAGATTGATTCGTTGTCGCCCCAGTTGGGGAACCTCCAACGAGTCACTGACCTACTCATGGAAAACGAACTCAGAGAGAAGCGCAGTGGCCATAACTAAACACACATGCACATGCGGTGCCGCCGTTACCCAACTGACAGGCCTGGATAAGGCAAAGCCGTTTTATCACGTATACGACTTTCAGGTTGTCACTACCGACGATTTTAACAATGGCGAAATGGGTTACACCTTGTATCGATGCGAGAACTGCGGAGAGCCCATAGAGGAAACCATACCAGCCCTTAACCACCCAACAGGAACATAACTATGGCTTTACAAGATGTTCAGGCCGAACACCAGCGGATCAGCATTCTGATCTCATTGAAGGAATCTGCAGACTATGGCGCGAATATCAGCATGCTGGCTGACATTCTGCAACGCTATGCCCTTGGCTGCAGCCGAGACCAACTTAAAACCCAAGTGAACTGGCTAGAGCAAAACGGCTACGTCACGGTAGAGCGACTCAGCGACAATACTTGGATTGCCAAAATCACCCATGCAGGGGTTGATGTTGCCAATGGCCACAGCGTTGTACCAGGAATTAAACGCCCAGGGCCACGGGGGTAATATGGATAAAGTCTCCCGAGGCAAGTCCAGCAAGATTGACCAGCTCCCCGAGGACATTAAGCGCAAGCTTGATGCCATGCTGCGTGATAAGAGCTATTCACAAGCCGATATATTGGACGAGGTGAACAGTCTCATACTCGCAGCAGGCCTTGATGAGGAAGCCACTATCAGCCGAAGCGGCCTATCACGCCATGCGCAGAAAACAGAAGCCATTGGCCAGAAGCTACGAGAGCTGCGTGAATCGACTAAAGCGCTGACTGCTGAGCTAGGCGATAAACCAACTGGCGATACCACCAAGCTTATTTTGGAAATGGGCCGCTCTCAGTTGTTCAAAGCCATGCAGCACCAGCTGCTCAACCCCGACGACGATAACGATGTGGATATTGGCATGATTAAAGATGCCATGCTTGCCGCTCAGCGTCTTGAGTCAACCGCGATGGCTGCACACAAGCGTGAGAAGGATATTCGCCGCGCTTATGCTGAAGAAGCAGCCAATGCTGTAGGGGAAGAGCTTCGAGGTGAAGACGGCATGAGCGAAGAGCTTGAAGATAAAATCCGTGGCATATTGTTAGGTAAAGCGTAATGAGTAATAAGCCAGCGTTAGTCGCGACAAACCGTCCACATAAAATTCACCTAAAAGAAGAGATGCAACTCTACGGGGTCGACGTTCCTGACGCCGATGAATTCATCATTCCTGACAAAGAGCCTGTATTCCTTCCTTACCAGCAGCGCTGGTTTGAGGACGAATCAGGTGTTTGTATTGCTGAAAAAAGCCGACGCACAGGTTTAACGTGGGCTGAAGCAGGCCGAAATGTTCTAACAGCCAGCAAGCCTAAAAAGCGCAACGGCAGCAATGTGTTCTATGTCGGCTCTAAGCAAGAAATGGCGCTAGAGTATATCGCCGCCTGTGCGCTCTTTGCTCGGGCATTTAACCAGCTCGCAAAAGCTGATGTCTACGAGCAAACATTTTGGGACAACGAAAAGAAAGAGGAAATATTGACGTATATGATCCGCTTTCCTAACAGCGGATTTAAGATTCAAGCCCTTTCAAGCAGACCCTCAAACTTGCGCGGACTTCAAGGTGATGTGGTGATTGATGAAGCCGCTTTCCATGAATCTTTAGATGCTTTACTGCAAGCAGCAATGGCCCTGCGTATGTGGGGCAGTAGAGTCCGTATTATCTCTACGCATAATGGGGTAGATAACTTATTCAACGAATACATCAAAGACGCCAGAGAAGGGAAAAAGCCTTACTCTGTACACCGCATCACACTTGATGATGCGCTAAAGGATGGGTTGTACAAGCGTATTTGTTTCGTAAAAAATTGGGAGTGGTCAGCTGAGGACGAGGCTAAATGGCGTCAGGACCGAATTGATGAATCACCAAACAAAGAGTCAGCAGACGAAGAATACTTTTGTGTTCCCAAGCGCAGCGGTGGCAACTACTTAAAGCGCATTATCATTGAAGAAGCAATGACCAAAGGTATCCCTATTCACCGCCTAACCTGTACTGACGAGTGGATGAGTTGGACGACAGAGCAGCGATTTAATGAAACAGAGCAATTCTGTAAGGATGTTATTCAACCTCTTATAGAGAAGCTTGATCCTGAAGAGCAGCATGCATTTGGTGAAGACTTTGCGCGCACAGGTGACTTAACTTCATTAGTCCCTTTGCGCATACGCGCTGATTTGCACAAGCGAGTGCCATTTGTAATTGAAATTAAAAACGCTCCTTACGAAGTACAACGACAAGTGGTGTTTTCAATTCTC
Organism: Pseudoalteromonas sp. MM17-2; assembly: GCF_022347945.1. Taxonomy (NCBI): domain Bacteria; kingdom Pseudomonadati; phylum Pseudomonadota; class Gammaproteobacteria; order Alteromonadales; family Pseudoalteromonadaceae; genus Pseudoalteromonas; species Pseudoalteromonas sp. MM17-2. Next base: position 19,231 of record NZ_JAKRFV010000021.1, on the reverse strand, counting down.
CCTCAACTCCCTCGACTGCGTGGAGCGGCATTTGATGCTACCGGCAATGGAGGTTACTTAGCTGAGGCTGCTGCGCTTAAATTTGGCACTGAACTTGTCGAGTGTGTGCATCTGAGTGACAGCTGGTATGCAGAGTGGATGCCTAAGTTAAAAGGTGAGTTAGACGACCACAACATCGAAATCCCCCGCCATCAGAATATTTTGGATGACATGTGCCATATCAAAGTGGTGAACGGGATACCCAAAATAGACAAGGGTAAAACTAAAGACCACAGCGGCAATAAATCTGATAAGCGCCATGGCGATTTTGCTGTCGGCCTTGCTATGGCTAATCGTGCTAGCTGGATGGATGGCAGCGCTATTGAGTTCACAGGTCTCCCTTCTAAACACGACGAACCAGACGACAACGACGACATTGACTACGAAGACCTAAGCGCTTACCAGGGCGCTGGGTGTTGGTGAGGAACTTATGCTAGTAGATATTAACGGTGATCCGCTTTCGTTAGATGACTTAAACGAACCTCAAAGCGAGAACAACAGTCGCGTTGCGGCGCTCATGCAAGCGTTTGCAGAGCACCCAACACAAGGACTCAACCCTGCCAAGCTGGCGCGCCTTCTTCGCGAAGCCGAGCAAGGTAACTTGGCGGCCATGGCCGACTTAGCCAAAGACATCGAGGACAAAGATGGCCATGTGGCATGTGAAATTGGTAAGCGCCGCCGCGCCATTGTGGGCTTAGATTGGCATGTTCGTCCACCGCGCAATGCTGATGCGGCAGAGAAACGCGATGCAGAAATGCTGGCTGAAATCATAGAGGATGCAACGTGGTTTTATGATCTGTTATTCGATTTTACTGATGCTATTTTAAAAGGCTTTTCAGCAAACGAGCTGCAGTGGGACTACATCGAGAAGCAGCAAATAGTCACCGGCTACGAGTTTCGCGACCAGAATCTCTTCAAAACACACCCTGATAACCGTAATGAGCTGCGCTTAAATGATGGCTCTCACCTAGGGGAAGCGCCCCGTGCCTTTGGCTGGGCAATGCATACCCATAAAAGTAAATCGGGGTATATTCACCGCACCGGGCTGGTGTCGGTGCTGAGTTGGCCCTTCCTATTTAAGAATTACTCGGTGAGAGACCTTGCCGAGTTCCTAGAGATTTATGGCCTGCCGGTGCGCCTGGGCAAGTATCCAAGTGGTGCCACTCACAAAGAGAAAATGACCCTGCTGCGAGCTGTGATGTCCATTGGCCATAACGCTGGGGGGATTATTCCTAAGGGCATGGAGATAGACTTTCAAAGTGCAGCCAATGGTCAATCCGATCCCTTTGAAGCCATGATCCGTTGGTGCGAGCTGACACAATCTAAGGCGATTTTAGGAGGTACGCTAACCAGCCAGGCGGACGGTAAGACCAGCACTAATGCCTTGGGGAATGTGCATGAGAATGCCTTTAGCAGTATTACGGCCAGTGACATTCACCAATTAGAGCAAACCATTAACCGCGACATTCTCTACCCGATGTACGCGCTGAACGGCAAAAGCTATAGCGGCAACCGTCGATTACCGCGCTTTGAGTTTGACACTTCAACCACCGAAGCCATGCGCGATTTAGCTTACCCTCTTCGCTCACTGGTGCAGCTTGGCATGAAAGTTCCACAAAGTTATGTACATGACCGCTTGGGTATTCCGCGCGCTAAAGAAAATGAAGACGTGCTTGAGCTGCCAAGCGAGCCGCTTCCCAGTGGCTCTGTGGGTAATGCCGCACTTAAGTCACAGGCATTGGCAGTGCTACGTACTGAGCATAAAGATGGGGCCAGCCAAGAGCAGCTTAATGCGGCCATTGATGAAATCACTTCCGGCAATGTACAACCAGAGTATACGCAACTGCTGCAGCCGCTGATTGACTCGTTAAACCAAAGTGAAGAGCTTGCTGCAATCCAATTGGCTGAGCAGTACCCAATGATGGATCAAGATGCACTGACAGACATGCTCACACGGTTATTCTTTGTTAGTGAGCTATGGGGCTCCATCGATGCCTAGTGTACTTAGTATCGCGTTTGATAAGCCCCCTGCAGACGCGGTGGCCTATTTTAAATCTAAGGGCTACGCCGTGACGGACGAATGGCACGACATGCTCACCCATGCCCACAGTAAGGCGTTCACTGTTGCACGGGCGTCGAGCATGGACGTCTTAAGTGCGATTCGCTCTCAGCTCGACCAGGCACTCAGTGATGGGCTTACAGCCAAGCAATTTAAAGAGCAGCTGACGCCCACGCTACAGAAGCTGGGTTGGTGGGGCAAAACCAAGAACGACCAGGGCGATGAAATCCAACTGGGTAGCCCTCGGCGCTTAGATACGATTTACCGCGTCAACATGCAAACGGCCTATATGGCTGGACGCTATCGGCGGCTATTAGCGCGCAGTAAAACCCACCCTTATTGGCAATATGTGGCCATTGATGATGGGGTAACACGGCCTGAGCATGCCCGCCTACGTGGGCGAGTATTCCGATGGGACGACCCAATATGGTCTGTCATCTATCCGCCCAATGGGTGGGGCTGTCGTTGTCGAGTGCGTGCGCTCACCGAAGCTCAGGTTCGTGAACGAGGCTTAACGGTCGAAGACGGAAGCGGCTACATTCAAGAGTTTGATGCTGAGCTGATCAGCAAAGAGTCTGGTGAGGTTAAAACCGTGCCTCATGCTCGCGTGAAGCTCCCAGGCGGTGATGTCATGACACCGGATTTAGGTTGGGCCTATTCACCTGGGCAAAGCAGCTTTGGCACCGATGTCGCCATCGCCAATAAGATTGGCCGCGTCGACGATCCCCTTCTTCGTGCGGAGGTAGTCCAAGCGCTGAACAACTCACAGGCCCGTCATGAAGCATTTGAGTCTTGGGCACAAGACAGTATTGCCAGGGTTGAGCGATTCCAAAAAGCGAAAGTTGATAACGACACTGCACAGTTAAAAGCCAATGGGCCAAGACCACGCCATAAAACCGTTGTGAGCTTTCTACCCGATGAGGTTAACGAACAGCTGCGCGCAAAAGGAGTGGATGCTGCGCGCACCGTGGTGGTCAGTGAACGCGCATTGGCGCATGCCCACAGTGAAAAGCACCAGGCGGCACAACGCTCACTGAGCTTGAGTGAGTACGCTAACTTAGCCCGATACATCAACGACCCCAACACTCAAGTGTTGTGGGAACCGGCTAAAGGCGAATTACTTTATGTTGTTCGCCAGGGACAAAGTGCTATTAAAGTTGTCGTGCGCTTTAACGATAAAGCGACTGGGCTAGATGCAGTGATTAATATGTTCAAGGTGGATATCGACGCGATTGAAGCGGGTATCAAAGGTGGGCTTTATGATGTGTGGCGGTAGGGTGAGAATCGAACTCACATCACAGTCGATGCGCAACTGCCCCTTACCAATCGGGGTACACTACCGCCATGAGTAATTATCGTACAGTTTAGGTTGGGAGTCAAAGCTGCTGAAAGCACACTAGCAGCGATGATTTAGGGTAGGAAATGCAGATTAGTGTTGCCTTTTAAACTTAGTTTAAGGATATGAAATGTCAAAGATAGCCATCGACATTCTAGGCGCAGAGAGTATCGATACATTGCTTAGTATTGCTAACAGCTTTGATGACCTCAGCGAGCCGATGAATGAAGTCGCAGCAATTATGGAAGGTGCAACGGAGGATGCATTTGCTGATGAGGCAAGCCCTGTCACAGGTGAGCGCTGGGAAGCGTTGAGCGACAACTACCTAAAAGCAAACCCCAAGCGTGTGGGTGGGCAAATACTTCAGGCCAGTGCTGGCGGCCTCGCTGCAAGCATTGAGGCAGACAGTGGCGCATTCTGGGCAGAGATTGGCAGCAACAAGCCTTACGCAGCTATTCATAACTTTGGCGGAACCAGTGATATGGCCCCTGGTCCTGCGGCTATTCCAGCTCGTGAGTACTTTGGGATTAACGCTGAGAATGAGGACGACATATTCAAAGTGATTGAGTCGTTTTTGATGAAAAGTTAAAAGCGCCTCAGAGGCGCTCTAAGCGCTCCTAATGTGTTAGATGCGCCTCGTTGTATAGGTGAGCCTGTTAAATTGCCTTAGAAATCGTTTCGAAACGTTTCCGTTTATATATCAATCAAGACTGATAAACTAACTATTCATGTGAACTCATTTTTAAACAATTATGGACCAGCAAAATATAACAACTCTCGTTGAACTTATCCCAGCAGCGGCAATCGCGGCGTTAGTCGGTTCAACACTCGCTTTTGCAGGGGTTGTTTACACAAACAGAAAAAGTGAAAAGAGAATGATTGCTCAACACGAGCATGAAAGAAGGTTAAAGCTTCGGGATATAAAAATCGAGCGCGCGGAGGAACTTTATGTTCTTTTGAAACACTGGCGAGAACAAGTTCTTTCAGACATTCGAAAATATCAAAATGCGATAAATGAAAACAAAACCGTTGAAGAGGCCACAAAAAATATTAGAGAATCTCGTGAAGAAAGTAATACCAACATACCTAAGACTGAAGCTCTGATAGCTTTACATTTCCCAAGTTTAAAGGGGGGTTTTGAACAGGTTAGGTGCAGTAATGATAAGCTTGTTAAATTAGTAATGGGCTATAGTGAGTCGCCCAATAGCAGACTAGAGAACGACCAAACCAAAGCAGAGCTTGCTAATGTTGAGAAGTCTTTAATCGATGATTTTGAGAATATGTATGGGCAATTAGCAGAGCTAGTCCATAAGCTCTAATCATTAACCCAGTTTAAAATTCAACGTCCCCTCCTTTTTAGATACTGGCATCAAGTTAATCCCTTGGTGCCAGTATTTTTATGTCTAATCGCAAACAGCAATGCCTCCCTAAACAACCAGGAACCGCCCACACGGAAGTGAATCCAATCGCCGCACTCACTGCGCGCGATGATGACCACGTTGGCTTTGCTGCTTGTCGCTTTGTTGCCGACGTTGATGACGACGGGGTGAGCGAGCGTGTACAAGTCATGCCCGATGGTGAGTTTCGTGCTCACGATGGCCGCCCTCATGATGTGCGTACCGGTTCATGGCTACTCGACAGCATTGCTTACGAGGCGATTCTTGTGCAGCTCAATCTACGAAAAAACGAATTCCATTTTGATTATGAACACCAGACGCTGCATGCCGATGAGAATGGCCAACCCGCTCCAGCTGCTGGGTGGTTCAGCCCCTCTGGTATCGAGTATGTACCAGGCGAAGGCCTTTTTGCCCTCAACGTAAAGTGGACATCACGAGCCGCTCAGTACCTTCGCAATGATGAGTACCGCTATATCTCACCGGTGTTCGCCTACAACAAGCAGACTGGCCGACCAACCAAGCTACTCCATTTCGCACTGACCAACGAGCCTGCTGTTGATGGCATGAAGGCCGTTGCTGTGTTGAAAAACAACTCCACTCCAAAAGAGGAAACAACCATGAACGAAGCACTGCAATTGCTCGAGCTGCTGGGTGTGACTGTGCCGGAAGGCCAATCACCAACGGCTGAGCAATACCAAACCGCGATGGCCGCATGCAAAGCCATGAAAGATAAAGCCGACTCTGTAGAGACGCTTGGCCAGCAGCTATCAGACGCGAATGAGCAAGTCGCCTCGCTGAAAGCTCAGGGCACCGGCTCTGTGGATTTAGGCGAATACGTGCCCCGCAAAACCTATGACTCATTGCACCAAGAGTTCGTCGCACTTAAGGGCGAGAACAATGGCCTCACGGTTGACCAGGCGATTGAGGCGGCTAAACAAGAGGGCCGCATCCTTGCCGCCGAGGTTGAGTACTTCACCGATTTTGGCAAACAAAAAGGCATAGCTGCGCTGAAGGCCCAGCTCGATGCCCGCCAACCTGTGGCCGCTCTGACTGCACAGCACAGCCAGGTTCCTGGGTCTCAGGACAAAAATAAGCAAGAAGGTAATGACTCTGAGCTGAGCTCAGAAGACATTGCCGTGCTTAAGTCCTGTGGCTTCGATGAAGAAACATTCAAGCAAAATAAATAAGGAGTAGGCAGTTATGTCCTCTATCGCAAAACGTGCGGGCTTGCACCGCGCTTATCCACTGGCTGCCTCTGTCAGCCTCCAAGGAGAAGAGCCTGCCATCTTAAACGCAGCAGGCTTACTGGTGAAAGTCGGCGCTGTGGGTATCTGTGCTGGTATCACTCGCTTGGCGGTTGATAACAGTCAGGGCGTAGACAAAGCAGCTAAGGCAACGGTGGAAATTGGCGAGCATCTATTTCGCAATGCCGGTGACATCATTGAGGCCAATGTCGGCGAAACAGCTTTTTTTAGCGCGGTAGACACAGTGTCTATCGATTCAGCAACGAATACCCGCTCCACGGCTGGCACCATTATTGAGGTGGCGAGCAACGGTGTGTGGGTGGAACTGGGAGTTTAAAGACACTATGCAAATCACGGCCAACACCTTACGTGCGGTTTACACCGCTGTTAAAACGGCTTTTAAACAAGGTCGAGAGACCTATAAGCCGACTTATACGCGCATCGCAACAGAAGTTAATTCTACGACTGCCACAGAGACATATGCATGGCTTGGCGAATTTAGCCGGTTGCGCAAATGGATTGGTGATCGTCAGGTCAACAAAATGGCGATGCACTCTTACTCGATTAAAAATGAGAAATTCGAGGCCACTGAGGGCATTGCCTCTGAGTACATCGAAGATGATCAGCTCGGTATCTTAATGCCCAAGTTCCAAGATATGGGCTATGCGGCAAGTACTCACCCTGACGAACTGGTGTATGAATGCCTCGCCAAAGGCTTCACCTCGCTGTGCTATGACGGTCAAAACTTCTTTGATACTGAGCATGTTGTCGGCGAAGGCGACAACGAAAAGCTTGTCTCCAATATGCAAGACGGCACTGGTAGCCCCTGGTACTTGCTTGATACTCGCCGCCCTCTGAAGCCGCTTATCTTCCAAAAGCGCAAAGACTACAAGCTCAGCGCCAAAACCGATGCGGGCACATCAGATCATGTGTTCATGGCGGATGAATACCTCTACGGCGTTGATGCCCGTGTGAATGGCGGTTATGGCTTTTGGCAGCAAGCCTATGCCTCAAAAGCAGATCTAAACGAAAGCAACTTTAATACGGGTGTCGAGAAGATGATGGGCCTTACATCAGATAAAGGCCGCCCGCTGGGTATTAATCCTGATGTTTTAGTTGTTGGTCCGTCAAATCGCAGCAAAGCCAAAGCGCTAATTGAAGCTCAGCAAAAGGCAAATGGTGCCTCTAATACCAACTACAAAGCGGTTGAGGTGTTGGTGGTTCCTTGGCTCCCGTAGCGACGCGATTGTTCATTTAAAGCGGGGCTCGCTCCGCTTTTTACCTAATTCAAAAGGCAGGATATGAAATGTCAAAAGATACTCAGAGTGATGGGCCTGCTGGCCTTGTCGTTATCAACCCACGTGATCAAGTCTATCGGCGCTGCGGGTTCAAGTTTGCACCTGGCAAGAATACTTTCGATGCCTCGGCATTCACCGACGAGCAAATTGAAGCTCTTGGCCAAGATCCACACATCACTGTGCAAGATAAAAAAGCGAGCCAAAGCGCTGTATCGAAATCACACGTGGACCTCGCAAATTTGGGTGAGCTTGTAGAGCTGGACACAGTAGACGATGCACTCAAGCCCATTGTGGCCATCATGATCGAACAGGCGTTTGATAAAAAGCCCAATGTTGATCAGGTCGCATTCACAGTCCCAGGCGAGCACGACGGTGATGAGCGCAAAACGGTGAAACCGAGCGCAGCGCAACGTGATGAAGCGTGGCAAATCATCGTAGATGCTGTTGCTGCCAACGGAGGGGCGTAACCATGGCGTATGCAACAGTGGCTGACATGTTAGAGCGCTTTGATAAGCGCGATATGGTCATTCTCACGGCTCGCGAGGCCTCCAATCCTGATGAAGTGAATGTCAGTGTGCTCGAGCAAGCCCTAAGTGATGCCAGTGCGGAGATTGATGGGTATTTAGCGGGGCGTTACTCCCTGCCTCTGGCCTCGGTGCCAACCATCCTAGTGAGTCACTGTTGCGACATAGCCCGCTACCGCCTCGGCAGTGACCATGCGCCCGAAGTGGTCAAAGAGCGTTATGAGAATGCGCTGAAGTTCTTGCGTGATGTCGGCAAAGGAGTCTTGTCTTTAGGCACTAGCAGTACTGGTGCAAAGCCTGATACCGGCGATACGGCCATCATACACTCCAGCGGCAGTGTCTTCTCGCGTGAAAAATCCAAAGGGTGGTTGTAATGTTTGAGATTGCTGATGATTACCTTGCTGCCGCCTCACATATTGAAACAGCGCTGAGCTCAGTGCCAGGTGTTTTTAATGTGGCGCACCTCAATAACCTCACCGAACTGGACAACATTACCCGCGCACCGGCGCTGTTTTACCTCTACTACGGCGACCACATAGACGAGACAGTGATGGCTGGAAATAACCAGAAGTTCCGCCAGACCTGGCTCGTGATAGTCGTTGACCGTATGGGAGAGCGTGCCCAGTCAGGAAAATTAATTGCAAACACCATTCGCGCACTCGCTGGCAAACGCACTGGCCCTGTCGGCCCGTGGAAGCGAGTGAATACCCCAATCAAACCGAAGTACGACAAAAGCCACGGCTATTATCCGTTGGCCTTTACCACTGAAATGAGAATTAAAGGAGCCAAACCATGAGTGATGGTATCTATCTAGCGGCCAACGTCTTTGTTGATCGTCTCAACGAGCAAGGTCAGTCTATGGGCCAAATCATTGGTCCCATTAACACCACCAAGCTCTCTATCAAAGCAGAAGCGGAATCGAAGCCGCGTATATCAAATAAGAAGGCCTCCAAAGGCCAGGCACTGGATGACATTAAAATAGCCAAGCCTGCAGCAATTGGCTGGGAGTTCGACGACCAACCCGCTGACTTGGTGGCAATGGTCTTGATGGGTGAAGTGCAAACCATCAATGAGGCGTCAGGGACACTCACAGATAAGCCGGTCACGCTTCCGGCCAATAACTCGTGGGTAGCGGTTGGTCACAACAACTTTGCCTCTGAGGGATTAGTTGTTTCACAAGCCGCCACGGAGTTGGTGATGGGCACAGACTACGAGTTCAACTATGCGTTGGGCTTGATCCGTGCGCTGCCTGGTGGTGCTGTGGATGGCGGTGGTTCAATCACCGTGACAGGACAGTACAACGCGGTTTCTGGCAAACGCATTCGCGGCGGAACGAAATCGCAAACACGCCTACGTCTATTTGGTGAAGGTGAAAACCTCACTAACGGAAAGCGCATGAAGTTTGATATTTACGACGCCTCGATGATGCCATCCAGTGAGATGGACCTAAGCGGCAGTGATTATGTCAGTGGCAATTTAGAAGGAACGGCCAAACTGCCTCCTGGCAAAAATGAGCCTTACGTTGTGGATGAGTTAACAGACTCCTAATTACTGGCAAACCTCCAGGGGCGCTCGCCCCTTTTTCCTCTTTTTAAACCGAGTTTAAACATGGCAAATAAAACGTTAGAGCTAGCCCTTCGTGTTGTTGCTGAGGCAACGGGAAAACAAAACCTCACTGAATTAATTGGTGAGTTGCGAGGCATTGCCAGTAGCGCTGACGAAGCAAACCCCGCTGCAGCCAAACTAGCTAATGAGCTTGACCAACTCGGCGACCAATCAGATTTGATCCGCTCTTTTGAGCAATCCAAGCGCGAACTCGAAGAGCAAGAAGTTGCGGTGTATGCCGCTGCCACAGCACTTGAGAAATTACAGCGCGACGCCAAAGACACCGACAAGCCCTTTGTTGACTTGGGCCGCTCTTTGGATGCAGCAGAGAAAGATCTGGCGCAACTACGCCAGGAACTGACCGAGCAGCATAGTGCGCATCAAGCGCTGCAAGCGAGGTTAACGCGTTCGGGTATCGATACGGATAACCTACGAGTCGCGAAGCGGCAGCTCGCGGCCCAATGTGATCGCACTGGCCGCGCTGTTGATGATTTAACACGTGATATGCGCGAAGGCAGTGCCGCGCAACAAGCGCATGCTGCTAGCCTCGGCAATGTTGCGGGCCAAGTTGCAGCATTAGCGACGGCGTATGTTGGCTTAGACCGTGTAGCCCAGGCTGTCGGTGATGTATTTCGCACCGGTGATAAGTTCGAAAAGTTGGGTGTTCAGATGTCGGCTCTTATGGGCAGCATCGAGGGCGGCGAAACCGCCACCGAATGGGTAAAAGAGTTCACCAAGAACACCCCGCTGCAGCTAGGGGAAGTGAGCCAGGCGTTTGTGCGCCTTAAAGCCTTCGGGTTAGATCCAATGGATGGCACATTGCAGGCCATCACCGATAGTGCCCTAAAGCTTGGCGGCTCATTTGAAGAAGTGGAAGGTATTTCACTCGCTCTTGGTCAAGCCTGGGCTAAGCAAAAGTTGCAAGGTGAAGAAATCCTGCAGCTGGTTGAGCGCGGTGTGCCCGTTTGGGAAATGCTAGAGCAAGCCACTGGTAAAAACGTGCAGGAACTGCAGAAGCTATCAACCGCCGGTAAATTAGGCCGTGACACTATCGCTGCCTTGATTGACGAAATGGGCCGCGCCAGTGAAGGCAGCGCTGCCGCACAAATGGCGTTGTTCAGTGGCCAAGTATCCAACGCTCGCGACAACGTGGAGCAGTTTTATAACCTCATCGCTCAGTCAGGGGCGATGGACTGGCTCAAAGGCCAACTCACCGACATTAATGAGCAGTTTGCAGAAATGGCCGCTGATGGGCGCTTACAGGAATGGGCGCAAAGTATCAGTGATACCATCGTAACCACTGGCGAGGCCATCAAAGCCACCGGCGAAACGCTATACGAGTACCGTGAAGAAATAGCCACAGTGGCCAAAGTGTGGCTCGCACTAAAAGTGGGCAGCTATTTCAGTAATGTGATCCAGGGCACGACAGCAGCAATAACCGCGTTTGCTCAGTATCGTGCAGCGATTGTTACCGCAACTGCTGCCACCGAAGCGGCCACAGTCGCTGCAGGCAAGTTTAATAAAATGGCGGCAGGCATTGGTCGCGCGGGACTGTACACCGTCCTCATTAGCGAGCTCATTGATTTAGGTGGCGAGTACGGCAACTTACTCAACATCGAGGCCAAGCTGGCTCAAAGCCAACGTGATGCTGCCATTCAGGCCCGTATTCTGGCCGATGAATTTAAATACATCAGCGACCAAACACGACTCAATATCACCAACCAAGAGCAGCTAGAGGATGCACTGGAACGTGGCCTTATCATCATGGATGAAGCCACCGGCGCATACCTCAACATGGCCGACCATCAAGCCAAGCTGGCTGCATCAGCTAGCGAAGCTGCCGAGGCGGAACGCCAACGCCAAGAGATGCTGGCTCTGTCACTGCCGCAAGCGCTAAACGTCATTCAAACACTGGAACAACAAGCGCAAAACTTAGACGGTGTGCGTGATGGTGTGGATGGCTTCATTCAAAGTATTCAATCAGCTCGCACGGCCGTCCAAGGAGCTGGTGCGCAGTATCAATCGCAGCTCGCTGTGCTCGATGCGCTAGAGGCTAAATTTACCGAGCACAATGAAAGCCTAAAGCGCCAAGCGTATTTGGCCAATGATGTGGGGGCGGCTTACAAAGAGCTTGGGATGACGGCGGGTCAAGCGCTCACAGAGGCAGCAGAGCGCGCACAAGGTGCCTTTGAGCTTATCCAGCAATCCAATGAGCCCGTTGCTTTGCAGCGCGATGCCTTCTTAGCCTGGGCTGACGCAGCCGTGGCCGCTGCCAGTGCCACAGACCAAACTGTTCCCGCAAGCGTCCAAGCAGCTGCCGCCGCACTGGGGCTGACCACCGAGTTACAAAAGTTGGTTGCCCAGGCGAATAAGTTAAAACCTGTCGTCGACACCAACAGTGAAGCAGTCAAGCGCTACCAGCGTGAAATTGCTGCCACGAATGAGGCGATGGCCACGAACCAGCGCGTGATTGAAAGCGCCACCGCATCAACGGAAGATAAAGCAAAGGCCACAAAAGCACTTTCTGAGCAGCAAGTACGGTTAATGGATCTCACGGAGGATCTAACCACAGTCCAAGACTTGGAGGTATCCACACTCTCAGAGCTTAGACAAGAGAAAGAGCGACTCAACAGCGAGGTCATGCAGTTAAACGCACGATACGAGCATGGACGAATCACTGCAGAAGAGTACACCTATCAGAAAGAGCGCCTCGGCGAGATGTTGCGCACGGTGGACGGCTTATTGGGGGATTACAAACATGCCCAGGATGAAGCGACGAAATCAACAGAGCGTAACACCCGGGCGACGCGTGAGCAGTCCAGGGCCAATACCGAAAATGCGCGAAGCCTGGCAGAGCAGCGCCGAGCACTGGACCAAGTAGCACAAAGTGCCAGCAGAGCGAGCTCAGCTTATAGCTCCTATGGGAGCAGCAGTGGCAGCGCCGGTGGCGCAAGTTCTTACGCAACACCGAATGTCTCGGGTGCCAGCCGCTCTGTAAGCACCTTTGACCTGAGGGCGCAAAAAGAGAAACAAAACCATGAGCGTATGGTGCGAGCTGAATATGACCGCTTCGTGCGCAACATCAACGAGGCCAGCTCAAACAATGCGCTGAATGAGGTATACAAGCGCCTTAATCAGCAGCTTACTTACGTTGGCCGCGCTCAGAAATCAGAGCTCAACGCCATGATACGAGCACGACGGGATGCACTGAAAGCAGCCCGTCAGGCAGAGCGTGATGCCCGCGCAGCGCAACAAAGCCAGACTCAGCAGTCACAGCCAACGACGCCATCACGCCCACAAACACGCTCCAGTACGTCTGAATCACAGTCACTGAGTGACACACAAATCAATGAACTGGTGCGCTCTCTTAAAGCGCTCACAAAAACACTTGGGGGCGATGGTAACGCGATGCAGCGTATTGAGCTGGCTCTGCCAGGAGGCGTCAATGTTGAGGCATTCATGCGCCAGCATGCAGCAGAAATCTTGGTTGAAGAACTAGAGAAATTAAAGGCAACCCTATGATTAATTTTTTGAATTATCAGCTTGATAACTTCGTGTGGACAAACCGTTTTGGCTTTGCGGGTGTCGCTCAGCAAGAAGAACGTGGGCTCAATGGCGCGTTTCATATTGAATCGACACCACTAGACGTCGGTAGACCCATCACATTATCAAGCCAAACCGCTGAGCCTGCTGGGCGCATCATGCCGCTTATGGAGCTGGCGCGCACGACATTGGGCGCTTTTCCACTGGTTATTAATGGCGTGAGTTACACCGTCAAGTTCTATCACAACCCCAATGCAGTGGTCATTCAGACTGATCCCGACTTTTTTTACTCTGATGCAGATCCTGATTGGTTCGCCAACGTGACACTGCACTTTATTACTGTTTAAAGAGGTTTAAATGCGTAACGCACTTAAAATATTCAAACCTGAATTGCTAGGTAATGCGCCTTTCGCCGGTGGCCATCGCACCCCTGAGGAAGTCGTGAACGGCAAGCTTAACGATATATTTAGCTCGATTTCCGATGTTGACCACGCTCGCGGCTCTTTCGATTTAGTGAAGCTTTACCCCGCCGTGGCCACCGCTGACCAAGCGCGCTTTCAAGATGCACACATCTTTGTATCAGATGAGCCAGATGATGAGCTGGTCAGTACGATAGTGATTGAAGCACCGGCACTCAATGACACCACCGAAATGGCCGAAATGCGCCAGCTGCTAGCGGCCCCTGATACGCGCTATCACGGTGTTGCGCTGACCACAGCTGAGGCCTCTGGCCAATCGGCTTTAGTTGAAAAAACGCAGACACCGCTTTTGCCGGTGACGCAGCGCGTGGTGCCAAAAATTAAAAACATAGTGTATCGCCACAGTGCGAGCACCAACGGCACCGAGTTCTTACGTCAGATCATCTTTGAAGCGCCGACCACCAATGATATTGCATTCTTTAGTTTTGAAGTGCCCGACCTATTCACGCTAAAACCGTATTATCGCGCTGAATATTACGGGCGCTTTGGCGGTATGAAGCGGTTGGAACCGATAGACAACAGTCAGGATGCGGAGCAGCTTTCAGTCACCGATGGTGTCGCGAGTGCAGCGCTACAAGTGGCATTGGGCGCGGGTAATTCATTTTACTTTTATTACTACTCAAGCGATGACTATCGCTATCATCAATACGCGCTTGATAACACAATGACACTCAGTGCTGATGAGGCGGTTGTGCCTGGAACGTGGCGCATAAAAAAAGCCGGAGATACAACGGTATACACTGATAATGGCTTTGGCGTGTTTTACGATAGTGAAGGTGCGCCATTTGCCCAGGGTAACTATGAAACCGGCGAGCTTTCGCCAGCTGCCAATGTCGACACTGTCGGAACACAAGCCGATGATTTGGGCGCAGTGATTTTTATGCGCAACGCGACGAACCAGGGCTACCGCCGCGAGTTTTCATTTAACGTGGGCACAGAGTCGTTTGTGATGAACTCGTTTTACTTGCGATGCACACTCGCAAACGGCTCTCAGTTTAGCGTCAGCGCAACCGATACGGGGGAAATAACCCACGCGAACATCAACGGCACCATCAACGCCAATGGCGATGTGAGCTTATCAGCGGCCACGGGTGTCGATATCACGCACCTCGAGTACGACATAGACTGGCTAGAAGAGCATGTAATGGACGCAGACTGGCTGCACATTGACCCGAACAGCCTCCCCAATAACGGGCGCGTTTCAATTTTTCATGTGAACAATATCGTGCGCATTCAACATCATGACGCAGTTGAGCGCCCGTCACTTGGCCAAGGTGACACCGTGCAAGTGCTCAAAGAGGCGGCACACGTTGAGCTCTACGATAAAGACTGGCAGCGACTTTACACGCCCGATGATGCCAACTTTAGCTATGACAAGACTTCGGGCCTTGTCACAATTAATGCGGGTATTAGCTCGTTTACTGGCCCGTTCACCATAACAAGTGTGCAATCTGAGCTTGTGACCGTCGACCACATCAATGATAAAGAGCTGCGTTTTTTAACGCCGCTTACGCGCACATACCCAGCAGGCTCGCGCATTTCTAGTGCGTACGTCCTCGGTGATTTGCAAGCGCTCCCAAAAGACGAGCGCACAATTGCGGCCTGGCAAAACGATTTTGGGGCCAGCACACCGCCTGGCAGTGCCTCACTCAATACAACCCAGTACCCAATTGAAATGACTAACCTTGGCGCAATCAATCAGCGCTGGGCGGTGGTATTTGAAAGCGAAACAGCTTACCGAGTAATCGGTGAGCATTTAGGCGTTGTTCACTCAGGCGACATTCTCAATGATTGCATTGTGATGAACCCCTTTGTGCAAGCGCCATACTTCATCATTCGTAAAGAAGCATTCGGGGCTGGCCTGCCGCCTGGTGAAGCATTTTTATTTGAAACGCTGTCGGCAGCACCGCCCATCATGGTCAGTCGCGCGGTGAACCCAGGTCACAGTTCTATCGAATATGACAAATCCACACTTTCACTACGAGGCAATAGGGACTCACTATGACGCAACAAGTAACTGTTTATCGCTGGGATGATGTAGGCGCCCCGCAAGTCGTTGATGGCCGCCCCAGCGAATATATTGAGATATTCAAAAAGTGCCTGGTCGAGGGCTATGGCACTAAGCAACCTTTGGGGTGGACAATAGCCGAGGAATCAACAGCACCGCTTTTTATCGCCTTTCAAAACGACACAGCGAGCGGCGGAACAGGCGGCACGTTGATGCTCGATGCCCCGGATAATTCACCAGATGCAGTTACAAAAGTACAAAGTGCGCTGGATTTCGCAGGCCAGGGTAGCTTTACTCGGGGAGGTTATTACTTTGGGTTTGATGCTGGTTCAAGCAGTGCCAACTTTCAAGCACGTAACTGGGTGCTCATTGGTACAGGAAAAGCATTTTATATCTATGCCTTCACACCTTTGCGTATTGACCAGAATTACCAGGGGACATATAACTGCATCGCGTTCTTTGCGGGTGATATTAATTCACTCTACCCGAATGACTCTGCATCGTTTGTCGCATTTTCAGGTGAGATAGATACCGTAAGAACGGGTTGGAACTACAACCTCAATTACAAATTAATTGATACGGCGGCATCAAAACTCTTCAAGCTATACCCTATGGATGGCGGCGCACTGGCACAAGATATGACTCTGAGGAATATTTTTGGCCGCTATGCAGGCAATGGCAACACTGAATACAGATCTTTGCAGCCTGAAATAACCATGCTCAGCCCTATGTATGTTATGAACTTAGAGAATAGTGGTAGCTCTGACTTTCTTAATGATGCCCATTCCCCACATTGTCGTGGAATACTGCCTGGCTTCTTCGTATCGCAGGAAGCAGGATACAGAGACGTTGGCTATCAACCTTTTATAAAGACCATAGATAACCAACAATACATGCAGGTGCCCCCAGGTCACAGTAACAGAAGCAGTTGCCTGTGGATTAATTTAGAGGGGTGGTAAATGCACGTTTTTACTGCAAAGCACTTTACCCCTGAAAATGTGTTTATGACTGGCTTCGTGCGTGTTGATGCGCAGCAAGAAGCTGAGCGGCTAATGTTCTTAGACAGAAACACCGGCGGGCTTTTATTTCATTGCGGCACTGGCACCGGCATTGTTGACCGCTTTGTGCCGCTGAGCTACACGGTTGACCCTGTATTGATGGTGGTCATGCTCGATGACGATGCGCAATACAGCGGCAAGATTTTCGACTTAGTACAGGCGACCCCAGTGGACTTGGCCACTTTTAACCCAGCCGATCCGTTTCCCGAACCAGGTGCTTAAATGTTCGTTAAACTGCGTTTTTCTTCTGGTTATGAGGTTAAAACTAGCCCGCTCATTATGCGCTTCGGCGATGATGGTGGGCCGGTTGACCCGCCTGAGCCGGTACTTGTTGAAACGGGCCAAGAGTGGCGTGTGCCGTGGCGCAATGGGCAGACGATTGAGTCTGCAACAACGCAGCGGTGGACAAGCTTGGCCGAGCAGCGCGACTTCACACACGCTTGGCAAACTACCGAGGCTGTGGGCCAACAAGTACAGTGCGCATGGCTTAATGGGGAGTCCATTAGCCAGCACTATCAATTAGCGTTTTCAAGCTCCCACCCGCTCACCGGCACAGACTTTACATGGCGCTACGCTTCACTCCTACCGAGCGAGCAAACAACATGGCTTATGCGCTGGCGAACTAAGTCACCCATCACTGGTACAGACTTCACCTGGCGTTGGAAAGCAGGCCCACTCACCGGCATCGATGCAACGATGGAGTGGTGGCAAAGCCCTCATGAAGTTGGCCAATCAGTGCTGATGCACTGGGGGCCGTATCCGTGGCAGTGGATTTGTTACTGGGTAGCGCACCCATTCGCTGGGGCTGTTAAGCTGCGCTTTGATGAGCAAAGCCAGACGTATACGGGCGCAATCTCGATGCGTTTCGATGAGCCACACAAAGTGTGCTACTGGGGCTTGCCTGGTGGCGACCAACGAGGCTGGGACGATGTACCAACAAACGAAATTAAGGTGCCCATTACAGCACCTCTTGCAAGGAGTTACCTAATGCAGCCTACATTTAGTTGTGTGCGTGTAAGCGACGAACTGCCCATCATTTTGTCATCATTCAAATACCAACACAGTCGTGGCCAGTTTGCAGCAACGGCCAATATGCGCTTTATGACCAAAATAGACTTTGAGCGCGCGCTCGGTGAGCTGCTGCGCATTCAAGTCAATGGCTATGAGTTCTATGTCGTTGTGGAAGTCGATAGCAGCCAATTGAAGTTCAATAACTACAACTACACAGCCACAGGGCGCAGCCGTATTGCAGAGCTGGCCGCGCCATATCAAGCGCCTAGGAACTACTCAAACGCGACGGCCAAAACCATTGCGGGGATCATGAGCGGCTTACTCAGTGATGGTTGGACACTCGACAATAAGATGATCGACTTTCCTGTGCCGGAGCGTGTATTTAACGTGTTAAACAAAACACCAGCCGAGGCACTCAACCATGTCGCGCGCAGCATTGGCGGCATGCTTTTATGTGATGATGCAACCAAAACAGTCAGTGTGGTGCCGCTGTGGCCCGTGATGCCTTGGGATACCGCAGACGCAACGTGTGATGTCATACTTAATGAGGCTGTCATCTTAGAGCACAACACCAATAAAGTGGTGGCTCCAGAATATAACGCAATCCATGTGCGTGGCGAGCAAGATGGTGTGAGCGGACGGGTAAAGCGTCGTGAGACCTTGGGTGATAGATACGCCCCTGATGTAACAGAGCCCCTGATGACCGATGTGCAGGCCTTACGTCAGCGCGGTAGTGCAGAGCTGGCCAATAGTGGAACCAAGGCCCAAAGCTCTATCAAGACACGCATTGCGGCTTGGCTTCCTCCTTTAAGACCTGGACAGTTAATTGGTATCCAGTATGAGCAGTACCTTTATAAAGCAACATGCAATGCAATCAGCATCGATGTGATCATTACCCAAAATGGCGCACTCTCTATAAAGCAATCAGCGGAGCTATTGAAGAATGTCTAATCCATTAAGCAGGCTAACGTCTGTACTCGCAAATAAGCAACGTACAGTTGTTGAAGTAGTACAAGTTCATGCTAATGACACCACGACTGTGCGCCACACTGACAGCAGCGAGACCACAGCAATTGGATCATCGGTGGCAAGTGGTAAAGCATACTTAGAAGATGGCAGGATAATTGGCCCAGCACCAGACCTACAATATTTTGAAATAGAGGTTTAACTATTTGGAAAGCTATTCAATATCGTGCAATTTGCATTTTTCGCAGTTTTCGCGCAAATGCGCTTTAATTTTCGCGCGCGGCATCAACAATGGCATTAATGGTAGCTTTTGCAAGGCTAAAAGCCTTGCCTACAGGTGTGGTGACCGGTGATGCTGTGTTGTAGGTCGGGATTTATCCTGACTAGCTGTTGCAAGGCTAAAGCCTTGCCTACAGATGCGATGAGTGGGGATGTGCGATGTTGTAGGTCGGGGTTTACCCTGACTAGCTGATGCAAGGCTGAAGCCTGGCCTACAGGTGTGGTAAAGGGTGATGCTGTGTTGTGGGTCAGGATTCATCCTGACTGGGGTACGGTGTTGTAGGTGAGGGTTTACCCTGACTAGGGTGACGCAAGGCTGAAGCCTGGCCTACAGGCATAAAAAAACCCGCTGCACTGGTGCAACGGGTCTCTCTAATTAGGAGCC
>NZ_JAKRFV010000003.1:0-310729 GCF_022347945.1 Pseudoalteromonas sp. MM17-2 | reverse complement strand
GTTTGTAAGCAGTCCGCCGTGTCGGTGGATGCGCATTATAGGGAGATTCGATTTCCACGCAACCCCTTTTTTAAAGAAAACTGCAAAAAATGGATCGTTTGCGCACTTTACGCTCAAAACGCACTAAAAAAGACCATTAATTCACTTATTAATGGCTATTATTCTGTTGTTAACTGAAAAGCGGTTTAAAAGATGACCATTACCAGTAAGGTCTGACTGCTTGGTAAATACTGACTCCCCATACCAAGGCGGCAATCAACAATGCCAAGCTTACCGCAGCCGAGCCCATATCTTTAGCGCGCCCAGAAAGAATATGTAATTCCGTAGACACCCTATCGGTGAGCGCTTCAATGGCTGAGTTCAGTAATTCAACAACCAACACTAATAATATAATCACAATCAGTGCTAACCAATGCATCGCGGTATCGGCAATGAAAAAGGAGATAGGAAAAAGGATGAATGCCAAAGTCAGCTCTTGGCGAAATGCCGCTTCGCCCTTATAAGCTGCTTTGAGTCCCCAGTAGGTACAACGCAATGCTTTAACTATCCGCCCTAGCCCTTGGCCGTTTAACTTTAAGCTTGTCATAACGCTTGCCACCTTATTATCAGCCATAAAAAAAGCCCCGATAGCGGGGCTTTTCAATATTGCTATGCAACACCATATTGGTCGCGGTAGGCTTTGACCGCTTGCAGGTGCTCATCCATATTGCCCTGCTGCTCAAGATAGGTGATTAAATCTGCTAGTTTAACTATCGATACCACTTGGGTGTTGAAGTCTCGCTCTACCTCTTGGATAGCCGAGAGCTCTGCTTTGCCTTTTTCCTGACGATCCAGAGCAATCAGCACCCCGCTTAAATCAGCGCCATTGGCGGCAATGATTTCCATAGACTCGCGAATGGCGGTGCCAGCGGTGATCACATCATCCACTAACATCACCTTTCCTTTAAGTTCAGAGCCAACTAGGTTGCCTCCTTCACCATGGTCTTTTTTCTCTTTGCGGTTAAAGCAGTAAGGTACGTCTTTATTGTAATGATCTGCCAACGCCACCGCTGTAGTCGTAGCAATAGGGATCCCCTTATAAGCAGGACCAAACAATAAGTCGTAATCAATACCAGCATCTTCAAGTGCAGCTGCATAAAAGCGGCCTAACTTGGCCAAGTCTTGCCCGGTGTTAAACAACCCAGCGTTAAAGAAGTAAGGGCTAGTGCGGCCAGACTTAAGCGTAAACTCACCAAACTTCAATACCTGCTTGGCTAATGCGAATTCAATAAACTGCTTTTGATATTCTTTCATTAGATGTCTCTTTAACTAGTCGTTTAGTGCTTATGCCAAAGCTTGTTTTTGGATGTCGATAATTTCGCGGATAGAGTGCTTAGCTAAACTTAGCATTTGCTCTAGCTCATCAAATGAGAACGGTTCACCCTCAGCAGTGCCTTGCACCTCGATGATTTTACCCGTTTCGGTAAGAATCACGTTCATATCTGTTTCGGCTTGTGAGTCTTCGATATATTCCAAGTCGGTAATAGGTTCGCCGTTGAAAATACCCACAGAGATAGCCGCTATCATGTGTTGCAGAGGGTTAGTATTGATCATTCCTTTCGCGCGCATATAGGTTAATGCATCAACCAAGGCGACACAGGCTCCACTGATAGATGCCGTACGTGTACCACCGTCCGCTTGAATCACGTCGCAATCGATAGTGATAGTGTTTTCACCCAGGGCTTTTAAATCAACGGCTGCTCGCAATGCACGGGCGATCAGTCGTTGAATTTCCATGGTGCGTCCGCCTTGCTTGCCACGCGCTGCTTCGCGGTTATTACGGGTGTGGGTCGAGCGTGGTAACATGCCATATTCTGCGGTTACCCAACCTTTACCTTGGCCCTTCATAAAACGCGGTACACCCGCCTCAACACTCGCAGTACACAATACCTTAGTGTTGCCAAACTCAACCAGCACTGAGCCTTCAGCATGCATGGTATATTGGCGAGTAAAGGTCACTGGACGAATTTGATTAGGTGTTCTTTCACTTGGACGCATTCACTATCCCCTTCATTAAAAATTTTCGTTCATTATATGTGTTCACCCGCTGCGATGCCACGGCACTTTTATGAATTTCCCTAATTGTGCTGGAAATTTCCGCTAGAGCTCACTCTTTGTTAAGGTATAATGCATGCCGATATATCTGTTTTAAATTAGGAAATCATTCATGATCCACAGCATGACTGCGTATGCTCGCCAAGAAATTAAAGGCGATTGGGGCACCGGAACTTGGGAGATCCGCTCTGTAAACCAACGTTATCTGGAAACCTTCATTCGCGCCCCCGAGCAATTTCGCGGTTTAGAACCTGTGATCCGTGAACGGCTGCGTAAAAACTTACAGCGCGGTAAGGTTGAAGTCTTCTTAAAATTTGCCGCCAACCCAGCCCATGTTGGCGAGTTACAAATCAATGAGTCTTTGGCCTCACAATTAGTGAAGAGCGCGCAATGGGTGCAAGCACAAAGCCAAGGCGACATTAATCCCGTAGACATTCTTCGCTGGCCGGGCGTAATGGAAGCCGAAGAAATGGATATGGACGTCGTGCAAGGTGAATTGCTCAAAGGCTTAAATGGCGTTATAGATGACTTTAAAGCCGCCCGTGCTAGCGAAGGCGAGAACCTTGAGCAAATGATATTAACTCGCTTAGACGCGATTTTAGAGCAAGTCGCAATCGTCGAAGCGCACATGCCCGAAGTCATCAAATGGCAACGTGAGAAGCTATCGCAGAAGCTGGAAGATCTGCAAGCCGAAATCGACGAGACCCGGCTTGAACAAGAGCTTATTTACTTGGCACAAAAGCAAGATGTCGCCGAAGAACTCGACCGCTTAAAATCGCACGTAAAAGAAACCCGTAAAATTCTGAAAAAAGGCGGAGCCTGTGGTCGTCGTCTTGATTTTATGATGCAAGAGTTTAACCGAGAAGCCAATACACTGGCCTCCAAATCTATTAACACCGAAGTGACCAACGCCGCCGTTGAGTTAAAGGTGCTGATTGAGCAAATGCGTGAGCAGATCCAGAATATTGAGTAATCATCTCGCATTCATTTAACACTTAAAAGCCCTTTCCAGGGGCTTTTTGGTTAACCATCTCGGCATTGCTCTTGCGGGTACTCAAATTCTAAGGTGGTGTGTGCTAAATCATACTCTGCCAGGTTGTCGGCCAAACGTTGCTTTAGCGCTATCACTTGCTCAGCATTAAGCTCTTGTGCAAGACATAAATGCGCTGTCAGCACATGATGTTCGCCATCTAACGACCAGTAATGCACATGGTGAGCGGTGCTGATTTCTTGCGGCTCTATCAATACCTCAGTGAGTTTTGTTTGCGTCTTTTTATCCGGTGCTCCTTGCAGAAATAGCCGTACGGTTTGTACTAAGTTGCGCACCACATTGACCAAAATAAACAAGGTAAAACAAATGGATAAAATAGGGTCTAAAATAGGCCAATCAACAAACATCAATACGATTGCGACCACTAGCACTGCCACCCAACCCAGCACGTCTTCAAGAAGGTGCCAGTTAAGCACCTTCTCATTAAGTGATTTACCACTGCTCAGTTTAATCGCCGCATAACCGTTCACTGCGATACCTAGCACCGCCAAGGCCAACATGCCTTCCGTTACCGGCATCACTGGGTCAAACAATCTCGGCACCGACAACACCAGCACCCACACCGAGCCAATCACTAATACCACCGAGTTAATAAACGCACCGAATAAACTTAAGCGCCGGTAACCATAAGTAAAATGCTGATTGGCACCTTTATTACTGAATTTGTTAAGCAGCCAGGCGCTGCCGATTGACAGGCTATCCCCTAAGTCATGCACGGCATCGGCCATTATCGCGGTACTGTTTGTAAGCCACCCGCCAATAAACTCGATAATAGTAAACCCGAGATTTAAAAAGAATGCCCAACCAATGCGCTCTGAAGCGATGTCATGGGAATGATCGTGGTGATGCGCCATTTTCTTATCCTTTTGCTGCGTGTACCTACACTCTGGGTTAAAATCTCTTTACCGTCTTTCCCGCTTTTGCGCTCCCTTTAGCTTAAGCGCGATTAAGCACATTTTTTCTCGTGCGTTATATCTGTGTAAAAACACTATGCCAAACTTTTGTGAGCATTACTAAGCCTGTCAGCTATCCTAATTAACAGGCTCTTATCAGTGAGTACATTATGAAACTAAAAACAAAGTTGTCTTTGTCGTTTGCCGCCGTTATTGCTTTAATGGTCATCTCAAGCCTTATCGTTTGGCTTAAAGTCTCCACCGAAACCCTGCAAGCTGAGGAAGTTAAAAACGACGACCTTCCCGGTTTACTAGCCTATTTATCGATCTCCGATACTATTTATCAAATGCAAAATGAAGCCCTTGAATACATAGGCGGTGAACAACAAAAGCGAGACAGCTTTGCGGCTTTGTATATACAATTTCAAACGCAACACCAAGAGCTTTATAAGTATGAGTCTAACAAGCCATCAGACATAGAGAAGATGGCAAACATAGAAAACTTAGTGAAGGAATACAATCGCGGCATCGCTGAGGGCGTGTTTAATCGATACGACCCTGAATTATTTCGTAGCGTACAATCACAAGTGGCACAGTTAGAACAAGACACCGGTGAGAAGTTAGGTGACTTACTCGACGAGCTCAAAGACCAAGAGTATGCGCAGGCCATGCAAGCAAGCGATTTACAAACCAGTCTGCAGGATAATTTACCAGGTGTCAGATATTACCTCGAGCTGATCGATGAGGCCGGTGACTTGGTCGCGGGTGTGAACGCACACATTCGCGGTGATACCGCAGCTAAAGCACGCTTTAAAGACGATTTAACCAGTTTCAATGAATACCTTGAGGCGCTTCGACCACTTGAGCAACAACCTGATGAAGTGGCAGCGCTACGTCAAGTTGAGTCTTATCGCGATGACATTGTGCGCACGGCCAACAGCATTTTTACACGCTATAGTCCACAAGACTATATTGATGCTCGAAGTACTATCAATGACCTAGAAGCCCAGGTTGTTGATAAACTAAACACTATTTTGCAAACCTCAGCTCGGGAAGAGCAAGTAGACGCTATTAGCGCCTTAAACCACCTTGTCGAGGGCTTAAACCTGACGTTGATCATTATTGTGATCATTACCTTAATCGCCTTCGTTGTCGCAGGCATTATTGCCTATCTCATTAGCCACTCAATCATTACTCGCTTAAACAATGTGCTAGAAACAGCAGAAAGTGTCAGCATCGGCGACTTATCGCGCCCGGCTATTACTCATGCTAACAAGGATGAAATCGACAGCCTTGCTGCGGCAACCAATAAAATGTCGTCATCTCTGCATGATTTAATGGCTCTGATCACGTCACTGGCCACTCAGGTTAGGGAATCTAGCTTGGAAATTAGCTCAACAAACGAGCAAATCGCTAATCGCAGCCAAAACTCAGCAGACCAATCAACACAGATAGCCACTGCCATTGAAGAAATGAGCTCAACGGTTTCAGAGGTCGCCAGACAATCACAACAAGCATCTGGCAATAGTGAGCAAGCAAGAGAGTATGCCGCTCATGGTGCCGAAGCAGTAAGCCAAACGGTAGCGGAAATAAGAAGCGCTTCGAGCAGAGTGCAGAACACCTCCAGCTCAGTCACCGAACTGGGTGAGCTTAGTAATCAAATTGGCAATATCATCAGTGTGATCAGTGCCATTGCCGAGCAGACAAACTTGTTGGCACTCAATGCTGCCATTGAAGCCGCACGAGCCGGTGAACAGGGCCGAGGCTTTGCCGTCGTTGCCGACGAAGTACGCACTTTGGCTGAGCGCACGACCAAAGCCACCGATGAAGTCGCGCAGACAATTACCGCCATCCAAAAGCAAACTCACCAAGCGGTAGAGTCTATGCATAGTAGCGTAGAACAAGTAAACAGCAGTGTATCTATGGCGGAGCAGGCCGGGGAACAACTTAGCAATATAATGCAAAGTGCCAGCGACATTGCCAGTATGATTCAATCAATCGCGACTGCCACCGAAGAGCAATCAGTGGTCGCTGCGGAAATGGCCAAGGATGTGTCTGATATTGAGCGCGCGAGCCAGGCATCACTGAACGACACCCAAGGAGCTTTAGAGATTGCGAAACAGCTTAATTCTCAAGCCGGTGAACTTAGTGAGTCTGTGCAGCGCTTTAAATTGCGTGCCAGTTAAGCACAATACTCATTGATTTTATGTATCGCTGTCGGTATTTTAGACCCTAATTTGATAACTAACAGGTGTGCTCCCGGTGCTTAAGTGTGTATTTAGCATTCTTTTACCCCTAGTGATTGTGCTGCAATCACTGGCAGCGAGTGCTGATCCCACCCCTGTACATCAAATCGACAGCGAGCATTTACAGAGCGTACATTCGCACCAACAACATGATGACTTGCAACCACAGGCAAGCGATAACTTGCACGATACTGCTGATTGTCATCACTGCGGCCACTGCTCAGGCTCACATCTCACTTGGGGGAGCATGCCGGCCCCCTGTTTTGCCAATGACCATGTTGATTTCGCATTGCCGGACTGGCGCCACCGCGCTGTGGGCGAGGTCATTTATCCAACTTTCCGCCCTCCCATCGTCTAACTGCACTTATCCTCCATGCCCAACGCGCCCACTGCGCTTGTGGCTAACTTAACATTTGCAGTTAGAGAACAGTTTATGAAGCTTTCTATTTTTTGCTCTGCGCGCAGCGCGAAGGCACTTAGTGGCGCGTGTGTTCATCGCGCCTTGGACACCTTTTTCACGGTGTTTATCAAAACCGTTACATTGTTAGTATTGAGCGTGTCGTCGCTCACCTTCGCGGGCGAAGGTCACGACCATAATGATACCAACAATACGGCAAAATCATCACCCAGCGACCATGGTCAAGGTATTGCTCTCAGTGAGCGCAGCATGGCCCTAGCGCAAATAAAAGTAGCGCCCTTACAAGCACGTACACATAACAAAACGCTGTATGCACCTGGAGAGCTCAAGGCCAATGGGTACTCAAGTTACATCGTTTCCGCACGTACTGAGTCGGTTGTCATTGAGCGCCACGCAATGCTTGGCGAGCACGTCAATCAAGGGCAACCACTGGTCACCTTGTTCAGTGAAAAAATGGCCAATGCTCAGGCCGACTACCTAGTAGCGGCGAGTGAGTGGCAACGGGTAAAGCAACTTGATAACCGAGCGGTGAGTGAAAGTACTCGCTTAAAAGCACAGTCACAATACAACGCCAGCTACGGGCAGTTAATTGCCCTTGGCTTAACCACTGAAGCCATTGGTACGATTAGTAAGGACAACATTGCGTCATTTGGCCAATATTCTTTGGTGGCCCAAACCTCAGGAGTGGTGCTTAACGACGACTTCACCCAAGGCCAACGAGTGGAAGCTGGGCAGAGCATTATGACCATCGCCGATGAATCTAGCCTATGGGTTGAGGCCAAAGTTGCGCCTTATAGCGACGGCGCCATCAATAAAGCCACAGCGGTGAATATCGTCGTCAACGGCCGCACTTACCCAGCGAAAGTCATTCAAGAAGCCCATGTGATTGACCCGACTACCCGGACGCGGGTGATCCGACTAAAAGTAGATAACCCGCAAGATAAACTCCATGCCGGCATGTTCGTCGATGTGCATTTCACCTTTGCGAGCACCACGCCTGTATTGGCTCTTCCCCAGAGCGCGCTCATGCGCGGCAGTGACGGCGATTGGCAGGTGTTTGTGCAACAAAGCCCCGGCGAGTTCTTACCCGTAGAGGTTGAGTTGGGTGAACGCTTTGGACGCTACCAGCAAATCTCCGGCGTGCCTGCGGGAGCCAATGTCGCGATGACCGGGGCTTTCTTTATTTCTTCTCAACTGGCCAAAAGTGGCTTTGACCCTCATAACCACTAAGCTGGAGCGGCACAATGTTTAACTCTATTATTGCTTGGGCGGTGCGTAACCGCCTCCTGGTTGTGCTGGCGTTGGTGAGCCTGATCGCTGCCAGCATCACAGTGATCCCTAAACTTAATTTAGACGCCTTTCCCGACGTCACCAATGTACAAGTAACGGTAAACACCGAAGCCCCCGGTCTGGCCGCCGAAGAGGTAGAGCAACTGATCACCTACCCTATCGAAGCGGTTATGTATGCGCTTCCCAATGTCGAGCAAGTGCGCTCGATATCTAAAACAGGCCTTTCTGGAGTGACCATCGTGTTTAACGAGGACACCGATATTTACTTTGCTAGACAGCTGGTTTTTGAGCGTTTACAAGCCGCCAAAGAGCTTATCCCTGACGGTCTTGGCAGCCCTGAGATGGGCCCCAATACCTCAGGCTTGGGGCAAGTGTATCAGTACTTACTTATAGCCGATGCAGAGGCCGAGCTCGATACGATGGCCCTGCGCTCACTCAATGATTGGGTGGTAAAGCTGCTGATTATGCCGATTGACGGCGTCACTGATGTGCTGTCATTTGGTGGTCGTGTGCGCCAATATCAAGTCGCCATCAACCCGAATAAATTACTCGCCTACCAATTAACGCAGCAAGACCTGGTCGCCGCGCTCGATGCCAGCAATGACAATGTCGGCGGTTGGTATATGGACCGTGGTCAAGAACAGCTGGTGGTGCGCGGTACCGGCTGGTTTGCTCACTCACGCCAAGGCATTGAGCAAATAAAACAAGTAGCGGTAAAAACCGTCGCCGGCACGGTCATTACCGTCGGTGATATTGCTGAGGTACGCTTAGGCAGCGAGATTCGCCAAGGTGCGGTGACCATGAGCCGTAAAAACGCCCAGGGCGAGGTCGAACAGTTAGGTGAGGTGGTCTCTGGCATTGTCCTCAAACGCATGGGTGCCAATACCAAAGCCACCATCGATGGGATCGAGCAAAGGGTGCAAATGATCAATCAAGCGCTGCCACAAGGGGTACGATTTCAACCTTTTTATGACCAAGCAGACCTTATCACCAAAGCCGTGAATACGGTGGTGAATGCACTCACTCTCGCCTTTATTTTTATCGTTGTTGTGCTCGCCCTGTTTCTAATGAACCTACGCGCCACGTTATTAGTGCTCATATCCATCCCCATCGCCATTGCCATGGCCTTAATGATGATGGTGTGGCTTAACATTTCTGCTAATTTAATGTCGCTTGGCGGTCTTGCTGTGGCGATTGGCATGCTGGTCGATGGCTCAGTGGTAATGGTTGAGAACATGTTTAAGCATTTAAGCCGCCAAGACAGCAAGTTGACGGCACGCGAGCGTATTTTACTCGCGGGGAAAGAGGTCGCTCGACCCGTGTTTTTCGCCGCAACCATTATTTTAGTCGTGTTTATGCCGCTCTTTAGCTTCGAAGGCGTTGAAGCCAAACTGTTCCAACCGATGGCGATAAGCATTATTTTAGCGGTGATCAGTGCTATTTTCGTGGCGTTAATTATCGTTCCTGCACTCGCAAGCTATCTGTTTACCGGTCAAATCACATCGCGCCCCAGCTTGATACTCAAACCCTTGGATGTGCTTTATCGAAAAACGTTGCACAAGGCTCTAGCGCATACCAAAGCGGTGGTGGTCACGGCGCTTCTACTTGTTGCTGGGGCTGTTGCCACCCTAGGGCAGTTGGGAACCGAATTTGTTCCCGAGCTCGAAGAAGGTACCATTAACCTGCGCGTTACCTTGGCGCCTTCTTCAAGCCTCGAAACTGCACTTGCGGTGGCCCCCAAACTAGAAGCCAAGCTGTTAAGCTTTCCTGAAGTCACGTACGCTTTGAGCCGTATCGGTCGGGCCGAAATTGGGGGCGACCCCGAGCCGGTCAATAACATCGAAATCTATATTGGCTTAAAGCCCCCCAGTCAGTGGCAAAGTGCAGAAAACCGCTATCAGCTGCAAGCGTTGATGGAACAGAAGCTCAGCGCCTATCCAGGGTTGTTGTTTAACTTTTCTCAGCCTATCGCCACGCGAGTTGATGAGTTACTGTCTGGAGTAAAAGCGCAGCTAGCCATCAAACTATTTGGCCCCGAACTTGAAGTGCTAGCGACTCAGGGCGAGGCCATTGCCAATGCGGTAAAAGCGGTGCCTGGCACCCGCGATGTCGCGCTTGAACAAATTGCCGGCGAAGCACAACTGATCGTTAAACCAAAACGTCAAGCCTTGGCTCGTTATGGCTTGCAAGTCGCCGATGTGATGGGCTTGGTGCGCGACGGCATTGGCGGTGTACAAGCCGGACAAATTATCAATGGTAACGAACGCTATGATATTAACGTACGCATTGATAAACCCTACCGACAAACCCCACAAGCCATTGGCAATTTATATTTGCAAGCTAGCAACGGGGCGTGGGTGCGCCTAGCCGATGTGGCCGATATAAGCATTGAATCGGGGCCTCCTCAGGTGCGCCGCGACGATGTACAGCGCCGAGTTGTAGTCCAAGCAAATATACAAGGCCGAGATATGGGCTCGGTGGTGGCGCAAATTCGTGAGCAAATCGCAAATGATGTAGCGCTGCCCAGCGGTTACTCTGTGGCCATCGGCGGGCAATTCGAAAATCAACAGCGGGCACAGCAGCGCCTCAGCATTGTTATTCCATTGTCACTGGCTGCCATCGCTTTGTTACTGTATTTTGCGTTTGGCAGCGTCGGCCAAGCCTTGCTGATATTAATCAATGTCCCATTGGCAGTCATTGGTGGGGTGTTTTCCTTATATTTAAGTGGGCAGTATTTGTCGGTGCCAAGCTCGGTAGGCTTTATTACTTTATTTGGCGTTGCGGTACTCAATGGAGTGGTGATGGTCGAGAGCATCAATCAGCGTATCAATAGCGGCCAAGCTCTAGCCAGCGCAGTATTTGAAGGAGCCACACAGCGCCTGCGCCCTGTGCTGATGACCGCTATCACATCGGCATTAGGCTTGATTCCCATGCTGCTTTCTCAAGGTGTGGGGGCCGAAATTCAGCGCCCCTTGGCAAGCGTGATTGTCGGTGGGCTACTGACATCCACCTTATTAACTTTGTTTGTGTTGCCAGCTTTGTATCCACGTTTTTCTCAGGCTAAGCTTAAACACTAAAACTATTGTGGCGCATGAATCGACAACAGGTTTATGCGCCAGTTAACCTAGGCTGAGAAATCCGCTATACTACGCGGCTCTTTTTTAAACCCCAGTATTTAGAGAGACATCATGAGCCAAGTTCGTGGTAATTTGTTTATTTTATCCGCCCCATCTGGTGCGGGTAAGTCCAGCTTGATCAATGCGTTACTCCAACAACATAGTGATATGCAAGTATCGGTGTCGCACACCACTCGTGCTCCTCGCCCTGGTGAGCAAAACGCCCAGCATTATCATTTTGTAAGCGAAGCTGAGTTCAAAGCACTGATCGACAATGATGATTTCTTTGAGTGGGCGCAAGTGTTCGACAATTATTACGGCACTTCAAAAGCGGCGATAGAACAGCAACTAGCCAACGGCATTGATGTGTTTCTCGATATAGATTGGCAAGGCGCGCGACAAGTGCGTGAATTAGCCCCGGACGTCACCACTATTTTTATTTTGCCGCCATCCAAGGCTGAGCTTGAAAATCGCCTAACCAATCGCGGCCAAGATTCCGCAGACGTGATTGCCGGGCGCATGGCCAAGGCGCAATCAGAAACCTCACACTTTGATGAGTATGATTACTTGGTCGTTAATGATGACTTTGACACCGCTTTAGCTGAGATTGAAACCATCGTTAAAGCCAAGCGCTTAAGCATCAGCGCTCAACGTGTAAAACATAACGAACTAATCCACGACTTGTTAAAATAACTATTGGCCTAAACTTAACCTTGCAGTAAACTATGCGTTTACAGAATTAAATTTTGGAGTGAAGCATGGCTCGCGTAACTGTTGAAGATGCAGTAGATAAAATTGGCAACCGTTTTGACTTAATCCTTGTCGCCGCCCGTCGTGCGCGCCAGATCGCCGTAGGTGGTAAAGATCCTATGGTTGATGCTGAAAACGACAAACCAACGGTTCTCGCTTTGCGTGAAATCGAGGAAGGCCACATTACTGTGGATACCCTAGAGGCCATTGAACGCCAAGAGCAGCAAAACCAAGAAGCTGCTGAAATGGCAGCTGTTGCGGCTATCGTTGGCGGCAACCAATAAGCGGCCTCTAACGCTCTCAAAACGGCTGCAATACTCGCGCAGCCGTTGGCTTTCCCCTCTTTTCAACGTATATTCACCTTAACTGTTCAATTTCGCCTCGCTGTGTTTGGAGTGTGAATGTATCTCTTTGAAGGTCTAAAGAAAAAAATATCCGAGTACCTGCCTCCGGCTGATGTGGCATTGGTACAAAAAGCCTATGTGGTGGCCCGTGAAGCCCATGAAGGACAATTTCGCTCAAGTGGTGAGCCGTACATCACACACCCCGTTGAAGTAACGCAGATTTTAGCCAGCATGAAGCTCGACCATGAGACCCTTATGGCGGCGCTTATGCACGATGTCATCGAAGACACCGACTTCTCGCAACAAGACCTGGCGGAGATATTTGGCGAGACGGTCGCCGAACTCGTCGAGGGCGTCAGTAAGCTCGATAAACTCAGCTTCAAAGACAAAAAAGAATTCCAAGCTGAAAACTATCGCAAAATGATCATGGCGATGACTCAGGACATCCGCGTTATTTTAATTAAATTGGCGGACCGCACCCACAATATGCGCACCCTGGGAGCACTACGTCCTGACAAGCGTCGTCGCATCGCCCGCGAGACCTTAGAAATCTTTGCCCCCATCGCTAACCGCTTAGGTATCCACGACATTAAAAACGAGCTCGAAGACTTAGGTTTTCAAGCGCTTTACCCGATGCGCTATCGCGCCCTGAAATCAGAGGTTGCGAAAGCACGAGGCAATCGTAAGGAAGTGATCAGCAATATTCAGGGTGAGATTGAATCACGCTTAGAAGACGCTGGCATTCAAGCACAAGTATCAGGGCGAGAAAAGCACCTCTACAGCATTTACAAAAAAATGCTCAACAAAGAGCTGATGTTTAACGAGGTGATGGACATTTATGCGTTTCGCATTGTTGTTGATAGCATGGATACCTGTTACCGCGTGCTTGGGGTGGCGCATAATCTCTATAAACCTATCGAAACACGTTTTAAAGATTATATTGCCGTACCAAAGACCAATGGCTATCAGTCGCTACACACCTCGCTGGTGGGGCCACACGGCATTCCCGTGGAAATTCAAATTCGCACCTTAGATATGGACCACATGGCCGATAAAGGGGTCGCGGCACATTGGATGTACAAAAAGGCGGGAGAAAATACCGGGCATACGGCTCAGCAGCGCGCCCGTCAATGGATGCAAAGCCTACTCGAGCTGCAACAAAGTGCAGGCTCTTCATTTGAGTTCGTGGAAAACGTTAAAACCGAACTGTTCCCTGAAGAGATTTACGTATTTACTCCTGATGGCCGTATTATCGAGTTGCCCATGGGTGCCACCGCTGTCGACTTTGCCTATGCGGTGCACACCGATGTTGGTAACACCTGTGTAGGTGCCCGCGTCAATCGCAAACCGCACCCCTTGAGTCGACCGCTTGATACCGGGCAAACCGTAGAGGTAATCACCAGCTCAGGGGCACATCCCAACGCCACGTGGCTCAACTTTATTGTTACCGCAAAAGCACGTTTATGTGTACGTAATTACCTTAAGAGCCAACGCCAAGAAGAAGCTATGCAATTAGGGCGTCGTCTGCTTGATTCGGCTTTGGGCGAGCACGCATTAGACGAGATAGGTGAAGAGCGGATAACGCGTGTGCTTGAAGAGCACCAACTCAACACCTTGCTGGAGCTATTGGTCGAAATAGGCTGTGGCAACATTATGAGCATGCTAGTCGCCAAACGCCTACTGCAGGTAGACGAGGAACAAATCGACGACTTAGAAAAATCGGCAAAGGCGGCCATTATTGGTACCGAAGGCATGCTGGTCAATTACTCTAAGTGCTGCCGTCCGGTCCCAGGTGATGCCATTGTCGCTCATGTTAGCCAAGGCAAAGGCCTGACCGTGCACCGCCAAGAATGTAAAAATATTCGCGGCTGGCAAAGCGAGTCATCAAAATACTTTGTTGTGAAGTGGGAAGATAATCCAGAAAAAGAATACATAGCCGCTTTGCGTGTGGAAATCATCAACCACCAAGGTGTGCTCGCTAAGCTCACCAACTTAGTGGCGTCAACAGGCGCTAATATTGTTGAACTAACAACTGATGAAAAAGAAAGCAATTTATATGTTATTGACCTTGGCGTGACCGTGAAAGACCGTATTCACGTAGCAAATATCATGCGCCGCATCCGGGTGATGCCTGATGTACAAAAGGTCTACCGTAAAAAGTAAAGGACAATCATGAATAAAATTATTATATCAACCGACCAAGCCCCCTCAGCTATTGGCACTTATAACCAAGCTGTTAAGGTAGGCACCGCTGTATACCTTTCGGGGCAAATTCCACTTGTGGCAGAGACCATGGAAATGATCTCTGATGACTTTGCGGAACAGACACAGCAAGTATTTAAAAACCTGGCCGCCGTTTGTGAAGCCGCCGGGGGTGAGTTACAAGACATGGTCAAGGTCAATATTTTCCTTACCGACTTGAGCAACTTTGCCACGGTGAATGAAATTATGAGCCAACATTTCAAAATGCCTTACCCTGCTCGTGCCGCGATTGGCGTGAAAGAGCTGCCTAAAGGCGCACAAGTTGAAATCGACGGAATTATGGAGCTGCCATCCACTAATTAGACAGCCCACCTCACTGGTATATTTTTTGGGCAGAGTTTTTCTGCCCTCTCCTCTCTTCCATTCTCCTTGTAAATCTCATAAAGTAGGATAAAACTTAATAAAGTCGTGTGCTTGCAAGGAATTATTTGTGTTTAAATTGGCCCACAATGGCAATGTGCTGTTTAATGTGACGCAGGAGACACCGGCGCCACCATCAAAAGCAGCCATGCTAGAAGCATTACAGCAATCCGAATTTGCTGGCTGTAAAGTGGACGACGAGCACCTCGATAAGTTTTACAGCGGTGAAGAATCAGGTCCGAGTATCGTAGTCGGTAAGCGCGTAGATGCCACCTTAGAGGTCACCATCAGCGACGATAAAATGTCAGCGATGGGACGGCTAACCACTGCGCAAGGGGGCAAAGCCCTCGATTTGGAAGCCGGTAAAAAGGCCATTGTGGTGGCGGGTGTACGCCGAGGCTACCAGCAAGCGCTTTTAGAAAAGCTTTTACAACAGCAATTCGAATTGGCCCCTGGTAGCTCAGTGAAAGGCACACTAGCACGTGGACGCTTACCCGTTGATGGGCAGCCCAGCGAACTAGTCAAACAAACACAAACCCTAAAAGATCGCATTAACAAGCCTAAACGCCGTGAAGACGGCACGGTTGATATGCGAGACTTTGGCAAACTTGCCAGCGTTCAGCCTGGCACCGTTTTAATGATCCAAAAGCCTGCAACCCCGGGGAAAGAGGGGTTCACCGTTACCGGCGATGTACTTGAAGCCAAACCTGGTGAGCAACTGTCTTTAACCCCCGGAGAGGGGACCGAACTCAATCCGGATAACCCACTGGAGCTGCGCGCGACTGTTTCTGGCGTGCCCGTGGAATCTCCCAATGGCATGCGCGTTGACGATATTTTCACGATTAAAGAAGTGAACGTTAAAAGCGGTCATATCGATTTTGATGGCTCTGTGGTGATCACCCATAACGTTGAGCCGGGTATGCGCGTCACCGCTAAGGGTGAAATTAGCGTACTGGGCACGGTGGAATCAGGCATTCTCAATGCCACCGGTGACATCACCATCAAACAAGGCACCATTGGGCACCCTAATCACCAGCAAAATGACGCCGAGCTTACTTGCCAGATTAATGCGGGCGGTAATTTACATATCAGCCACGCCCAATATTGCTACCTAGAAGCCACTAATATCTATATCGAACGCCAAGCTAGCCATTGCCAATTAAAGGCCCTAGAAAGCCTTATAGTAGGGCCAGAAGAGAGCCCAAATGGTAAGCTCTTTGGCGGTGAAGTACTCGATGCCTGCCGCCTTGAAGCCGGTGAAATTGGTAGTGAGTCGGGGGCCAAGATGCGCATTAATCTAGTTGCCCGAGGCGCGGATATTACCGCTGACAATGACGCCTGTGTGCAGCAACTTTCACAGACTGACGATAAACTGGCGTCGTTGCAAGATGCACTAGAGAAAGCAGAAGCGATTAAAGACGCGGAAAAGAAAAAACAACTCATTGAAAAAATTGGTGCCACACAACTGGCCCTAGTACAACAAGCAGATGAGCTTGAAACTAAGCTGTCTAGCTTAGATAACACCTTACACTCACTGCTTGATGGCGCCAATCTTGTTGCCCATCAACGCTTAAATTCCGGCGTTGAGATTCATATCTTTGACAAGGTATTGAAAACCGCCAGGCAGTACCCACCCTGCGTTGTAAAACTAGAAAAAAGCAAAATAGAGGTTGAGTTTAAAACCTCCTAAACAGCAAAAAAGGCGTGCTTAGCCCATTACTCTTAATGAGGCTCAGCACGCTAACCACAAGATTTACAATAGGGCTTGCTGTTGTTTTAGCTGTTCAGGCCATACTCCTACCTGCACTTGACCAATATGACTTTTCTGCAAGAGCAACATCGCTAAACGAGACTGGCCGATACCGCCACCAATGGTTTGTGGTAGCTTTTTATGAAGCAAGGCTTGATGCCAAGGCAGTTGCGTTTTGTGGCTTTGCTCGCTCAACTCCAACTGAGTGAGTAATGACTCGGGGCAAACCCGAATGCCCATGGAAGAAATCTCAAATGCATCTTCAAGTACCTTGTTCCACACTAAGATATCGCCGTTAAGCCCAGGCAACCCCTCATCTCCCTGAGTAGACCAATCATCATAATCCGGGGCGCGCACATCATGACGTTGACCGTCTGCGAGCTTACCACCGATGCCGATGAGAAAGACTGCACCATACTGCTTACAAACCGCACGCTCCCGCTCTTTCGCGCTTAGATCTGGATATGCCTGACGCAACTTCTCGGCATGAATAAAATGAATTTTTTCAGGTAGGTAAGGAGCAATATCAAACTGCTCACCCACATAGTTTTCTGTCGCTTTAATGGCAGCATAAATTTGCTCAACAGTGGCCTTTAGCGTCGCTAAACTGCGCTCGCTACGCTCACAAATCACCTTTTCCCAATCCCATTGGTCAACATACACTGAATGAATGGGGCTCAGACGCTCTTCATCTGGGCGCAAGGCTCGCATGTGGGTATATAACCCCGAGCCCACAGCAAAGCCGTAATCAGCGAGGGTCTTACGTTTCCACTTCGCTAGTGAGTGCACCACCTCATAACGTTGCTCAGGCAGGGTTTTCACCTGCACGGCGACGGCCTTTTCATGACCACTGAGCTCATCTTGAATACCATCTCCTACCTGGGCAAGAATCGGCGCCTGCACCTCAACAAGATTCAAAGCCGCTGCTAAGTGCTGTGAAAATACCTGTTTAACCGTACTAATTTGCTGCTGTTGTTGAATATACTCTGTGCTCATGGTCCTCATTCCCATTACTGCTGCTTTGTTCGATATAAAAACCATACCTCAGCGAGAGTTTTATTCAATACCATTTAACAAAAAGAGCTTTACTTAAAAATAAAAATCAATTTAACTGAAATATATTAGATACCATTTATTTTTTATGTGTTTTAGCTATGGAAAATTATCGATTCGACAATTTAGACAAATCCATCCTTAAAAGCTTGATGAGTAATGCCCGCACCCCTTACGCCGAATTGGCGAAACAATGCGGAGTCAGTGCTGGGACCATTCATGTGCGCATAGAAAAAATGCGCCAAGCCGGAGTGATCACCGGCACCCAGGTACGTGTTGATGCTAAACGCCTGGGGTATGATGTGTGTTGCTTTATTGGCATTAACCTCAACAATGCCCGCGACTACCCCCATACTTTAGAGTTATTGCGTGAGCTCGAAGAAGTGGTCGAGGCCTACTATACAACAGGTAATTACAGCATTTTTATTAAGGTGATGGCGCGCTCCATCGAGCACTTACAAGACGTGCTGATCAATAAAGTGCAAGCGATTGAGGCGATTCAGTCAACCGAAACGCTGATTTCTTTGCAAAACCCTATTAATCGTAGTGTGACCCCATAGCCACATTGGCGTATAATCGGCGCACTTTTTTGTAACAGCAAAGATGGGCTATGGGCGAGAAGCGTTACCACCGAGTAAAACAAGTTTTAGATAGACGACAAACCGATCTCAGCGTGTGCTTAGATGAAGTGCATAAACACCATAATCTTTCGGCCATCGTGCGCACCGCCGACGCTGTCGGTTGTCACCATATTCATGCGGTCTGGCCTAAAGAGCAGCGTCGTCTCACTAATAACACCTCCGGCGGTAGCAAAAACTGGGTGCACACCCATATGCATGACGATATTGACCAGGCTGTTGGCAGTATTCGCGAGCAGATCCCTGGGGTGCAGTTGCTGGCCACCAACCTCAGTAGCGACGCCGTCGACTATCGTGATATTGACTACACCCAACCCACCGCCGTGATTGTTGGCCAAGAGCGCGAGGGTATTTCCGATGCAGCGCTTGCCCATGCTGATAAACATATCGTTATTCCAATGCGCGGTATGGTGCAGTCTCTAAATGTCTCTGTGGCAGCCGCGTTAATCCTTTATGAAGCACAGCGTCAACGCGAAGCCGCTGGCTTGTATGAACGCGATATGCTCAATCCACAAATCAAGCACACTTTACTGTTCGAAGGATGCCACCCTATTATTGCCCAGCAATGCAAAGAAAAGGGACTCCCCTACCCAGCTCTTGACGAGAACGGTGAAATTATTGCCAATGAACAGTTCTGGGATACCTTACGCTACAAACGTCAGCGCTAAGTGACTTGAAAGCAAGGCCCTGCAGTCAGTACACTTAGGTTATAACTGTTTGAAGGACATGCCATTTGCCAAGCCTGAACACCTACCCCATTAACGAGCTCAAAGGCGTTGGCCCAAAAATGGCCGAGCGCCTTGCCAAGCTTGGCATTCGTAGCGTGCAAGACATGCTATTTCATTTGCCGCTGCGCTATGAAGACCGCACCCGCGTTGTTCCCATCTGCGAGCTTCTGCCCCATACCCATGTGTGTGTGCAGGCCACCATTGAATCCGCCAACATTACCTTTGGTCGCCGGCGGATGTTGGTGTGCCATATTAATGATGGCAGTGGACGCATGACACTCAGGTTCTTTAACTTCTCTGCGGCGCAAAAAAACGCCATGCAAGAGGGCAAAGTGATCCGCTGTTTTGGTGAAGTGCGCCGCGCTAAAGTCGGGCTGGAAATGGCGCACCCTGAGTACAATATTAGTGACAGCCCCGAAGCCCTCCCTACACAAACACATTTAAGCGCTATTTATCCGACCACCGACGGACTAAAACAACTGTCATTGCGCAACCTGATGCTTCAAGCGCTGCAGGCCTTGAATCGCGCGCCGATAGAAGAGCTGCTGCCACAGCAGTATCGTCCCGCAGGTTGGTCACTCGCCGATGCCATTCGCTTTATTCACCAACCACCGGTTGATAGCGATACCCAAGCTTTAGAGCTCGGTGAACATCCAGCGCAGCAACGTCTGGCATTTGAAGAGTTACTGGCCCATAACCTCAGCTTGTTGGCCCTAAGGCAACAAGGGCAAGCACATAAGGCCGTAGCCTTGGCGCCAAATAATGCCTTAGAGCAGCCGTTTTTAGCGTCTTTAGGGTTTACGCCGACGTCAGCACAGCAACGCGTAGTGGCAGAGATCAAAACGGATATGCAGCAGCCGTATCCAATGATGCGCTTGGTACAAGGCGATGTTGGCTCAGGAAAAACCTTAGTGGCAGCACTGGCAAGCTTGTGTGCCATCGCCCAAGGTTACCAAGTGGCGCTCATGGCGCCGACAGAAATTCTCGCCGAGCAACATGCTGTAAACTTCAGCCGTTGGTTTACCCCGGGCGGTATTCAAGTCACCCTGCTTGGTGGTAAAACCAAAGGCAAAGCACGTGAGCACGCCCTGAGCGATATTCAAAGTGGCCAGGCGCAAATGATTATTGGCACCCACGCATTATTCCAAGATCAGGTGCAATTCAATAATCTGGCGTTGATCATAATTGATGAGCAACACCGTTTTGGCGTCCACCAGCGCTTGTCACTGCGTGAGAAAGGCCGCTTTGGCGATTGCTACCCACATCAATTGGTGATGACCGCCACCCCCATCCCTCGCACCTTAGCGATGACCGCTTACGCTGATTTGGAAACATCGATTATCGACGAGCTGCCCCCGGGGCGCACGCCTGTTACCACCGTTGCTATTCCCGACAGCCGACGCGACGATGTCATAACGCGTGTGCACAAAGCGGTACAAGAGCAAGGTAGACAAGTTTACTGGGTGTGTACCCTGATTGATGAGTCTGATGCGCTGCAGTGTCAAGCCGCGCAATTAAGCGCCGAAGAGCTTCGTGAGCGCCTTCCTGAGCTGCGTATTGGCCTAGTTCATGGTCGTCTAAAGGCGGATGAAAAGCAACGCGTTATGAGTGAGTTTAAAGACGGCGAACTTGATGTGCTGGTGGCAACGACAGTGATTGAAGTGGGTGTTGATGTCCCTAATGCCAGCCTAATTATCATAGAAAACCCCGAGCGCTTAGGGTTGGCGCAATTACATCAGCTCCGTGGTCGTGTTGGCCGGGGCGCGGCAGCCTCCCATTGTGTACTGCTCTATCATGCGCCTTTGTCACATACTGCGCAGCAGCGCCTAGGAGTGTTACGTGATAGCAACGATGGTTTTGTTATTGCCGAGCGCGATTTGCTAATTCGTGGGCCAGGGGAAGTATTAGGCACAAAACAAACCGGCATGACCGATTTTAAAGTGGCGGATTTAGAGCGTGACAAAGCCTTAATCAACAACCTTCGTCCGCTCGCCAAACAGCTTCTAATACAGCACCCAGAGGTAGCCAAGGCATTGTGTTGGCGCTGGTTAGGCGATCGCTCTGCCTACGCCCTGGCCTGATGGATCTATACCTGTATAAAAGCATTATAAGTGTGCTAACTCGCTGTGTTTAGACAACAAAAAACCCGCCAAGTGGGCGGGTTTTTCATCTGCAAAAGCTTAGAATTTGTATTCCATGCCCACAGCTAAATAGTCTTCATCAGCGCTCGCATCGTCATCAAATTTGGTATAAAAGCCAAATAACTTGGTGCTCTTATTAAACTTGTAATCAACGCCAGCGGTCATCGCATTACGGTCGTTGCCAGCAAAATCCATGGTTTGGTATTGCGCTTTTAATACCGTCTTATCAATCGCATATGCTGCACTTACTAAGAAGCCATCGCTGTCTTCACCACCTGCTGCGGGCTCTTGTGTTTGGTACATGGCACCGAGCTTAATTCCTGCGACTTTAGTGCCCACAGTAGCACGTAAAATATCGTAGCCTTTTACTTCACTGTCAGCGGCAATTGCGGCGTACACGTTGGATTTTTTCAGGCCTTTATCACCATAAGTCAAGGCAACCGAATAGCCGTTGTCGGCATCAGTATCGTCTTCAGCGATATAACTGGCAATAACTTTAAAACCATTGAGGCTATTCGAGGTATATGTAACTGAGTCACCTAAGCGATTTTCACCTTTGAATACGTTTTTAATATCGCCTTCAAGGTCACTGAACAAGTCAACTTTACCTTGCGATTGCTTTAGCGCGGTATCGTTACGACCAATCACGATTTGGCCAAAGTTACCTTTAAGACCGACGTATTGGTTACGTGCAGTGATGTTGTCTTTATCGCCTTTTGAATCAGCATCAGACAAATCAACCTGAAACTCAAGTTTATAAACTACGTCCAAGCCATCAGCAATCCCCTCTGAGCCTTTAAAGCCAAGGCGAGACGCATTACTTTTGATTTCAGTGAATGATCCCTCACCCTCATCAGATGATTGCACTGTTACATTCGCTTTACCGTAAATATTGACATCAGCCGATGCGTAAAAAGGCAATCCAGCCGCCACAGCGAGCACTAGTGCAGAAGGAGCAAATCTCATAGTCGTTTCCTCAGTTAAAAATCGCAACACATAATTAAAACGCCTGCAGTCTGCCAGTATTAAATTACAGAAATATGACAAATGACATTTAAAGTTCAATAAAGTGTCACCAAGGTGACATTTAAGCTTCACATTCAACGCTTTAATAATGATGTTTATGTGAGTTCTTCACCGATCAATTGTAGCTGCTGTTGGAGCTTTTCAATTAAGTCTTTTTGTTCATTGTCTTTATGAAAGGCGACGAACACTTCTCGCGAGGTCTGCGGCACTCCTTCAACTAAAAAGAGCTCTCCCGATTCCAGATATTGCTGCGCTTGCACTCTTGGCACAAAGGCACTACCGCCACAACGTAAAATCAACTCTAAGGCGATACGTCCTGTACTGGTGCGAAAATAAGGCGGTGCCGAATTGGCAAAGTTGCGGGCATGCCACAGCGAAAATGCCGTCCCCCAATCAACGAATACATATTGGTTATCAAAAAAAGACTCAGCAGTCGCATCGGCATAACTCGACAGCGGAATAATATCCAGAGTGCAAATTGGTTCAACGCATAACTCATCGACCTTAGGTAAATCGAACAGTACCGCTATATCTAAGGTGCGTTCGAGTAATAGTCGGGTGCTCTCCTGCTGATTTTTAACTTCTGCGACCAAGGAGATGCCCGGCATGGCCGAGACAATATGGGCAATACCAAATTGCAAAAAAGCATCCCAAATGTTCGCTGTGCCACTGAGTGCCAATTGACGGCGCATGTTATCTGCCAGCGCCACATCCAGCTTGGCGCGCTGTACTCCGGTGACAATCAGCTTAGCGTGAGGTAACAGACGCTCCCCCGGAGCAGTCAGCTGGATGTTATTGCGTTGGCGCAGAAATAGATTGACGCCCAAGCTTTGCTCTAACTGACGAATTCGAAAGCTCACCGCTGACTGCGTGATATATAGGTTTTCTGCAGCGCGGCCAAAGTGGCGAGTACGCGCGACCTCAATGAACGTCTTCAGTAAATCGATATCCACTCGTGTTTATCCTCACGATAAAAATT
The DNA here is from genome assembly GCF_022347945.1 of Pseudoalteromonas sp. MM17-2. NCBI lineage: Bacteria > Pseudomonadati > Pseudomonadota > Gammaproteobacteria > Alteromonadales > Pseudoalteromonadaceae > Pseudoalteromonas > Pseudoalteromonas sp. MM17-2. Next base: position 287,590 of record NZ_JAKRFV010000003.1, on the reverse strand, counting down.
TTTTGTTTAAAAAAACAACGCTTGTGTACCATACTCCAGCCGATTTCCCTTGTATTAGGAGCTAGCTATGACGGCGCACCAATTGTTCGAATTACGCAAAGCCTTTGCTTGCGATCACAAATTCTATAACGATGAAAAGTTCCCACGCGGTTTCAGCCGCAGTGGCCACTTTACGCTACTAGAATCGGAGATTTTAGAAGAACATGGACGCTTATTAAAAGCTTTGCAAGAAAAAACGGTTGAACCCATTAACGACACACAAGCGCACTTCGTTGCTGCCACGACTGGCGTATCCTCGCCCATCAACCCGGTCGAGAAAGCGTGGATAAAGTACTTAAAACTGACGACCAGTAAGGCACGTTTTTTCACCTTGTTTGGTCGTAAACGCAGCTTTGACGCGCCTGAAGTGGAAGTAGAAATCGATAGCGACGATCTCGAGTAAACCGCACTTTACGCCCATGCCAGCCATTAGCAGGCATGGGCGAGCTTAAAAATTAACGCAAGCTGGCGCGATTGACGGTGCCTTGCTGCTGCGCGCGAGCGTTGCGGCTAAAGCGCCATGAATCCCAACTAAACACCAGCAATGCAGCCCAAATACAGGCGAAGGTAACGATGCGCTCAGCATCAAATACCTCGCCATAAAAGACCACGGCTAATAAAAACATCAGGCTTGGGCCAATATATTGGAAAAAGCCGATAGTGGTGTATTGCAACCGCTTAGCAGCAGCGGTGAAACACAATAGCGGTAAGGTGGTCACAATACCGGCGCTAACCAGCAAGGTATTTAATTGCCAACTATTGACCATTAAATCGGAGCTTGCTGTGGGCGTTGAGAAGTACCAATAAGCCAGTGCCACCGGGAATAAGATAACCGCTTCAAGTAATAACCCAGGTAATGATTCAACGGGCATCTTTTTACGAATTAAACCATAGGTGGCAAAGGAGCCAGCCAACGCAAAGGCCACCACCGGAAACGAACCGAAACTGATCAGCTGAATGGCCACCCCAGTGAGCGCCAAAGCCACCGCAAATAGCTGCCACTTGCGCAAGCGCTCAGATAAAAAGGTTACACCGAGCAATACGTTCAGTAACGGGTTGATGTAATAGCCAAGACTGGCATCGAGCATGTGGTCATTGTTCACCGCCCAAATAAACAAGCCCCAGTTGAACCCTAATAAGGTGGCACTCACCACCAACATGAGTAAGTATTTTGGCTGCTTAATGATCACTTGGACGTTACGCCACTGACGCAACACTGCCACCACTAACAGCAAAAATAGCACCGACCAAATCACACGATGGGCAAGGATTTCCAGAGCGGGTACAGCGAGCAACTGTTTGAAATAGACCGGGGCAACACCCCACATAGTGAACGCCAAGGCTGCGAATAGCATGCCTTTTTTGGCTTGAGCATCGGATAACATAACACTAACCCAAACGGTAAAAACGCTATTCTACGCCTCGCATTGTTGAAGGGCTAGTTTATCCGACTAAATAAGTGCCTGTACCATAAGCGATTTGCACACCTTGGTCATTATGCAGCTCCATACGACAAACACACACCTTGTTACCCGAGCGAATCAACATAGCCGTAGCAATAAAACGCTCACCCTTGCCCGGGCGTAAATAGTCTGTGCGCAAATCGATGGTGCCTAAGGTTGCCAGCCGGGATTGTGCGCTGAGCATTTCTGCCGGGCCAAATTTATCAATCACCGATGCCGCAGCAAGCAATCCACCCACGGTGTCTAACAACGACGAAATAACTCCGCCATGGAGTATTTGCTGTTGCGGATTACCGATTAATTGCGCGCTCCATGGCAATTCGATGCTCGCCGACTCGCCATCCAGATCCTTGATCTCCATTGCCAATAACTGGTTAAACGGCATTTGCGCAAATAACTGGCTTAGCTTATTCAGGGCTTGAGCTTTATCCATAGTCTGTTCTCAACTGGTAAGATGAGTTATAGCCTATCTGAAGATGCATTTTTAAGCAAAGAGCAAGGCTGTTGCAGACAGGAATAATAAAAGACTCTAGAATAGGCGGCCATGAGCAGTGTATCCGCATTATTTTCCGAACAAACGCCTGAGCAGATCCTGCGCGACGTGTTCGGCTACAGCCAATTTCGCGAGGGCCAACAGCAGGTGATCAACGCCGTGCTTGGCGCTCAGGATGCCTTAGTGCTGATGCCGACAGGCGGTGGCAAGTCGTTATGCTACCAAGTGCCGGCAATGTTATTACCCGGGCTAACCTTGGTCATTTCACCATTAATATCCTTGATGCAAGACCAGGTAACCCAGCTCAACGCCCAAGGGGTCAAAGCGGCCTATATTAATAATTCTCTGACTCGTGAACAGCAGCAGCTCATCTATCAGCAACTCCATGACGGCGAAATAAAACTACTCTATGTTGCTCCGGAGAAAGTGCTGCAATATGAGTTTATGCAGCGTCTTGGCTATTTAAATATCAGCCTGATTGCGGTTGATGAGGCACACTGTGTGTCTCACTGGGGGCATGATTTTCGTCCCCATTACTTCCGCCTTAGTGAACTCAAACAGCGCTTTGCCCATGTACCGATGATGGCTCTTACCGCCACCGCCGACAGCGCTACCCGTGTCGATATTGTCAATCAACTGGGGCTTCGCTCGCCCTATATCCACATTGGCAGCTTCGATAGGCCAAACATTCGTTATACCTTGGAAGAAAAGTTTAAACCTTTCACTCAGTTGCTGCGCTATTTGCGCACCCAAAGTGGGCAAAGCGGCATCATCTACTGTACTAGCCGCAAGCGCGTTGATGATTTGGCCCAAAAACTCAGTGAAGCAGGTTTTAATGTCGCCGGTTACCACGCTGGCATGAGTAACGAATCGCGCCACTTTGTACACAACGCTTTTGCCAAAGACGATATTCAAATTGTGGTCGCCACCGTGGCCTTCGGCATGGGCATCAACAAACTCAATGTACGCTTTGTGGTGCACTATGATATTCCTAAAAACATCGAGTCTTATTATCAAGAAACTGGCCGAGCCGGACGGGATGGTTTGGCCGCAGAAGCCATTATGTATTTTGACCCGGCGGATGTCCCTCGAGTTAGGCGTTTTTTTGAAGACATTGACGATGAGCAGCGCCGCCGCGTCGAAGAGCAACGTTTCAATGCCATGGCCAGTTTTGCCCAAGCGCAAACCTGCCGACGACAAATACTGCTTAATTATTTTAGTGAATACCAGCGCGAGGCATGCGGTAACTGCGATATCTGCTTAAATCCACCGCAGCGTTTTGATGGCACCGTGGTGGCGCAACAGGCGCTATCCTGTGTGTATCGCGCCGGACAAAAATTCGGACTGGGCTATATCGTCGAGTTACTGCGTGGCGCCAACACTCAGCGTATCCGGGATCTCAATCATCACACCTTAAGCACCTACGGCATAGGCAAGGAGCACAGCAGCGAATATTGGCTCAGTATTTTGCGCCAGCTCATTCATCAGGGCTTACTGCATCAAGATATTACCCAAGGTTCGGTACTACACCTTACCGAAGCAGCCAGACCGGTGCTCAAGGGCGAATATCAGTTACAACTTGCTGAACCACGTTTACAAGCCAAGCACGTTTATCAAGATAAGCTGGCCCAGTTCAATTACGATAAAAAGCTGTTTGCTAAACTGCGCGCCTTGCGCAAGCAACTAGCGGATGATGATGATGTGCCGCCGTATGTGGTATTCAATGACCGAACCTTAGCGGAAATGGCGCAACTTATGCCTACCAATGACACCGAGTTTTTAAAAGTATCGGGTGTGGGTTTCACTAAACTCAGTAAATACGGCAGTGCCTTTATGACTTTAATTCGTAATCATCTGTCGCCCGAATAATCGCCAACACTATATAAGAGCTTAACTGTGACCCAACTCGCTATAGATAGCCAACACCACGTTATTATCATTACTCCAGATGTGATGCCCAGCGCCGATGAATTTGATTTTTGGGGCCGTATTTTCCTGCATCATGACGCCATTGATATTGGTGAGTTTGAACAAGGTGTAGACAGGCACATGCTGCGCTTTAGCTTTGAACAGCTTCCTTTTGAGCTGCATTTTGAACATTATGGCGATAATATTTGGATCAGCGCTACAGGGGTTGAGGCGCAAGGTAAGTTAACCGAGTTAGGAAATTATTTAAGCGCAAGTTAATAAATGTGCGATACACTTTAATTCACGATATGGAAAAAAGTGAGTTAAATGAATCGACTATTCGTTCTACTGAGTACCCTAGCCGCCTTTTCCAGTGCTGTTCCCGCGCAGCAGGAAAAGTGCAAGAATGAACAGTCCCAAGTGCAAAGTAACCACTTACTATCGCGGCAACTCGAGGACAAAGCTCCCCTTCCAGATGCCAATCCTAGCCGCCGGATTGGAAACATTAGCTTTAGCCAGCAAAACATCTTCAACACCGAATTAGACGACGAAAATAACTGGCTGTTTCGCCTTGCCAACGACATGCATGTGATGACTGAACAGCAAGTGTTAGAGAATATCTTGTTGTTCCAACCAGGCGATCGCTACAGCCCGCGACAATTACGCGAGTCAGAACGTTTGCTGCGTCAACAAGGCTATTTATATGACGCTCGGATCAGTGCGCAAACACGGTGCGACGAGTTTGTGGATGTGAAAGTCGAAACCCGTGAGCTCTGGACTTTGTTGCCAGAGATTAGCTTTAGCCGCAGCGGCGGTGAGAACCGCTCTACGTTTGGTTTTCGTGACAGTAACTTCCTTGGTTGGGGTAAGCGCGTATCCTTAGTACGCACCAATGATGAAGAGCGCAGTGGTTACGAATTTACCTATGACGATCCGAATATTCTTGGTAGTCGTTATCGCGGTCGTCTTGAGTATGCAGATAACAGTGACGGTAAGCGCCATTGGCTGTCGGTCACCTACCCTTTTTATGCGCTGTCTACAAAACACAGTTATGGGGTGGCCAATGGCAGTAACCGCCGTCAGGAGAAGCTCTATGATCGCGGTGAAGAGATCAGTGGGTTCTCACAACATACCTCTTCTAGCCATCTTTTTTATGGGGTTTCAAGCTCACCAGCCCCGAATTGGACGCAGCGTACCATCGTCGGTTATCGCTACCAAAAAGACCGGTTTGATGCGATAGATGAAACCGTATTACCTCTTGCCGAAGAGCGTACACTTTCCTATCCCTATTTGCGAGTCAGCTGGTTACAAGACGATTATGTAAAAGTACACAATATCGACTCTATCACGCGCACCGAAGATTTGAACCTAGGCTGGCAAATCGATACTACTTTAGGTTACTCAGGCGAATCTCTGGGTGGCGATACTAACCGTTTGATACTCGACTTTCGTGTGCAGCGTAGCCACTACGTTAATCAGCAGAGTCTGTGGCGTTGGTCGGTGGATGTACAAGGTCAGCTACGCGAAGATGGGTTCACTGCTGAGAATCTATTTTTTGGCACCCAAGCTGAGTATTTCTTTAATAGTGATGATGCTCAATCGTGGTATGTAAAGGCGCGTATAGATGGCGCTGAAGGGTTAACCTTGGACCGCCAGCTTACACTAGGTGGCGATTCCGGGCTGCGCGGATACCCACAGCATTATCAGCAAGGGGATCGGCGAGCACTGCTTAGCATTGAGAAGCGCTATTATTGGGAATATAACCTATGGCAGCTATTTCGCGTCGGTGGGGCTGCTTTTTATGACGCAGGACAAGCCTGGTTTACCAACAGCAATCCCGCCAATGACACTCACTTTCGCCACAACTATGGGGTTGGTTTACGCTTAGCACCAAGTCGCGCCAACGCCGGAACGGTTATTCATATCGATGTCGCCAGAGCTATCAACCGCCCGGATGATGTCGACCCCGTGCAATGGTTGGTGACCGTGAAGAAATCCTTCTAAATACACTTTGCTGATGTCTGTTTCCATGCTATATAGCGGCTTTAACAACTTGTTTTTATAAGGAACATATCTGTGGCGCTGGTTGATCTTCTTACTCAACATTATAAGTGGCTGGTTACCCTTGTGGTGCTGCTGCTTTTCCCTTTATTGGTGCGCTTGCAGCTAAAAATTTTTAACAAAACGATCCGGGGTCGAGTCGACCCTCATCGCAAACAACGCGCGCAATTGTTACTCAAGGTGCTGCTTGCTTTTGTCCTGCTGTGCATCCTGTTGGTGTTCTGGGGCATCGAGTTACGCGGGCTATTAGTGGTCGGCTCAAGCCTGTTTGCAATGCTTGGCGTCGCGATGTTTGCGGGTTGGTCTTTGCTTTCAAACCTGACATCGTTTTTGCTGATGTTTGTACAAAATGATTGCCGGGTCGGCAACTGGGTCAAGGTGATTGATGGCGCCAACTTCATAGAAGGACGGATTATTGAAATGGGGTTGATGAACGTGGTTTTAGAGCACCTAGAGGGTCATCGTGTTCTCTATCCCAACAATTTATTTGTAACCCGACCAGTGATGGTACTGAACAAACCGCCACAAAAAACCAAGCCTACACGGCGCATACTGGCGCCTAAAAATAAATCTTAAAGCAAATGCCAACAGGCGCAATTGCGCCTGTTATTCATTGTTAAGTTCAGGTGTTTTTAACTCATCATCCATGTCACTGATTTCATCAATAAATGTCTCTAGCTGTTGCTCAACCAACGAGTTGGCATGGGCAAAATAAGCAAGATGAAAAATAGCATCGCCCTCGTTCACCAAAGGCATGGTTTGCTGTCCAATCACAATGCCACTGCGCGGCGCTAAAATCGCACATTCACTATCCCCTAGCGGGCTATTGATATAAGCCAACACTTGGCCTTTACTCACGCGCTCGCCAAGGGATACTTGAGCGCGGATAATGCCATCTGTTTCGGCGCGGATCCAACTGGTAGAACTGGCGATAACCGGCTCTGCCTGCTTGCGAACCCGCTTACCTCGTAGCATCCTGAGTTTACGCATGACGTTTTCCACCCCTTGCACACCCGCAGCAATAGCGATGGGATCGAAACGTAAGGCCTCTCCAGCTTCGTACGTGATCACCGGGATCCCAAGCTCTGCCGCTTCACTACGCAGTGAGCCGTTTCGTAGCGAGGCATTGATCACCGCTGGCGTACCAAAGGCATTGGCTATTTTAGCCGTTTCCTCATTGCTTAAATCGGCTCGGATCTGCGGTAAATTGGTGCGGTGGATGGCACCTGTATGCAAATCAATGATATGGCTGCAATGCATCGCCACTTCGTTAAAAAACGTATTCGCCATACGCCCCGCCACAGATCCTCGCTGCGAGCCTGGAAAGCAGCGATTGAGATCGCGCCTATCGGGAAGGTAGCGAGATTTATGGATAAAACCAAACACATTGACAACAGGCACAGCAATTAAGGTGCCACGCAGTTGCGTGGCATCAACCTTTGCTAGGGTTTGTCGCACGATTTCAACACCGTTGAGCTCATCACCGTGAATTGCTGCACACACCAGCAATACCGGACCACTTTCTACCCCGTTGACCACCTCAAGATTAATGGTCAGTGGTGAATGGGTATATAGCTTGGCCGCTTCAAGCTCAAAGGTGCGCCGCTGCCCAGGTGCGACTTGCTCACCTAACAGCGTAAATGTCTGATTCTTTTTAGCCCTTGCCACGGGTTCTGGTCCTCTTTTCTTTAGCATTCTTTTCTATAAATTGAATAATCATGCCAGCAATATCTTTTCCTGTCGCCAACTCAATTCCTTCGAGTCCTGGTGAAGAGTTAACTTCCATCACTAAAGGGCCACGCTCAGAGCGCAATAAGTCAACCCCAGCTACATTTAACCCCATTGCTTTAGCGGCGGCCACTGCTGTTTTACGCTCTTCTGGAGTAATCCGTACCAAGCTGGCACTGCCGCCACGGTGTAAATTGGAGCGAAATTCACCTTCTTGGGCTTGGCGCTTCATCGCCGCAATAACGCGATCGCCAATGACAAAGCAACGAATATCAGCCCCGCCCGCTTCTTTGATATATTCCTGCACCATGATGTGTGCTTTCAGGCCCATAAAAGCCTCAATCACACTCTCGGCCGCCTTACGTGTTTCAGCAAGCACTACCCCAATCCCTTGGGTCCCCTCTAGCAGCTTGATAACAACCGGGGCTCCACCCACCATCTCCAGCAAGTCTTTGACATCATCGGGTTTGGATGCAAAACCGGTTACCGGCATGCCCACTCCCTTGCGTGATAGTAGCTGTAAAGAACGCAATTTATCGCGCGAGCGGGTGATGGCAACGGATTCATTCACAGGGTACACCCCCATCATCTCGAATTGCCGTAACACTGAACAGCCATAAAACGTAACAGAAGCCCCGATGCGCGGAATAATGGCGTTGAAGTCCTCTAGTTTTTGACCTTTATAGTGTACTTCCGGCTCTTGCGAGTTGATATTCATGTAACAGCGTAAAGCATCCAATACCTGCACTTCATGGCCACGCTGCTGCGCCGCCTCAATTAAACGGCGAGTGGAATACAACGACTTGTTACGTGATAAAATGCCGATTTTCATAATAAACCTTATAATTGTGTTTGGTGTGACAATTCAGGGTCTACAACAATACGCCCTGCCATGGCTGTACGCCCCAATAGCATACGAAATTTCATGGTGTCTCTATTTGTGAGTGTTGCTTCAATAGGCCATTGTTGGCCGCCAATAAGTAACTGCGTTTGTATGACATAACGCTGCTCCTGATGCCCACCAGAGTCAGTAACGGTGCGCTGATCTATCACCTTCGCTTGGCACTGTATCTCTGTGTCGTTGTCGTCTTGAATGGGGTGAACCCAAAACCGCACCCAGACCTGCTCATCTTGTATAAACTCTTCAACTCGAAAAGCATGAATACATGAAGTACGGGCACCGGTATCGACCTTAGCCTTGATTTTATCAATCCCCAGCTCAGGCAGGGCTAGCCACTCACGCCAGCCTACTGTTATTTTATTTGTCATATGCGAAGTCACTCGTATGCTCCAACGGCGAGGAGCGCAATAGTAAAAGCCGCTTTATACGGTAATTATCGATAAAGAACAGTGAATTAAATTACTCGCGTCGATAAAGACTATTCATTGATCTTGTAGCGATAATAGACAAGGATAGAAGAAACATTCTGTATTGAAAGTGAAGGTGTTATGTCAGCTTTGATTCATGCCTTAGTGTTAGACGCTCAAGGCGGCGCTGAACAATTAACTGAAAAATCAGCGATTAAGCAGTGGAAGCCCAGTGATGGTGTGCTGTGGCTACATCTTGATTACTGCCAAGATGATATTGAGCAATACTTGGCAGCGGTACCATTAAGTGAATTTGCACATGATGCCCTTATTGCCGATGAAACACGCCCTCGTATTGTCAGCGATGACAGTGGCCATTTATTGTTTTTGCGTGGCGTCAATCTTAACCCGGCAGATAGTCCTGATGATATGGTATCGATTCGCGTGTTCGTTAGCGAACAACTTATCGTCTCTACGCGCCACCGCCGCCTGCTGTCGGTGAATGCCCTTGCTGAATCTTTACGTAAAGGCAAAGGGCCGAGTACCACCTCAGCACTGGTATGCCAATTGTGCGAAAATTTAACCTCGCGAATGCAAGGTGTGATAGATGAACTCGAAGATAAACTTGACCAATTTGAAGAAGATGTTGATAGCCAACGAGCACATGATCACAATGCGCTATCACAGGTGCGCCGCCAAACTATCGGCTTAAAGCGCTATATCAGACCACAAAAGGAGGCTCTGCGCGCGCTTGTGAGTCAACAGCCAAGTTGGTTGGCTGACAGTGATACGCCGCGCATCAATGAAACCATTAACCATCTGCTGCGCTACTTAGAAGAACTTGATTTGAATATTGAGCGGGCCCAGATAATCCAACAAGAGGTCGCCAGCCAAGTATCCGACCAACTTAATAAGCGTATGTATGTGATGTCAGTGGTAGCAGCGCTGTTTTTACCCCTGGGCTTTCTTACCGGTTTACTGGGCGTCAATATTGGCGGAATTCCTGGAACGGAATCAGCAGCGGCATTCCCGTTGTTTGTTCTCGCTCTAGTGATATTAACCGCCGCCGTCGCTTTGTATTTTCGTATGAAAAAATGGCTATAAAAAGCCTACCTACGTGGTCTGCTTAGCTTGCCACGTTACCCCTTCACACACGGATGTAGCCAACGTATGAGCTTAAAAATACGCGATTTAGATCAGCAGACCCAGTGGCTTAGCACCGCGCAGCGGCTAGCGCTTAAAGAAGTGATCGCCGCTAGCTTTGCCGGGGTCAGCCCTGATGAGTACATGCAATACTATTTTGATGACCCCAAGGCATGTCAGCGTATGCTCAGGCTTTATTTTGACCATAGCACGCTAGTTGGCTATTGCCTGTTAACCTTCACACAGCACGGCAAAAGCACGGTAATACGAGCCTCTGCAGCTTTTTACCCACAATATAGAAACGGTGGCAATACCTTCTCCTTTTCCCTGTATCACAGTATTCGCTACTGGCTTACACGTCCTTGGTGCACTGTGTATTATGCCGATACAATGCTCAGTCCAGCGATGTACCGGGCCATCGCCAAGCATGTAGCAATTATCTGGCCACACCCAGATTGCAGCAGTCCCAACGCGCTGTTTGAGCACTTTAACGCAGAGGGAATGGTAAGCCCTGGCGGCTCTCTTCGTTGTTTAAAGCCGGTGAACCGTACAAGTAACTACAGCATCTCGGAGCTTGCGGCCTTTCAAGCCAGTGATAAAAAAGAGATTGCCTTTTACTGCAAAATGAATCCTGACTTTCATGCTGGCATAGGACTATTTGTGATTATTCCCATCCACACTAAGCAAGTGATTTATACCTTAGGCAAGCGATTGTTAAGCGTCTTTAAAGCGCGTTAATCGCTTTGATGATATCTAGGTGCACTAAAGCGATGAACGACTCATGCGAATATTGCTGCACGTGGACTTAGCGCAGCGCCATGCAAAGTTGTTCTAATGCATGATATTAACTGCATGGCATAGGCTGATAGCTCATAACTGTCACTCACAAAATAAAAATGACATGCTCAATATGAGAGAGAGATGGTGATTGATTTAACGGCGGTAATATTAACAGAAAGAAATGGCGCTCTCGCTAGGGATCGAACCTAGAACTTGGCCTCCGGAGGGCCACGTGATATCCATTTCACCACGAGAGCGCAGTGTCTATGTGTTCAGACAGCGCTTATAGTAAAGGCATCACAAGGTAAATACTAGCCCTAGCCGATCATATGGCGATATTTTCAGCAGCTGTCACTCAGCACCGAGCAATACGATTAAAGTTCACTCATTCATGATGCAATTTCGCCTTGGCATTCAAGGTATTTACATTTGACTCATACTTTTGCGTTATTTTCTCTGGCAATCCTGCTATCTTGAACTTTACTTATATCTACTGTGTTGCAAATTTGCTGTTAACTTCCCTCAACAAGCTGTAAGTGGGCTGAGATATCATCATCTTTTTATTTCAGTATTGTTGGCTTGCTGCCGCTATAAAAGCGCACAGCTATTGAGAAGAACAGCGTCTGTTTCACCGTATGTACACTACTATTTATATGCTGTTTGGAGCCCCTATGAACTTGATGACTGCAGAACAAGTTGCCGAATACCTTGGTGTAAAAATTGAACGCGTAAAACGCCTTGCCCGTGAGCATTTGCTCATTGCCAAAAGCCAAGATGATAACGGTGACCCAATGTTCGATAAAAGCGACGTGGAAAGATATAAGGAGTTGGCGCAGCGCCTAGGTGGCATTTAGAATCTCATCGAGTTGTAGTTTGGCTTCATCCACTCGATGCGCAGTGTTATTCGCTCGATACCAAAAATAATTCAGCGCCGCGACTAACTTCTGCATAGCCGTAAACTTAACCCAGTCGATGCGTTGCTCACTGCCAAAGTACTCACTTAGCAACGCGTGCTGTTGCGCCTCAGTCAGAGAGAAACTAATGCTCAGCATGGCGAGATCAAAGTATCGGTCGCCGGGCTGAGCATATTCAAAATCAATGCACTGCCAACATCCTAAGTAACTAATAATGTTTTGCCGAATTAAGTCATTGTGACAAAAGCGCATATCTTCAGATTGCATTTGAGTATCAGTGACAACCTGATGCAGCGCCTGCGCATATGCTTGGTAAAAAGGCTGATGCTCATAGCGCTTGAGCTCGGCATGCAAATCAAGGTATGGCCCGCTGCATGGTTGGGCGTGGATGAGCTGTAAACACTTCACAGCTTGGCTGACATCAAACTGCTCTGGCACCTTACCCGGTGCATAATGAAAAATAGCCCCTTGATGCGCTTCATCTACATACAAAGGCGCCGGACAAGCAGCCTGTGTGGCTAAGCGGCGCTGAGCCGCAATTGCCTCATGGGGTAATGGCTTAGCATAAAATTTAACCAACCACGATTGCTCTGCGGTATCAACACGATAGTTTTCGTTGCTCACACCTTGTGGCAAATAGGTAATTTGCTCAATGCGCGTGCTGGGTTTGTACCGCCGCACTAGGCTATTAATTGAGGCAACAGATTTAGGCATAGGCCGTTCCTGTGGTGCTCTTATGCTGGTATTGCGCCCGCCAGCGCAGATAGCCGGCCACCGCCATCACCGTGTAAAACACAAATAGCACCGTTGTCGGATAATACCCTTTAGCAACATATAAGTAGATAGACGCGGCATCAATAACCACCCAATATAGCCAGTTTTCCAACACTTTTTGTGCCACCAAATAGGTCGTTACCACCGCAAAACAGGTGGTTAAACTATCAAGGTAGGCGTAATCAGCATGGGTGTAGTTGTCCATAATATACCCTGCCACGAGGGCGACCACCGTCGTCGCCGCGATTACCACTGCATGACGCTGGACGGTGTATGAAGTAATGCCTTGGCGGGCGCTATTTTGACGACCATAGCGCCATGCCCACCAACCGTACACCGCCATACCCATATAGTAAAAATGTAGCGCCGACTCCATTAACAAAGCGCCGTTCCAGTACATCAAGGTATAGATTAAGGTGCTAATGAAAGCCGCCGGCCAGCACCACAAGCTCTCTTTCATAGCCAACAGCAAGTAAGCCATGGATAATGCCACAGCAACGTATTCCCACACCGACATGGCACTGAATCCGGCAATAATAGCGCTCAGAGTTTCCATCTTTACGCCTCTTAATTCGCCTCAGGAGAGAGGTCACCGCATAGAAACTTACACACAAAAATAGCCTTGCCGTAGGTTTCATAGGAGCGTTTAATTTCTGCACTCACCACCGACATCACGGTGTCATAATCGCCAAACACCTGAGTTGATAAGGTATTGGTGATCACTTTAATATCGCCATGCGCATTAAGGCGGTCAATGAAATCTTGAATATAGGGGATATAGTCTTGATGCAATGGGTACTTGCTTATTTCTACTGTCAGTTTCATGGGCCTACCTTGGGAAATATAAAGCCGCTATTGTAGCCTGTCGCTAACATAAGCCAAACACCCTGGGGGATATTTTTGTCCTTCGCATAAATCACTGACGGCCATAGCGAGCACAAAAATGATGAATTATGGCAATTAGCCTGTTACTGCTCACAAAGCGCTAAATTCGCGATATAGTAGCGCTCACAATAAAAAACTCAGCACACGGATTATGAAACGCATTGCTATTATCGAAGACGAAGCTGCTATTCGCGATAACTACGTTGAAATGCTCGAAGGACAAGGCTACCAAGTACAAGGGTTTGCCGACAGACCCAGTGCTGAAAGAGCGCTGTTTGAGCAACTTCCGGATCTCGCCATCGTCGATATTGGCTTAGGCAATGAGATTGATGGTGGCTTTATGCTGTGCCAAAGTTTGCGTGCCCGCTCACACACCTTGCCAATTATTTTCTTAACTGCCCGTGACAGCGAAATTGATACAGTCTGTGGCCTGCGTATGGGGGCCGATGATTACCTCACCAAAGATATCAGCATGGCCCATTTAGCAGCGCGTATTGGTGCGTTATTTCGCCGCGTGGAAGCACAAGAGACGCCCCCGCAAGCGAATGAAACCATAGAGCAAGGCGATTTGGAGTTAGATCTCAAGCGGATGCGCGCCGCTTGGCAAAACCAAGCCGTGGATCTGACCGTAACCGAGTTTTGGATGGTACATTCGCTTGCTAAGCGCCCCGGTCACGTAAAAAGTCGTGATGAGTTAATGAGCGATGCGAAAATATACGTCGATGACAGCACTATCACGTCGCACGTAAAACGTATTCGCAGAAAATTCCAAGCCATTGATGCTAGCTTTGATTGCATCAACACCGTCTATGGCATGGGTTATCGCTGGGAAATGAAGTAAATGGCACGATTTGGCCTGGGCCTGCGCAGTAAGGTCATTGTGTTATCTTGCTTTTTATTCGTCCTACCATGGCTTGGCTACGAATACGTTTGGGAAATGGAAAAGTACCTTCGTAAAGGGCAAGAAAAAACCTTGGTGGGCACCACCCGGGCTCTGGCCACGGCCTTACATGAACGCCCGGCCCTGTTTGAAAACGCCAGTCAATTTACCGACAAGGTCGAGAAAGGCCGCGACCTGTACGCCTACAGCATCGATAATGCCATTCGGCTTGATGGCGAATTGGGTGATTGGCAGCCTTATCAAGAGTTAATGTGGCAGTATCATGGCCAATACCTGAGTACCCCCAACCCAGAGCACGACAACGCCGATCTCTCTTTTCGTCATATGGTCGGCAAGTATGGTAATTACCTGTACGCAGTGTTCGCGGTGCGAGATGACACCGTGCGTTACCGCCCCAAAAATGCCCTTGGCGTGAGTCGCAACGACCACTTAAAAATCGCCATAAAAACGCCACAGGGGGAGCTTACGAATTACATTGTCGCGACCCGCGAAGATGGCTGGGTCAACGCCTTTGAACTGCCGTCACTGCAACCCTACACACAAATTCAGGGCTATTTCCGACGCACTGCACAAGGTTATAACATCGAGCTGCGTATGCCCTTAAATATGCTTGGTAACAAACTGGGCTTTGCTATCAGTGATTGGGACGATGGCCAACAGCAGCGCCACCTCATGGCCACCTCCAATGTGCATGATGCCAACCGCCTTGGCACCGTGTTGCTGCCATCGCCTGAGATCAAGCGCATTATTAAAGGCATGGGTCACAGCGGCAGCCGCATTTGGGTTGTCGATAAACATCATCGGGTATTAGCACAGTCGGGCACCATTCAACATGCCGATGGCGTCTGGGCAAGCTCGTTACAAGAAAACGAACAACAAGGGGCGTGGCAACGCTTTGAAGAGCGCTTTTTACACCCACTGTACTATAAAATTCTCACCCGCCCACCCAGTGATTTTTTAGATACCTTGCACGATGTGGCCGCCCTCGAAGGCAGCCATATAGCCAACGCCCTAAAAGGCAAGCCGGCCTCCAACTGGCGCCTGACACCGGATAACAAAGCCGTTATTCTCAGTGCCGCCTACCCTATTTGGGGTGATGACCAAGTGCTCGGCGCGGTGATCGCAGAAGAGACCACCAATGGCGTACGTACGCTGCGCAATAAGGCGCTAGAAAAGCTATTTAACGTGATTTTGGCGGTGATGTTTATCGGCACCATCACGCTGTTTTTCTTCGCTTCTCGTATTTCCTCGCGCATTCGTCGCCTGCGTGACAGTGCCGAGCAAGCCATTGATGAGCAAGGTCGTGTTCGCGGTACCTTAACACTGAGTAAAGACAGTGACGAAATTGGTGACTTATCCCGCAGCTTCGCCAACATCGTTAATCGCTTAGGCGGCTACACCCATTACCTAGAGAATATGTCTTCGCGCCTGTCTCATGAATTACGCACACCGGTGGCGGTGGTGCGCAGCTCATTAGAAAACTTGCAAATGATCGCCACCGAGCCACAACAGCAAAAGTACCTCACCCGCGCTCAAGAAGGGGTCAATCGGCTGAACAAATTGATCACCACCATGAGCGAAGCAACACGCTTAGAGCAAAGTATCTCAACAGCAAAAAAAGAGCATTACGATCTGCAGCAAGTGGTGCTTGGCTGTATGCAGGGGTATCAGCTCGCATACCCGCAAGCACACTTTGACATCAACATTAGCGACGCGGCTATTCCCGTGGAAGGTTCAGCTGATTTTTTAGCGCAGCTGCTAGATAAGCTGATTAACAATGCCCTGGAGTTTGCTTACGAGGGCAGCGCGATTGGCGTTTCCCTTGAGCGCCAAGCTCAGCACGCAGTGCTTAAAGTGAGTAATCAAGGCCCAGCGCTTCCTGCGGATATCGGTGAGCATATTTTTGATTCCATGGTGTCGGTCCGCGAGCAAGATAAGCAGCAGCAGCCCCATTTGGGATTAGGCTTGTACGTGGCAAGGCTTATTGCCGATTACCATCAAGCACAAATAAAGGCTGAAAACCTCGCTGATGGCAGTGGCGTGGTCTTTTCACTGACCATTAAAATAATCCAAGATTGATTCACGACCTATTCATTCCTAAAGCGTTAGAGTTAGGTCATCGTCGCAATTATGGAGCACAAATGAGTATGACAGGTCAGCTTCTTCAACCTGAGGAGATTGAGTATATTTTTGCGCTCTTTAATAATGGCGAACACGCTGAGCCAACGCCTCCTCAGCCAATACCCCTTGAACCTAACAGTGAAGGTTCATTACAATAAGGCACGTCTTCTCCTCGTGCCTTATTTTTGTGAAACCACACCGCGCTAAAAAAGAACTTGCCCTACTGCCTATTTTATTTATTGCTATCGCCTTATGTGTGGGTGGCCACTTTGTGTTGCAACCCAACTATCAAGATAGCCATATCGTAGAGTACGCCCTCGCGGCCCTGCCCTTTGCATTGTTTGCGTTAGTCATTATTGCGATACGCATGGCCATCAAACAAGAACAAGATGAGCAGGACGAGGAGTAATCAGGTCGCTACAATACGTGATAACCAAACCAATCCGGCTTGATTGTTTGCGAGCGTCCGCTTGGGGTTAGGTGAATGTGGTATTGGTTATCGAGCAAATCCAAGGCAAAGCAGTCATCCACCTCATGGAGATCATCTTTATGCTGATGGCTCATGTGCGTTAAATAACGTTGTTTGACTTGCTGTTTGGCTTGCTCGGCGCTGTGTGCAACGGTCAATGTGAAGGCATGTTGCTCAGCCATTTTATCCGCTTCATAGGCACCTAAGTTCACAAAATACAAACGCTCCGGACGATTTTGCGGCGTGTCGGCAATGGCAATGTGGTAGCCATCAATATCGTTAACAGCCATATACGAGTCCATATGCACCTTGTCCTTGTCACCGACCCATTGCGCCTTGAGTTTTGAGTAGGTATCGTCAATGGACTCCCCAACCACAAACCGTACGTCGTGCATTTCAATATGACAGCCGCGAACACGCCCACCTAAATACACCATAAATAACTGCATTAAATTATTCCATGCGTCTTAAAAGAGTCAGTATATCTATGAGTTATTGAGATTGTAAGAGCCTTAAAGTGGCCCTTACTTACTTGCCGATGGCGCGAACTGCTCAGCGTCAATATCGTGCTTTTTAATCAACTTATAAAAGTCACTACGGTTACGCTTGGCGAGTTTAGCGGCTTGGGCGACATTGCCGTCCACCATTTTCAAAACACGAATCAAATACTCACGCTCGAATTGCTTTTTCGCTTCATTAAGAGCGATGGGTGAGCTCGACTCCATCTCACATTGCAGCGCCAGCGCCACTTGCTTCGCACTGATAAGCTCGCTGGGGCTGAGCGCCACAACTTGCTCCACCACATTTTGCAACTGACGAATATTACCGGGCCAATCATGGCGCAGTAACAAGTCCATAGCATCGTCACTGAAGCGTTTCACCGCCTGCTCTTGGCGCGCCGCAATTTGCTCACAAAAGTAATGTGCCAACAGCGAGATATCTTCGCGACGCTCATTTAACGCCGGCAGGCGCAGATTGACGACATTTAAGCGGTAATACAAATCTTCACGAAAGGTATTTTCACTAATGGCCGTGGGTAGGTCTTTGTGGGTTGCCGACACCACCCGCACATTAACGGGGATCTCTTCACTATGGCCTACCGGGCGAATCGTTTTCTCTTGCAGCACCCGCAATAGCTTCACCTGCAGATTCAAAGGCATATCGCCAATTTCATCGAGAAATAAGGTGCCTCCCTCGGCCTGTGAGAATAACCCCACATGGTCCGTTGTGGCCCCGGTAAAAGCCCCTTTTTTATGACCAAACAGCTGTGATTCCAACAACTCTGCGGGCACTGCACCACAGTTGATGGCAACAAAGGGTCCATCACTGACATTGCTATTTTCATGCACCGCTTTGGCCAATAACTCTTTACCCGTACCACTGGCCCCAGAGATCAGCACATTCACATCAGCGGCGCCAACCATTCGCACCTGCTCTAACAGGTGATGCATGGTGGCACTGCGAGTAACGATACCATGATGGTTACTTTGCTGACCTTGGCTGTGACCATGCAGGCGCACCGCTTTAGCTAGAGTATCGATCAGCTCGTCTTTATCTATGGGTTTAGTCAAAAAGGCAAACACGCCTTGCTTGGTAGCCTTGACCGCATCGGGAATAGAGCCATGTGCGGTCATCATCACCACTGGCATGGTCGGGTAAAGTTGCTGCACTTGTTCGGCGAGTTGCATGCCATCGATATCATCCATGCGCAAGTCGGTAAGAAGCACATCAAAGTGCTGTTGTTGCAGCTCGCTTAAGGCATCACTGGCACAATTCGCGGTGCTAACCTCATAGTTATTAGCTAACAGGCGAATGGTGAGTAACTTCAGTAGGCTTTCATCATCATCCACTAATAATACTTTGGATTTAGTACTCATTGTCACTCTCCTGCTGGGTACTGCGCTGCAATAGCTGTTGCTCTATTGCGGCAAGCGAAGACAAGGTTTTTTGCATGCGCGCTTTCATTTGCGCTTGCTCTTGCTTTTGCGCTTGTAACTCCTGGCGCATCTGCGCATTGGCGATAAGTTGCTGTTTCAGCAACCAGAAGTAGCGAGCGCTAGATTCAGGCCAGTAATACTGGGCACTCACGACTTCGAGTTCAGCCAACATTTCTTGTGGCTGCGTTTGCCCTCGTAAGCATAAGCGCGCAAAAAATTGTTTCAGTTGCGGCTCGGCAATGAAAGTTTCATCGTTATCCTGCGCCGTGGCGGCAAAACCACCACACTGCTGCGCATGCCATTGCACTAGCTGTTGTGCGCTCGGATAAGATGGCGGCTGTTTTGGACGCGGTTTAGGGTTGGGCGTACCGACCACCACTGTTGTTGGCGCTTTGGGTTGTTCAACCACAGTTGCACTGGGTTCTGCGCTCCCTAGCAACTGACAGCCGGCACTTAGCATGCTGATCATACCAAGGCTCACCAAGGCGACAAACTTATTCATAATGAACTCCATTACTGATTGAAATGCAGCGTAAAGCAACTGCCCTTAGGGGAAACTGAATGAATATTAATATCACCGTTGAGTTGGTCAACACATTCTTTAACTATCGACAAACCTAACCCACTGCCCTGCAAGCGACTAGACTTGCCCGCTTTGCCTTGGAAGAAAGCGTCAAACAGACGTTCTTGCTCAGCTTTAGAAATTCCAGGTCCTTGGTCGCATACTTTCAATTCAACCTCAGACTTACTTTGACTAATCGCGACGGTGATGGTGGCACCAGGTGGAGAAAACTTAATGGCGTTCGAGAGGAGCTGCACCAAGATCATTTGTACCAATTCGCCATCAAGGCGCAGCATAGCGAGTTTCTTATCACACTGCCAATTTACCTTCTGCTGCGCTAACGCTAAGCGATCAGCAAAATGCTCTAACACTTGGTGTTTTAGGTCAGCAAGTTCACACGGGCGCGGATTAGCGGTGCGTGAGCGAATAGCATTATAATTGAGCAAACTTTGAATCATCGCTCTCAGGCGTTCGGTGCTTTGGCTGATCAGCTCCAGCACATCCTGCTGTTGCTCGTTAATGGGCCCAACGACTTGCTCGCTAAGCAGATCACAGCCTTCCACCATTGATGCCAGGGGGGTTTTTAATTCATGGGTAACATGGCGTAAGAAGGTATCCTTTTGCTGCTCTAACGCTTGTAGTTGCTGCTGCATCCAATGTAGCTTCTGCCCCAGCTCTCTTAATTCTTTGGCACCCGTAAGCTTAATATCAACATCCCAATCACCTTTGCCTAAGCGCCCAATCACCCGTGAAAGGTAGCTGAGTCGGCTGCTAATACGCCATAGATACCCGCCACCAAAAAGCAACACAATAGGCACCAAGGCCACCAGCCAATGGATAAAGCTTTGTTGTAAATCAGCCAGAGCTTGCTGCGCATGCGTCACTTGCTTTTTAGTGTGTTCGTGCAGCCACTGACCATGGGTATTAATCTGCTGGCGTAAAGGAACAAACAATTGTGCGTTTTGCGTTTGGCTATTACGCAATTCATCGCGGGTAGCGCTAAAGGTGGCATACAGCTCTTGCCAACGGCTTTGTTCACTGAATACATCAGCGGCACTGATTTGGCTATCCAGCATCGTATCTGCTTTTTGCCATTGCTGTGCTACCGCTTCACTTAACTGCTCACTTTGCAGTACCCAATTTTGCAGGGTTGCACGCTCCAGAGACTGAAAAAGTTGCTTAAATTCATTGAATTGCTCATTTTTTTGATAACTACTCAGAACCATTTGCTGAGTATTCACCATGTGCTTATCAAGGGCCTGCAAGAACACCACCACGACTAAAGCCAGTGGCACCAACAGAATGGCTACGCCAATAAAAAACTGTGCAAATAGATTGGGCCGCCAACGCCATAACTGTTTTATCAACTTGCCTCCTGTTGCAAATTTGCGAATCCGTAAAGCTTTGAAATATATATAAATTTAAAAATTAACGCGCCACCTGTTGCTATTTGACAACAACTTTACCTAACTACCTTCATGACCAACGTACTAACCCTATGAATTTTAACAAGAACAAAAACTGGCATTGTTCTTGTTAATGCTGCGCGGGTATGACTTTGCCATGATAAATCGGTTATACCTGCTTTTGAATTAAGCCACTATGAATTGGAGGATGCAGTGCGACGTTTAAGTGTTTTCGTTGCTTTTCTCACGGTGATAACAGTCACTTTTGCAAAAAGCCAGGTTTCATTTCAACATTTAGATAGTGATCATAATCACTCTATTTCGTATTTGGAAGCGCAGCAGCTTGATGGTTTAGCGCCTGTCTTTTCTGATCTCGACCGTAATCGAGATAACACCCTCAGTGCCGATGAATTTGCTCGGTTCAGGCAACAACAATTAACACCCAGTTAGGACTTAATCGCACTAATCTAGCCATTAATCTTATTCTGGTTGGCGTGTGAAAATCGATTCGTTAGGCTAACAATATAAGTGCGTAGTCGCGCGCAAGGAACTCATATGAAAGTAATAGTCACTGTATTTATCTCATTAATTGCTCTAAGTTCTCTGAGCACTGCCCACGCTGGGAGTGTGGAGTCGCGCTTTAAAGAACTCGATCGCAACCGCGATGGCGCCATTAGTAAATCAGAAGCCGCCCAAGAACCCGCGTTATGGTCACGCTTTAGCAGCTATGATCAGGACAAAGATGGCAAGCTGTCACTACGTGAATTCAGTAATTACGCCCGCCAGTAACGACCCCTCTCTTTAAAAGTTCATTATACAGTTATGACTTTTGACACATGCGTGTCATTCCTTGATGGATAAACTTGGGCATACACCCATTGCCATTAAGGATAAAACGATGAAGTCACACTGGTTATTGTTAACGACCGCCGCACTGTTTCTGAGCGCCTGCTCGTCGGATGATTTAGAGGAAGAGCTGGAAACCATTAATTTTGGCAGTGATTATTATAAAAATGATTACTACCTACTTAACGCCACTGACTACGAGCTGGATTACCACATCGCCAACACCAAACTTAACGGTGATGAACGCGACGTGGCAGATGATGATTATTACCTCACTACCCTAGCAAAAGATGCACAGCAATACGCCATTACTCACGAGAGTAATGCCAACAGAAAGCTCTCCCTTTATGTTGCAGCGCGAAACGTATTTGGCCCAGTAGCACAAAAGAAAGTGGAAGTGGAATATGATCACGCATACCACGTTGTCGCCTGGCAAAACGCTGCTCAGATAAATATAAGCCTTATAGAGCAACAGCAAGATAACCAAGACGACGCCTATGCCATACGTATCTTTGCTGCCGAGCCAATTCAGGTTAGCATTAAGGGACACGCTTTTAGCCTAGATTCAGGTGAGCTAAGCGCTTTTGTGCATGGCAGTGATTGCGATTCCGACATAAAAATAGCGCAAAAAAATGTCGACCTATGTACTATCTCGTTCAATCGCTCATACTTACTTGTGGCTAACCAACAAGGCTTAGCAGCTTTATATACCGAGCAGTAAACGCATGGACGCAACAACATGAAAGCATGGCAAAGTAACCACTTTATAGCGAATTGGACTGGCTCTGTTCTAGTACTATTCACCTGCGCCATCGTCGCTGGTTTTGTATTTTACTCGCTGCATCATCAACAGGATGTACTGCGCTTTAACTTGCCTTACCCAGATGTGTTCGTCGCTGCTGTGTTCACTGGTTTTGTCATGCTGCACTTGTTGCGTACTACGGGCCCACAGAGAACTATTCGATCCCAGAAAATATTGGCCACAGCACAATTTAGTCTGTTGTTGATACTACTGTTTTGGATAAAAAGTGGTCTCATTTTAATCCTCTCTGTGGTGTATGTAGCAAGCCTTGTCTATCTGGCGCAGCTAATAGTGTGCTTAGCTTTGGCACTGATTATGCCTTTAGCCTATTTTGCCACTACGCCCACCTCCTACGACCTCGTGAATAGTCTCTTATTCATCGCTTATCACTTGTTTGCTCTGCGCTTATCCTACGCCTTACTTGATGAGCGCCGAGCCAACGAGCGCAATAAGGCCCTACTCCAAGAGCTCAGTGCCACCCAGGTTTTATTGCAAGATACCGCCAAGCGCGATGAACGCCTGCGCATCGCTAGAGACATCCACGACTCGTTAGGACATGGCCTAACGGCGTTAAATTTACAACTGGAACTGGCCCAACAACTCAGCCACTCAGCGCAGCCCCCTTTGGCGCAGTGCAAACATATAATCACTGATTTACTGGCGCATACGCGCGATACGGTGAGTACTCTCAGGGCTTTCGATAATATTGATCTCAAGCAAGCGCTAACAACACTGATTGCAGATACTGTTCACCCTGTTACCCAGCTGCATTACAGTGAGCGTGTCAAAGTACGTGATGCACGAATCGCCGAGTTGCTGTTTCGTGCCACCCAAGAAGCGCTTACTAACGTGCGCAAACATGCGTACGCTACGCGCTGTGATATTTCCTTGTGGCGTCAGCAACAGTGGTTACTTTGGCGCGTTGAGGACGACGGTATGGGTATTAACCACCATCAATGGGGAAACGGGCTCAAGGGGATGCAAGAGCGTGTGATGCAACTTGACGGCGAGCTGACTGTGACTTCGCTAGCGACCGGCACTCGCCTAGATATCGCGCTTCCGTTAGGTGCGGAGGCTGATAGTGATTAAAGTGGCAGTGGTAGATGATCAAAATTTGGTGCTCGAGGGATTATGTAGCTTATTAGCACTGCATCCTGATTTGCAGGTAAGCGCACAACGCAACCACGCAGAGCATATAGTTACTTGGCTCACGGCTAACCCGGTCGATGTCTTGGTGTTAGATGTGCGTATGCCAACAGTCAGTGGTATTGACGCATTGCGTGAGATCCGCAATGCCAAGCTCCCTGTTGCAGTCATGCTACTTTCGACCTTTGACGAGCATGACTTAGTACTCAAAAGCATTCGCCTTGGTGCTGATGGCTATCTACGTAAAGATATTTCCTTTGCGGTGCTCACCGATGCCATCATCGCGCTCAGCCAGGGACAACGCTGGTTACAACCGGCGGTAACACAAACTATCGCCTGTCACGCCTCACGCCCGAATAATCCCCCGCTGTATGAATTTACCCAATACGAAACTCTCAGTCTCAGCGAGCTGGAAATTCTCCGCTTGGTGGCTGCTGGATTCTCTAACGCCGAGATTGCCGAGGCGCTGTATAAATCCGCAGGCACAGTGCGCAATCAGGTCTCTGCTATTTTAGCCAAGCTGATGGTACGCGATCGTACCCGCGCTGTATTGCGAGGCATCGAGCTAGGTCTGATTTAAACGATGGCACCAGAGCGTGGGCTAATTGCAACTTGCACTCCCCAATTACTGCGAATAACCAGAAGAAGCGGGAAAATTTTATAACCCGCTTGCAGCTTTTACCGAGTCAGCAGCCGCGCACCTGTGTCGCTATTCACTGTCCTGACCCGGTTTTTCATCCTGGCCTCGTTGCTTATGCGTCCCTTCTTCTGGTGACTGTGACGGCAACATCTGCACCAGCTTTTCACCGCCTTTGATACCAAAATCCAAGGTGCGAATAGGAAATGGAATAGTCACATCCACACTGTCGAGCGCTTTTTTAACGGTAATGTAGGCTTGATTGCGGATTTCCATGTAACCTGGATCATCATTTGGGTAGGCTATCCAAAACCAAACCAGCAGATTGATAGCGCTATCACCAAAGCCATCGGCGTAAACGGCGGTATCCTCTTTACGTATAACAAAGTCGAGCTTATTGATGTGCTCGACAATGGCTTTTTCTGCTGCTTCGATATCATCGCCATAAGAAATACCGACCGGCACTTCGATACGGCGGGTACCGAGGTAGTTGTAGTTAGTGAGAATATTGCGAAACAGAATCTTGTTGGGAATAATGATCAACTGACCGTAAAAGTTCTCTACTAACGTATTGCGTAGATTAATTGACTTTACGGTGCCAAACACATCGCCACTTTCGATTACATCGCCGGGTCTAAAGGGTTTACGAATACCCATGGCGACACCGGCAATCAAGTTCTCGGTCATATCTTGAAAGGCAAAACCGATAGCCAAACCGACAATCCCCGCACCCGCGAGCAATGAGGTGACAGTGCCTTTTAACCCTAAGAAATCTAGGGCGATAAACACCCCGAGAGTGAGAATTAAAATCTTCACGATAGAGGTCATTAAACCTGCAATCTGCTCGGAGTCCAAAGAGCGTTTTAATACTTTGCTAATGATTGAGCCTAGCACCCGCGCCAACAGCGCAAAGACGATAGTAATGACAATCGCCACCACTAAGTTAGGAATATGACTGATTGCGGTCTCTAGCCAACCACCGAGTTTTTCTTCAATGAGTTTTTGTGCTTTTTCGACATTGAAATTAGCAAACATGCAATGCTCCATTCATGCGCATAAGTAGATAAAGCGTAAATGATGCAAGATAGCTGCCATATTAGTGGTGAAGGTGGTTGAGGAAGGGTTTGCGGGCTCTCATCCTCACCTTCAAAGAGAACAGCAGAGCCCTTTGTGGAATTAACTTTGCTCGTCGCGCAAAAACACCGGTTCGTTGTCTTTTTTCGTCGCTTCAGCGCTGAAATAGTACCCCGCGCTATCGAAACGTTGTAAAGCCGATAACGAGTCCACTTGGTTTTCGATAATATAACGCGCCATCATCCCCCGTGCTTTTTTAGCATAAAAACTGATGACCTTATATTGGCCGTTTTTACAGTCTTTAAATACAGGCGTAACAATCGCCCCGTCGAGTGCTTTTTTGTCCACTGCTTTGAAATATTCATTTGAAGCCAAGTTAACCAGCGTGGATGTGCCCGCCTGCGCCATGGCTTCATTTAATTTTTTGGCGATAACCTCTGCCCAAAATTGATATAAATTTGTGCCTCGGGGATTATTTAACTTGGTGCCCATTTCTAAGCGGTATGCCTGCATCAGATCCAGTGGTTTTAACACCCCGTAAAGGCCGGAGAGAATGCGTAAGTGCTGCTGCGCATAGGCTAAAGCCTTGTCCTCTAAGCTTGATGCATCAAGGCCTGTGTATACATCGCCATTAAATGCAAACACCGCTTGTTTAGCATTCTCAGGGGTAAATGGCTGCGACCACTCACTAAAGCGCGCGGCATTGAGCCCCGCTAGCTTATCGCTAATCTTCATGAGGCTGCCAAGCTGCTGCGGCGAAAGCTCGCGACACACCTCGATCAGCTCTTCACTGTGGCTCAGCAGCTCTGGCTGCGTGTAGTCCTGCGTTGGCGCAGGCGTATCGTAATCAAGATTCTTTGCTGGAGATATAACAGTAATCATAATTGCAGTTGACTTGCCTAGTAATTAGTGTCAATTTCAACATTAAATAAAGCAAAAATCACGCTTTATTCAAAAATCGACCTTTCTACCTGCAAGTTCACTTGTACGGTGCGCGTCGGTTCCATGCGCGCTAGCCAATAGCGACATCAATGCACGGACAATTGACCTCCCTTTGGTTGTCACTTAGGTGCAACATAAACGAAATAACCTATGTATGTTTGTCTGGCGTTTTCAAGCAACAGGCAAGCTCAGCAGATTTTATGCTTGGAATGAGGAAAGCACATGACTACAGCACTGCAACAGTTGAAAGCACATTCAACCATTGTAGCCGACACCGGTGATATTGAAGCGATTCGTAAACATCAACCTCAAGATGCAACGACAAACCCCTCTTTGCTGCTTAAAGCGAGTGAGATAGACGCATACAAGCCCTATCTGGATAAAGCATGGCAGTATGCCAAAGAGCAAGGCACTGATGCGCAGCAGCAACTCGAATTAGCCTGTGACTATTTTGCAGTATTAATCGGTAAAGAAATCGCTGATATTGTGCCTGGTTACATCTCCACCGAAGTGGACGCGCGTTTATCGTTTGACACCCAAGCAACCATCGCCAAAGCCAAACAGTTACTCGCGCTGTATGATTTAGAAGGCGTGAGCCGTGACAAAATTTTAATTAAAATTGCATCGACATGGGAAGGGATCAAAGCTGCCGAGCAGCTCGAGAAAGAAGGCATTCGCTGCAACCTTACGCTGTTATTCAGTGACGCCCAAGCCCGTGCATGCGCCGATGCCAATGTTTACCTTATTTCACCTTTTGTGGGCCGTATTCTCGATTGGCATGTTGCTAACGGGATGGAGAAGCCTAGCGATCCATTGCAAGACCCAGGCGTGCAATCGGTGCGCAGTATTTATGACTTTTACAAAGGCCACGGCTACGACACTATCGTCATGGGTGCCAGCTTTCGTAACACCGGTGAAATTCTTGCCTTAACAGGCTGTGATCGCCTCACCATAAGCCCTGCATTGCTCGAGGAATTAGCCGAGTTGCCAGCTAATACAGATTACTTGTTAAGCGGTGCAAACGATGTACAGCCTAAGCCTGAAGCACTCACAGAGAGTGAATTCCGCTGGTTGCATAACGAAGACGCGATGGCGACTGAAAAGCTCGCCGAGGGAATTCGTGCTTTTGCTAAAGCTCAGCAAGATTTAGAGGCCCGTTTTAAACAACTCTAACACCATTCGGCGGCCCACAAGGCCGCCATTTCTCTGCCCTTTCCGCTCGTAATAGAATCATCACTTTTCTGTAACCTTGGTTAAACATTTTCGTTTTATTTTTATACCAACTGTGGTATAGATTGATTGCGTTAGTTATACAGGAGAGTGTCATGGATAGTCTGAATGAACTAATAAAAATAATAGAAGGTCCAGAGACCAAAAAGACATCCGGTCGAAATAAAAAACGTAAATGGCGCGAAATCGAAGCACTAAAAGATAAGCAACGTCTGCGCAAAGAACTGCAAGAACTAGACTTGTTCAGCGATGACATTGGTTTAGAAGAGTTAGATTTTTGATACCAACATAAAAAAGAGGGCCTAGATGCCCTCTTTTTTATTGCGTTATATTTGCTCGGCTAGAGTCCAATCAATGGCAGCTTGACCTTGGTTGGTAAGGATTTCATTGGCTTTGGAAAAGTGACCACAGCCAAAAAAACCGCGATGTGCTGACAGCGGCGACGGATGAGGTGCCTTAAGCACATGGTGCTTTTGCGTGTCGATGTGCTTGCCCTTTTTCTGAGCGTGTGCGCCCCAAAGCAAAAACACAATGCCCTTGCCATGTTGGTTAAGCTGTTCGATGACCACGTCAGTAAAACGCTCCCAGCCGAGGTGCTTATGCGAGTGTGCTTGCCCTTGTTCAACGGTCAATACGGTATTGAGCAGCAACACCCCTTGGTGTGCCCAAGACTGTAAATATCCATGTTGAGGGATGCTGAATCCAGCGATATCTTGCGCCAATTCCTTATACATATTCGCCAATGACGGCGGCGGTTTTACCCCAGGTAACACCGAAAAGCATAAGCCATGCGCTTGATTTGGACCATGGTATGGGTCTTGACCCAGTATCACCACTTTCACATCTTCAAACGCGGTGGCGCGAAATCCCTCAAATACCTGTTCTTGAGGCGGATACACAGCTACGCCCTGCTCTCGACGTTGGTGCACATAATCCAAGGTTTGTTGAAAGTAAGGCTGCTGTTTTTGCTCTGCTAATAAATCAGACCAAGATGTCATGCTGCTCGGTTCCATTAAAAAAACGGCCCTAAAGGCCGTTTGTTATCGATATTGCTAGCTTACCAAATTAACCTAATTTCGCCAGCAGCGCTTGCCGTAATTGTTGATAATCTGCACTCATCGGCTCAGCAAGGCAAGGTTTAGCCAAGGCATCGCTAAGCGCCTTTGGCATCGCTAATTCAACATTTAAAATCTTCTCCACGCTGGCTTGAAACTTAGCCGGGTGGGCCGTAGCTAGGAAAATCCCCTGATGCTCAGGTGCTAAATCCGCTTTTAACCCTTCATAAGCAATCGCGGTGTGTGGCTCAGCTTGATAGCCCATGCTCTGTAATTCACGCATCGCCAAAGCGGTTTGCTCCTCATCCACAGCATGAGAAAAGAAATCGTCATAGCTGAAACGACCACTGTCTAACATCGTTTGTACACGAGGCCAGTTATTGGGCCGACTGACATCCATAGCATTAGACAGAGACTCTTGAGTCTCATGCGGCTGCCATTGCTTGGAGGCGATAAAGCGCGGCACCGTGTCATTTTGATTTGTTGTTGCCGAGAGTTTTTGAATGGGTAAGCCAATCAGCGCCGCTATCATCGCTGCGCACACATTACCAAAGTTACCGCTCGGCACCGAGATGTGCGCTTTGTCTCGCTGCGCTTTGGGCAACTGCGCCACCGCCTCAAAGTAATAACATACCTGCGCGAGTAAGCGACTAATATTAATAGAATTCGCAGAATTAAGGCGCAAACGCGTTTTGAGCTCGTCATCCAAAAACCCTTGCTTAACCATGGCCTGACAATCGTCGAACGAGCCTTTTACACTGTAACAGTGAATATTATTGCCTAAGGTTGTAAACAGCTTTTGCTGCGCCTCTGATATCTTGCCTTCAGGGTACAGGATCACCACATCGATGTTCTCTTTGCCATAAAAAGCATGGGCTACTGCAGCGCCAGTGTCACCACTGGTGGCTGTGAGAATAGTGACCTTTTCTGAGTTACTGAACTGGGCAAGGCACTGCGCCATAAAGCGTCCACCGAAATCTTTAAATGCCAAGGTAGGGCCATGAAAAAGCTCTAAACAGTGAAGATTATCGGCAACGTGAACCAAAGGTGCTGGAAAAGTAAACGCTCCCTGCACCATTTCAGCGACCACATTAGGACTCAGTTCATCGCCAATCAAGTGCGTCAGTACTTGTGTGCTGCGCGAGACAAAATCCATTTCCAATAAGGCATCAATATTATCCAGTGGCGTTAGCTGTTGCGGAAAAAACACCCCCTGATTGCGCCCTAACCCCGTTTTTACCGCCTCAACAAAAGACACCACCTGGCTATCATCTTTTAAATTATACAACCGCATTATTCTTTTCCCTCATTCAAAACCCGCGTACCTGCCGTATCTATCTGACAAATATGACTAAAGCCTTGTTCATTTACATAGTTCTGCTGTAACCACTGCTGGCAGTTTTTAGCATCATTGATAGTGTCACATAGTGCAAAAAGCGTCGGCCCAGCACCAGAAATACTCACCGCCTTCGCGCCTAACTCTAGCACCGCCTTTTTGGCGGCACTGAAACCGCTGATCAATTCACTGCGATAGGGCTCAGCAACCGTATCAATCATCAGCTCCATCGCTAACTCATGCTGTTGCTGATGCATTAGCGTACAAAATGCACTGAGACGCTGAGCAAATTCAATACCATGGTGTAAGCTCATTTGCTGCGGCAGCACTGCTCGAGCCTGAGCGGTATTAAGGGTGAAACCGGGAAACGCGACCACTGGATACCAGTTACTGGGAGTGGGGATCGTCAGTGAACGACCGGGTATCAGCGCCCCTGTGAGCTGCAAACCACCAAGCAAACACGGCGTGATATTGTCATAATGACGAGCGCCGCTGACCTTAGCTTCAAAATCAGCCATTAGCTCAATGAGTGCATCCTCACTGAGCTCAGTGCCGGCAAATTTATTCAGCGCTGCAAGTGCCGCAACCACTGAGCAGGCGCTGGATCCCAGACCTGAACCAATGGGCAGATTCTTAACTAACTCCATACGCGCTGTCGGCATATCTGGTGCGACCGTGGCACGAAAGTGCGCCATGCACATAAAGGCTAAATTTTGCTCTGCCTGTTGTGGCAATTTATGGGCGTAAGGCCCTGAGCACACAAATTCTGTCTCAGCGCTGGCGCTAATTCGCACCACATCGCCCAACAAAGTGCCATCAATGGGTGCAATAGCCGCTCCCAATGCATCAAATCCAACCGCAAAATTACCAATCGAGGCCGGCGCATAAACTTCAATCATGGCCCTCTCCTAACGTGGTAAGGTTTTTAAAATATCAGCGAAAACTCCCGCTGCGGTCACTTCGGCTCCTGCGCCATAACCGCGAATAACGTAAGGCTTGGGCTGATAATACTGACTCAAAATAGCTAAGGCATTTTCGCCGTCACGAATGTCATACAGCGCATGTCGACTATCAACGGCTTCAATACCAACTCGACAATGACCATCTTCAATTGCGCCAACATAACGCAAGACCTTTCCTTCGGCTTGGGCGCTGGCAACCTTATCGGCAAAGTCTGAATCAAGTTGTGGCAATTTTGCCATAAATTCATCAACGCTTAGTCCCTCGGCGAAGCCCGGCGGCAATACCGACTCCACTTCAATATCATCCAGCTCAAGTGCCAAACCTGATTCCCTAGCGATAATAAGTAGTTTACGGGCGACATCAGTCCCTGATAGGTCATCACGAGGGTCCGGCTCAGTAAAGCCATTTTCTTTAGCTTTGATGGTTGCTTGTGACAGGCTTAAGCCATCACCGATAACACCGAACATATAAGATAACGATCCCGATAAAATGCCGCTAAAATGCAGAAGCTCATCACCTGCACCGAATAACAACTGCAGGTTATCGAGCACGGGTAAGCCTGCGCCAACATTGGTTTCATACAAAAAGCGGCGATTGTTGCGCTGCGCAGCGAGTTTGAGCTGCTGATAGTAAGCCTGCGAGCTGGTATTGGCCTTTTTATTAGCCGCCACCACATGAAAACCAGCATTAAGGAAATCGGCATACTGAGCAGCGAGCGCACCAGAGGAGCTGCAATCCACTAACACCGGGTTAATCAGATGGTTTTGCTTAACGAACTGTTCCAGCAAGGTTAGATCAAATTGCTGTGAGGTCTGCGCCAATGGCTGCTGCCAATTTTCTAGATCAATCCCGTCACTGTTTAACAGCATCTGTCGGGAGTTGGCCACGCCTCGGACTTTGAGTTTGATATTACGTTGTTGCAACCATTGTTGTTGCCTACGCACTTGGCTTAAAAGCTCGCTGCCAACAAGCCCACAGCCGAGCAGGAAAACATCAATAGAAGGCACATGGGTAAAGAAGTTTTCATGACAAACCTTCACTGCATCATTACATAACTCACCATCAACAACCGCAGAAATTGAACTCTCTGTTGAATCCTGGGCTATGGCAACGATATTCACTTGAGCCTGCGCCAGCGAGGCAAAGAACTTCGCTGCTAAGCCTTTGTGTGCTCGCATGTTATCGCCAACTAGCGTAACAATTGCCAAATTCCGCTGCACTTGTACAGGCTCAATAAGCCCCGCTTTTGATTCAAGTTCAAAAGCTTGTTCGAGAGCATGCAGCGCCAAGGCTAAATCTGGCTGATGCACGCAAAAGCTAATGCTGAACTCACAGCTGGACTGGGTGATGAGAACAATAGAGACATTATCGGCTGCGAGCGCGGTAAACACCTTGGCCGCCATGCCGACTTTCCCTTTCATGCCCGGCCCTGACACCGTGAGCATAGCCAAATCTTGTAAACTTGAGATCGCTTTTACCGGCTCGCTTTCAGTGACTTCATCACTGATCAATGAGCCGGGCTCTTTGCTGTTGTGAGTATTTTTTATCTCACATGGCACGCCCGCTTTGGCGCATGGCACAATGGTTTTGGGATGCAAGACTTTAGCACCAAAATAAGAGAGTTCCATCGCTTCTTTGTAAGACAGAAAATCGACCTTAGTGGCCCCTTTGATATAGCGAGGGTCAGCGCTGTATACACCGTCAACATCGGTCCAGATTTGACAGATATCGGCCTCCAAACAAGCGGCTGCAACAGCAGCAGAATAGTCGGAGCCATTACGCCCTAGCGTGGTCAATTGTGCATCGTCATTGGCACCGGTGAAGCCGGGCATAATGTAGATTTTTGCGGGGTTAGCGTGCAAGTATTCACGAAACTGTTGTTTTGATACATCTAGATCAACTTCAGCGTTTAAGTAGCCACCGCTGGAGCGGATAACTTGTTCCGCACTCATATAATGAGGGCAAAAATCATCGAGTAACACCTGCATCAAGGCTACACTAATGCGCTCACCAAAGCTAATTACATAAGCAAACACCGAATCCGGGCACTGTCCTAATAAAGCCACGCCTTCTAGCTTTTGTTTTAACTGCGTAAAGTCGGGCCAGTTTGCAGGCTGCTGATTTTGCTCACACACTTCGTCTTTCAAGGTATGTGCGCGATCATAAAACAGTTGCCACTGTGACTGGATATCTACGCCTGTCGCCGCACTCTCAGCTAGCCCCACCAATGTATCCGTCATACCGCCGGGGGCTGATAATACCAGCAGCATTTGCTCTTTGAGCTCCTGGCGGACAATCTTACTTACTCGCTTTAAACAACTGGCATCGGCCAGTGACGAGCCTCCAAACTTTAGTACTTGCATGTTTTCCTCATTCCCAATAACACCTTTTTACCAGGTCGTGGCGTTAGACCAAAAAAAAGGCCTATGCTCAGTGAGCATAGGCCTTTTTTCTCTGCGCACCGACCCATGCCACTATCCGCTAAGGATGGTGGTGGTAATAATGGTGGTCAGTGTTGCGTAATTTGTGTTCATGGTTCTAGACTGCACGAAAATGACTATTTCTGTCAACAGCTAAAGAAAAGAAAAAATATGCTTTTTAGATATAACTAAGATTAGTAAACGCCAAATTTATGCAAAACATCAGCTAAAGCATCTGTTTTTACCGGTTTATTAATGAATCCAAGGGCGCCGAGTTGCGCTGTGCGCTGTTTCATTTGCGACTGTACGTCGGCAGAAATAACCACTACGTAGGTTTCTATTTTGCGTGTGCGCATTTGTTGTAATACCCCGATACCGTCAATTTTCGGCATGGTGAGGTCTAAACAGAGAAGATCAAAGTGTTGTTCGCTCATTAGCGTCAGTGCATGTTCACCATCTGTAGCGTGCGTCACCGCGCAAGGCAAAATAGACATAACCGCTTTGCTCGCTTGTTTTCGAGCCATTACGGAATCGTCACAGACTAACACCTGAAAAGCCATTACTACGCCATTTGAGGGTAAAACTTATATCAGTAGGTTATACCATAGCTATAAACAAATCTTAACACCGCAGGCCACAGATTTTTGTTAATCTGCAGTCTTTAAGCTATTATTTTATTTATTTTTTCAAGAATCTTGGCTAGCTTTAGGTTTTTGAAGCCAATGGCGAATTTAGGGCTGATAATTGACGTTTTATCATCGCTTTTTCATGGTTTATACAAGGGCTCTGTACTCGTATGTTGCATAATAGTTTGTCGAAGAAGCTCCTAACCAGTGTTTTATCGGTGTATTTTTTACTCACATTTGTTGTCACTTGCGGCCAAGTTTTTGCTGAGTACTTGAATACCAAAAACTACATACGCGATGAACTACAAACACTGCAAAAGACCTTTAGTGGCAGCCTTACCCGCGCAATTTGGGAATTAAATACCGATCAAAGTATTACCATCGCCGAAGGGTTAATTGCTATCCCTATGGTTGAAGGAATTATTGTCCGCGATGACAGCGGCGAAGTGATCTCTCAACTCGGGCGCTCTTTAGACATTCGCGAGCTTTACTCGCAACAATTAGTGCAGGATGCTTCTATCATAGAAGATACTCCCTCCGGATTATTTGGTTACACCTTTCCGTTAATTTTTGAGTTTTCCGGGCGCGCCACCCAAGTGGGTGATGTCACGCTTTTTTCCAGCCGAGATGTGGTTGTCAGCCGTATTATCGTGTCAATCTATCTTCTGGTCGGCAACGCCATGATCAAAACCGCGTTTTTGATCTTATTGTTTTTATTGGCTTTTCGTAAACACCTCACCCATCCGCTCAATCAACTTACCGAGCAGATTGAAAGCCTCGAGCTAGATGACTTAGAAGGGACAAGAATAAACCTCGATAGTAATGAAAAAAACGAGTTGAATGTCATGGCGCAGTCATTCAACAACATGATCAATAAAGTAGTCGAGTATCGCAATAAACTGGAACACACCCAAAAAGAGTTATTGAAAAGCAATGAAAAACTGGACCAGCAAAACTTACAGCTGGAGCAAGAGGTAGCAAGAAAGACCTCAAACCTAAGCCAAGCGATGATGGACTTACAGCAGCAGAAGTATGAGTTGGAAAAACAAAAGCTCAACTTAACGGAGGAAATTGAACTGCGCCGTCATACCGAACAAGAGTTGCTAACCAAACAAAGCGAGATGCAGCGTTATGTCGATGAGCTCAATTTGGCCCAAGAGCGCTTGCTTGGCTCGGAGAAAATGGCAGCGCTGGGTGGTTTAGTCGCTGGTATCACTCATGATATCAACACGCCCGTGGGAATTGGTGTTACCGCAACCTCCTTCTTACAAGAGCGCCTCGATGCCATTGAGCATGCCTACAAAGAAAAAACACTTTCCCCGAAAGCACTAGAGGAGTTTATTAAAGATGCGAAGCAAAGTACTGAACTGCTCACTTCAAATCTTGCCCGCGCCTCAGAATTAGTTGCCAGCTTTAAACAAATAGCGGTCGATCAGGCCAGTGAAGCGGTACGCACCATAAACTTTAAAGAGTACTTGGGCGAGGTGATTCGCTCACTGCACCCAAAAATTAAGAAAACTCAACACCAGGTGGATGTAAATTGCCCCGATAACTTGGTGCTTAATTTACCTGCTGGTGCTATTAGCCAAATCTTCACTAACTTAATTATGAACTCACTCATTCATGGCTTTGAAGATGTCGAAAAGGGTACTATCACTATTGATGTGAGCGAAAATGATGGCCTAGTGGATATCAACTATCGTGATAATGGTCGTGGTGTTGATGCAGAACAATTAGATAAACTGTTTGATCCTTTCTTTACCACCAAACGTGACCAAGGCGGCAGTGGTCTGGGCACTCATATCACCTTCAATTTGGTTAAACAAACCTTGGGGGGCGAGATTGAAGTGAGCAGCGAGCCGGGCCAAGGTTTGCAATACCGAATTACTATTCCAAAAGACCTACCAAAGCCAATGCAAATGTTTAATTAGTAAGGTGACTCCTGCTATGATGGCGCCACATTTAATTCGAGCCCACAGCTCAACGGAAGTAAAACTATGTGGTTTAGCAACCTTATCTGTTATCGCTTTAAGCAAGACATCAGTTACCAACAAGACGATTTTGAAAAAGCCCTAGAGCAAGACGTATTCCGCCCCTGTGGCAGCCAAGACATGCATACCTTTGGCTGGACCAAGCCGTTTGGCAAACATGGTCAGATGCTCAGTCACTTCTCGCAAAGTACTGTTTTAGTATGCGCTAAGCGGGAAGAAAAAGTACTGCCCCCTGCGGTCGTCAACGAGATGGTGCAGGAGAAGGTCGATCATTTAGAAGCTGAAGAAAACCGCCGCGTTAGCAAAAAAGAAAAAGATGAGCTAAAAGAAAACATTTTGCATTCTTTGCTGCCGCAAGCATTTAAGAAGTCTAGCCTCCAATTTGCTTTTATTGATATGGAAAATGGCTGGGTTGTGGTCAATAGTGCCAGCTTTAATAAAGCAGAAGAGTTACTTGCGTTATTGCGCAAGTCACTAGGTACATTGCCTGTTGTGCCGGCGTTTGCAAATTATGATCTTGGCTTGTTTTTAACGTCATGGTTGAAGGAATTCAACGCTCCAGAAGGCTTCGCGATTGGCTTAGACGCCGAGTTGCAAGAGCAAGATGATAATGGGGCACAAGTGAAGTTTAAAGGCCATGACCTATCCAGTGATGAGGTTAAAAACCACTTAGATAATGGCAAAGAGGTCACTAAGCTGGCGCTGGAGTATCAAGAACGAGTGAAGTTCTTATTGCAAAATGATGGCTCTATTAAACGCGTCAGTTATGCCGATACGTTAAAAGAAGAAAACGCCGATATTCCTAAAGAAGACATGGCAGTAAAGCTTGACGCAGACTTTATTCTTGCCTCGGAAGAAATCAAACAACTCCTTGATGCATTGACCAATCAATTAGGCGACGCCGAGGATCTGTAAGTACAATGCATCACTGAAAAAGGAGCCTGAGGCTCCTTTTTCAGCTGAATATTTCTCTTATATCACCCACGACTTCCTGATACTCATCGTCAGCAAATATTTCCACAGATGGGATAATCCCTTTATCGACATAAACATTCAGTGCGGACGACTTATCTGACACTTGTAAAATGCCCTCCATGATCGCGCCCATACGAATGAAATCGACAAACTCCACCTCTTTAGGACGATAATTAGGATCGGCCCAGCACTTTGCTACTTCTACGAATTCATCAGAGAAGTCCCAAGCGGTTAAAATAGCAGCACCAATGCGCCCTGCTAGTTTTTGAATGGCATGAGCTAAAAAGCTCGGATTAGCAAACACCTCTGGGTGCTTCTCAGCCTCGGTGAGAATAGGCAAAATACCAATATTGTAGGTCAGTGCTGCCAAGGTGATAGTTTCGGTATTAATCGTGTCATGACGCTGTTGCTTGCGAAAGTTCTGTACCAGCGCTATCGAATGGCAGGCAACACGAATTGTCTTTTGCCATGCCTTATCCATATAGCCTTTGATCAGCTCATGCTGAGAGACGAATAGCTGCTCCATCGCCATCGCTGTGGCAATATTTTTTATCTGCCTTAGTCCAATGCGCGTAACGGCTTGGTTTATAGTCGTCACCTTCACCGAGCGACTCATCAAGGCGCTATTCGCAACTTTGATCATCCGTGCTGCTAAAGCGGGATCATTGGCGATCACGTCCGCCATATCATGTAAGGTTATATCCGGGTCATCTGCAGCGTTACGCACTCGAAGTGCCACTTCCGGCAAGGTTGGCAGCACCAAAGTGTCGTTATTTATGCGGTCAACCAAGATGGTCAGCAAAGCGTTTTCTGTGGACATGTCGCCAGTATCCTTTATGTCAGCAAAGCCGTTTTTTCTTATAAATTAGCTATAAGTTACCGATAAAGTTTAGAAAGTGATAGCGCAATTGCCCATTTATTTACAAAAAATAATTACCTATGTTCCCATAATCATTATTGCCAGCCAGCCCTTGAGTTGCTTTAATGCCCAACAACACGGGGCTCTCCCCCGCTATAACCGAATCATAAACTCTCTCAATGGACTGTGTTTTTTATCTTACTTTACAGTCCAGTAACGAGTTACACCGAAAGAGGATCCCATGAGTAAATTGTCGAAAATTTCTCAAGCACTGCTTATTAGCTCTGTATTCGCACTTGGCGCCTGCTCTAAGCAACCACAGTCAACTACTGAACAAACGGCGGCGAGCGCACAACCAAGCAGTGGCCCTGAATTGATAAATATTGAACGCGAGCGGCTGAACATTTACACCGATTTTGAGCTCAATACCGACTTGTCACACCTAAGCGGGAATCAGCAAAAAATGCTCGCTAAACTGATTGATGCCTCAAAAATTATGGACCAACTGTTTTGGCGTCAGGCTTTCGGTGGCGAGCAACAAGATTTCTTAGCGAGCCTAGATGATGAACAAGTGCGTCACTTTGCCAAGATTAACTATGGTCCTTGGGATCGCTTAAACGGCGATCAGCCTTTTTTAAGCGGCTTTGAGCACAAACCAGCAGGGGCTCAATTTTACCCAGCTGACATGACGAAAGAAGAATTAGAGCAAAGCAGTGTAAAAGATAAAACAGGCCTTTATTCCATCATCAAACGCGATGACAAAGGTGAGCTTTACAGTGTGCCTTATTCAGTAGAATACGCCCAAGCATTGGAAGCTGCCGCAGATTTGCTGCGCCAAGCGAGCGAACTGGCCGATAATAAAGAATTCGCTAACTACTTGAGTATGCGTGCCGATGCCTTGCTAAGTGATGACTATCAAGCCTCTGATTTTGCTTGGATGGATATGAAAAATAACCCCATTGATGTGGTTATTGGTCCGATCGAAACCTATGAAGATCAACTTTTCGGTTATCGTGCGGCTTTTGAATCCTATGTTTTGGTCAAAGACATGGCCTGGAGTGAGCGTTTAGCAAAATTTGCGCAATTCCTTCCGGAGCTACAAAAAGGTCTGCCTGTGGCGGAGCAATATAAGCAAGAGGTTCCCGGTTCAGACGCCGACCTTAATGCGTATGATGTCATCTACTATGCTGGCCACTCCAATGCTGGCAGCAAAACCATAGCCATCAACCTGCCTAATGATGAGCAAGTGCAACTGGAAAAAGGCACTCGTCGCCTGCAACTTAAAAATGCCATGCGCGCGAAGTTCGACAAAATCCTCATGCCTATTGCCGCTGAGCTCATTGTGCCCGAGCAGCGCAAACACATTACTTTCGACGCCTTTTTTGCCAATACCATGTTCCACGAAGTGGCGCATGGCCTAGGTATTAAAAACACCATTACCGGTAAAGGCACCGTACGCCAGTCGCTTCAAGAGCACGCGAGTGCATTGGAAGAAGGCAAGGCGGATATCCTGGGCTTGTATATGGTTGAGCAGCTATTGAAAAAAGGCGAGATTACCGAGGGTACGTTAGAAGATTACTATGTCACCTTTATGGCTGGAATCTTCCGCTCTGTGCGTTTTGGCGCATCCAGCGCGCACGGTAAAGCTAATATGATCCGCTTTAACTTCTTCAAACAAGAAGGCGCGTTCTCCAAAGATGAAAACGGCCTATATCAGGTAAATATGGATAAGATGGCTGCAGCCATGAGCAAGCTATCAAATTTAATTCTTACCCTGCAAGGTGACGGTGACTATCAGAAGGTGGACCAGCTCGTTGCTACCATGGGTGAAATTAAACCTGAACTGGCTGTTGATTTAGAAAAGCTCAGCAAAGCGAATATCCCTGTGGATGTCGACTTCATCCAGGGCAAAAAGGTATTAGGCTTAAACTAAGCCTGTATTTATAAACGACATAAAAACAGCGCCTTTCGGCGCTGTTTTTTATAGCTGCAAATTCTCTTTAATCTGTTGAATTTGCGCTTCAGTGTACGGTTTAGGTGGGTGTACCCCCCACACCGGTTTAGGCCACGCGGGGTCTTGCTCAAAGCGAGCAATATGATGAATGTGTAACTGCTCAACCATGTTTCCTAAAGCAGCAACATTTAACTTTGCTGGTTTGAACACTGTTTTTAGCATACAGCTAAGCTTCGCCGATTCACGTCCTAACACGATTTGGTCGCGATCACTTAAATCAATGATCTCTTTTAATCCGCTTTTGCGCGGTACCAGAATAAACCAAGGGTACTGGCTGTCATTCATTAACAACACTTTACACAACGGCCAATCCGCCAATTCAATACAATCTCGTTCCAACTCTGGTGCTAATGCAAACATAGCATCCTCCTGTTGCTGCAAGTTTAGTGGCATAAAGTTGCGCTTATGACAGTGCATCAGTACCATCAACGCATCACTACAACAATAAGGTTTACCCGTGTCTAATACAACCAAATACTTGTCTGTTGCTTTGGCTGCAAGCTTAGCCTGCGGCGCAGCGACTGCTAAAGAGCTGACGCTCGAGCGCATTTTTGATGACCCTAGTTTAGCTGGTAAAGCGCCTGTAAAGCTTAAGTTTTCTCCAGATGGTAGCCGCGTTACCTACTTGCAAGGAAAGAAAGAAGACTACAATCGCTACGACCTGTGGGAATACAATCTCAAAGACAACAGCAACCGCATGTTAGTCGATTCGCAAGCATTGTTCTCAGGGCCGGAAAATCTCTCTGATGAAGAAAAAGCGCGCCGTGAGCGCCAACGTATTTTTGGCCGTGGAATTTTGGAGTATACCTGGTCCAAAGATGGACAAGCGTTGCTTTTCCCACTCAATGGGGACTTGTATTACTATCAACTGGCCAGTGGCGAAAGCCGTAAGCTCACCGATACCGAAGCGTTTGAAACCGACGCGCGATTCTCACCGAAAGGCAATTTTGTCTCTTTTATCCGCGACCAGAACTTATATGCCTTAGAACTGGCCAGTGGTAAAGAAATCCAGCTCACTCAAGATGGCGGCGGCGTCATTAAAAATGGCATGGCTGAGTTTGTGGCGCAGGAAGAAATGAGCCGCATGACCGGCTACTGGTGGTCCGGTGATGAACAGAAAATAGCCTTTACCCGTATCGATGAGAGCCCCGTAGAAGAGGCGATTCGTAACGAGATTTATGCCGACGAAGTGAAGCTATTTAACCAGCGCTACCCATATACTGGCACCGACAATGTGGCCATAGAGCTAGGCGTTGTCCGTATTGATGACAAACAGGTTGATTGGATTGATTTAGGCACCGACAAGGATATTTACATTGCCCGTGCGAAATGGCTCAAAGACAACCATACTCTGTCTTATCAATGGCAAAACCGCTCGCAGCAAGAGCTTGAGCTGCGCTTTTATGATAGCGCCGAAAAAACCCAACGCGTGGCCGTAAAAGAGAGCAGTGATACATGGATTAACCTGCACTTTGATCTGAAGTTTTTGCAAGATAAAGAGCACTTTATCTGGGCGTCAGAGCGCGATGGTTATAAGCACCTTTACCTGTACAAGGTCGATGGCACACTGGTACGCCAAATCACCCAAGGGGATTGGATTGTTGAGTCATTAAAAGGCGTTGATGAGCAAAATGGCGTCGTGTATTTTGCCGGTCGCAAAGACACGCCGCTGGAAAGCCATTTGTATAGCACTCCCCTATTTGAAGCTGGTGAGATTACGCGCATCACCGCAGCGGGTGAATATCATAACGTCGTTCTTGCAGAGGATAGCAAGACCTTTATTGACCGTGCCTCGTCGGTAAACCGCCCTCCCTATGTTGCACTGCGCAAAACCAATGGCGACTTTGTCACTTGGTTAGAGCAAAATGCCATTGATGAACAGCACCCACTCAGCCCTTACACCAGCGACTTAGTAGAGCCTGAATACGGCACCATAAAGGCACAAGACGGTCAGGTAATGCACTACCGCCTGTTCAAGCCACGCAAACTGAATAAAAAGCAAAAGCACCCGGTCATTGTCAATGTATATGGCGGCCCACATGCGCAGCGAGTTACCAACAGCTGGCGCAGTAAAAACCTATACTTTCAATACATGGTGCAACAAGGCTATGTGGTATTTCAGCTGGATAATCGCGGCTCCTACAATCGCGGAAAGCGCTTTGAAGACGTGATCTACAAACACCTTGGTGAAAGTGAGGTGCAGGATCAAATTAAAGGCGTCGAGTTTTTACGCACCTTAGATTACGTAGACCCGCAGCGCATAGGTATTTATGGCCATAGCTACGGCGGTTACATGGCGCTAATGGGGATGTTTAAAGCTGGCGATTATTTCAAAGCCGGTGTATCTGGAGCTCCTGTTACCGACTGGTCGTTGTATGATACTCATTACACAGAGCGTTATCTTGGCCACCCAAAAACTAATGCCGAAGGCTATGAACAAAGCGCGGTCTTTCCATACAGCGATGGCCTTAAGGGCCCGCTCATGATTTATCATGGCATGGCTGATGACAACGTGCTCTTTACCCACGCCACTAAGCTGTTTAAACAGCTACAAGACAAGGCGTTGCCGTTTGAAATGATGACCTACCCAGGCTCGAAACATAGCTTGCGAGGTAAAAAGGTACAAACGCACCTGCATCACACCATTACCGACTTCTTTAACCGCCATTTTGATATGGCTCAAGAGTAAGTTTCTACTCTTCAATCAGGCCAGCTTCTGCTGGCCTGATTTCTTTTACAATCTACTGAAAATCCATACTTATTTTTAGGCTCACTCACTTAGAATCGACTAAACTCATAGCATTACCTCGTTCCAAGGATTTGTTATGCAGCAACTTCGTCGCCTTAGTATTTATCAACGCCTGATTGCCCTACTCTTTCTTGCCCTACTCGGTATCATCATCTTAGTCGCGACCTCACTGACTAACCAATACAGCTCTTTGCTGGATGGACAACATGAGAAAACGCGCAACCTAGTAGAAAATGCACACAGCATTGCGACGTATTACCACCAACAAGCACAAACGAGCGCTCTCACGGATGAGCAAGCGAAAGTTGCCGCTAAAGATGCCATTCGCGCTTTGCGCTATGCTGATTCCAATTATTTTTGGATCAATGACACCAGCCCGACCATGGTCATGCACCCGTTTAAGCCGCAGCTCGAAGGCCAGTCATTAGCTAACACCGCCGACCCCGATGGCGTGAAACTATTCGTGCAAATGGCTGAGCTGGTCGAGCGTCAAGGTGAAGGCTTTGTGCCCTACAAGTGGCCAAAGCCAGGAAAAGACCAACCTGTCGATAAAATAGCGTTCGTTAAGGGGTTTGAACCCTGGGGCTGGGTGATTGGCTCCGGCGTTTATATTGATCACATTGAGGACACGTTTGCACGTAGCAAAACAATTCTTATCCTCGAGGGTGTTGTGATTCTCGCGGTGCTGTTAGTGATGGGCTATTTAATTGCACAAAGTGTGATGGGGCCTATTCGTCACGCAGCAGACATGATGAAAGATATAGCGCAAGGTGAGGGAGACCTAACCCAGCGTTTAGACAGCAGCGGCAATGACGAGGTCTCTCGCCTTGCCAGACACTTTAATGATTACACCGAAAAGATGCGCCAATCCATAGAAGCGGTCAATGAGCAAGCCAATAAAGTGAGTGAGCATGTGGCGCAACTACAATCGACGGCCCAGCAAAATCAACATCATATTGAGCTGCAGAGCGACAGCTCAGCACAAGTGGCCACAGCAATGGAACAGGTAAGTCATCAAGTGAAAGACATCAGTGATTATGCCAATAACGCCGAGCAAGCTAGCAACGAAGCGAACAGTTATGCAGATCAAGTAAAGTCAGTGGTTCATAACACAGTGAATGCGATCACCCGTTTAAGCACACAAATTGAACAAGTCGCTGAAGTGGTGCAGCAGTTAGCCAGCCAAAGTAATAATATTGGCAGTGTGCTGGATGTGATTCGCGGCATTTCCGAGCAAACCAACCTTTTAGCGCTCAATGCCGCTATAGAAGCAGCAAGAGCTGGCGAGCAAGGCCGGGGGTTCGCAGTTGTTGCTGATGAAGTGCGCACGTTAGCCAGCCGCACCGGCCAAAGCACCGATGAAATTCAAGCTATGATTGAGCAGTTGCAACAAGGTGCGGAAAAAGCCGTGCAGGCCGTACAAAACAGCCAACAGATCTCGGATAATACAGTTGAGTCCACCGCGAATACCACCGAAGCATTGGATGAAATCAACCGCTTGGTTGACTCTATCCGGGAAATGAACGCTCATATCGCCCGCGCCACTGAGCAACAAAATGACGCCTCTAGTGAAGTGTCGCAGCGGCTCAATGATTTAGCCCATGCAACCAATGAGTCGCTCTCCAGCACGCAGGTTATGAACCAGGCGAGTAATGAACTAGAGCAGGCCAGTCAAACACTCGACAGTATAGTTAAGCGCTTCAAAATATGAAGTCATCACTCTCCGGTCATAACAAGGCCGCCCAACGGCGGCCTTTTTAGCTTAACAATATCGGCTATTGCTGCCAGCGTTAGCGACAGTATTTAGCAAATAAGCTTGCTACCGTAGCCGCAGTTGGTTTTCCATGCTGCCAGTCGCCGCCTTCTACACCACTGCCGGCAATATCCATATGTACATAAGGAAGTGGCTGCTGGCTATCTAAGCCATGCTTATCTAACCCACCCACAATCGCCAAAAAGGCCATCGGGAATTGGTGGCCCCGTGCAGTGACTGCCGATGCAGCATTATTACTAGAAAGCACATCGTCAGCTAAGGTGCGTGGTTGCACAAAATCATAGTCTTCGCGACGCGAGCGCGATACCTCGGCGCAATCGGCCCATAAGTCACCCTGCTCCACCAATTGCTGTGAGAGCTGCACTTTACGCGCTGGACCATTTTCAACATAGGCACTATAAGGCCCCACAGCTCGGGCTGCATGCCCGGTGAGAGTAGCAACGGTAAAGAGCTCAGGATTCACCTCGCCTTTGGCCACTTCCTTAGCCTCACTGAGTAAATCCCCCATTGCCAAGCGGCCCTCAGCATCGGTATTACCAATGCGCACGCGGATGCCTTCACGGCTGGTAATAATCTCATCAGGAACA
The DNA here is from genome assembly GCF_022347945.1 of Pseudoalteromonas sp. MM17-2. Lineage (NCBI taxonomy): Bacteria > Pseudomonadati > Pseudomonadota > Gammaproteobacteria > Alteromonadales > Pseudoalteromonadaceae > Pseudoalteromonas > Pseudoalteromonas sp. MM17-2. Next base: position 242,672 of record NZ_JAKRFV010000003.1, on the reverse strand, counting down.
AAGCAATCCGAACCAATGGAATTACGGACCACGGCCAAATAGGCAATCACTTTGACTCCTTTAGGCTGTGCTTCAGCGACGGCTTTCATAAAACCAGCGACAGATGCAGCACCGCCTTTATCGCGACTCATGCCGGCCATAAAGCCACCGACTTTTAAGTCCGCACCACCGGTATCGTAAACAAGGCCTTTACCGACAAAGATCAATGTGCGTTCAACATTGCCTTCAGGCACATAGGTCATTTTTACCACGCGTGGATGATGACGCTCTACCGCATAGGATGCGCGAGCAACGGTACTCAGCAATGGATACTCTTTATCAATAGTCGCGATATCACTGATCACATCGACCTTCACCGCAGTACCAGCAAAAGCCTCGACACAATAATCAGCGAAGCGAGGCGGCGCCATACGCTCTGGTTCAGTGCCACATAAATCGCGCGCCACATATTGGCCGGCGGCAATCGCATTGACCTGTTCTAGTTGTTCATCTGTAGCGCCGACTAGGCTAATCGTACTCAGTGCAGAGATAGCATCGCCATGATATTCACGTGCTTCTAAGGGCTGCCATAACGCTTGGTTAGCACCTAAAAAGGCCACTTCCAATGCGAACTCGTAACCTGGACGCTGTTGAATATTATGCACATATAAAGCCGGCTTGATTGCGCCTGCTTCCTTCGCTACGGCAATACCTTTTTTAGCCGCTTCAAAGACACGGCGCACATCATCATAATCCCGCCCTAAAGGTCCTGTGGGAGTCACAATCAAGCGCTTACCTGGTGCTTGTTCGCTGACCAATAATGCCGGTTGCTTACCTACACGGCTATCTATCGCCGCGTGAGCATTGATTTGTTCAGCATAGGCTTGGGGCAGCGCATCAAGGGAGTCACAGATAATAATAAGAGCATCGTTTTCGCTGGTTGCACTAAGTGCATCAAGGCTAGCGCAAGACGTAGCGCGTGCATAAGACATAAAAAAGGTCCTAATCTAAAACAAAGGACCTACATTATCGGTGATTTACTGGTTCTTGACTAGCGAAGCCCTGCGCCACCTTAGGGATTGTAAAGTGGCGTTGACAAGTTGTGCTTACGCTTGCTCTGAGCCTTGCTGTTTTTCCCGCTTATGTTTAGCGATCACAGACCACGCCTCAAGCATGACCAACACACTAACAATAAGGACGATGGCATCGAGTACAACAAGCAACCAGTTCCCCTGTTGGTAGTACTCAGCAAGTTTAATGACCCCCGCAAAGAACGCCATAATCAATACAAAGACCATAGGGATCAGCGTGAATTTAGCCGGACGTCCTGCTTTTATAAGCATCACCGAGATCACCAGTAAGGTTAAGCTGGCAAGGATTTGGTTGGTAGAGCCAAATAGCGGCCAAATAATCATGCCACCACTGCCAGATGCACCACCGGCGCCAAAGGCAAGTAACAAACAACACCCCACCGCAACTAACGTAGCAACGACGCCATTTTTAAGCGCCGATATTTTATAAATGTCGCCCCACTCTTGAATGATATAACGCTGGAGACGCACACCCGAGTCCATCGTTGTGCCTGCAAACAACACCACCATTACCGCCAATAGGGTTGACGCAACTTCGGTGGAGATACCCCAGCCACTTTCAATTAAATTAGCACCGCCAGTAATAAAAGCACTCACACTGCCAGCGCCTAAATGACTGTATATTTCATGCCACTCCTCTGGGGAAACAGCTAAGGCCACACCACTAACGGCTACCAGCGTGATAAGCGCTAAACATCCTTCTCCTACGGCACCGAGGTATCCTACAAAGCGACCATCGGTTTCTTTATTCAGTTGTTTTGAGCTCGTTCCTGAGGACACGATGCCATGGAAGCCTGACACCGCACCACAGGCTATGGTGACAAATAACAAGGGAATAATACTGGGCGTGTCAGCAGCGGTTTGCATGTTAAACGCAGGAGCTGTGATATCAGGCATAGAAACAAAGACTGCACCGTAGAGCAGAACCAGCCCCACCAACAGCTGCATGCCGTTAATGAAGTCGCGCGGTTGCAGTAGCATCCAAACAGGTAATAACGAAGCAATTGCTGCATAAACGAAAAGAATAATGATCCAGTTGGCTTTATCCGCTAACCCAAACATTTCACTAGGCAGCGCCAGAGGCATTGAGCTGCCCATGTAAATCGTCGCGTAGAGTACGCCAACACCAATGGCACACAAAGGAATAAGCGGCATATTTCGACGCAGCAGCTGACCTATCACTAAAGCCACCACAATCGCCGACCATGCTGGGAATACCGCATTAGGTTGCGATACAAACGAGTTCGCAATCACCACGCCAAATACCGCATTCACCATCAACAGCACCAAAAACACCACAATCATGAATAGAGAACGCGTGCGCGAGCCTATGACAGACTCTGATAACGCCCCCATGGATTTGCCCTTGTGCCGAGCACTGGCCCATAGGGCGCCCATGTCGTGAACACCAGCAAAGAAAATAGTACCAAATACCACCCACAATACCGCAGGCACCCATCCCCAATAAACCGCAATCGCGGGGCCTACAATGGGCGCGGCCCCCGCTACCGAGGTAAAATGGTGTCCCCACAATACCACTTTATTGGTTGGCACATAATCAACGCCGTCTTGGAGCTCATGAGCTGGAGTTACAAACTTATCGTCCATTTTGAAGATTTTTTCGGCGATAAACTTGGAATAGACGAACCAGCCAAATAGCATGCCGACAATACCAAGCAAGACAATAACTACTGATTGCATAGTCTTCTCTCTTTATTTTTGTTGTCATTACAATACGCTTCGCTTTAGCAAAGTGTATTAGTCGCACGAGCACAGGCCGACGAGGCTAAGTGCCTAAAGTAGCAATTTACCTTATCAGCTTAGTTTAAAAATTCATTAACGCTTTAGTCTAAAATGCTTAACTGGGTAGCTTGTTGCTGTTGCGGTGAAATTCCAACGCCTAGGCCCAGTAATCTCACCTCTGGAGTGTTGCCCCGTTGGTAGGCTTTCGCCGTTAACGCTGCAAAAGTGTCTAGATTCAAGGCGAACCCACTTTGATCAGCGGTAGTCACCTGAAAATCGGCAAACTTTACTTTGACTGACAACTTGTTAATAGCGTTGCTAAGTTGGTTGCGCTCAAGGCGTTGTTGCAACTCCTCGAGTAAAGCGGGTAAGGCCTGGTGACATTGTAGCAATGAGGTTTTGTTATATTCGTAAGTGTGTTCAACGCTGAGTGATTTGCGAATGCGCTCGGTTTTAACTCGCCCTATTACTTCGCCTGCGCACTTTTGGTATAAAGACACACCAAAATTCCCTATATGCTGCTGCATCCAGTTTACTCCCTTATCCAGCACATCCTGGCCTTTGTATAATCCTTTCTGATGCAGCCGCTCTAGCGTCACTTTGCCAACACCGGGGATTTTTTTTAAGTCCAACTGAGCAAGAAAGTCTGGCAGTTGCTCAGGCAGAATTACGCATTGCCCATTCGGCTTATTCTCGTCGCTGGCTATTTTGGCAACAAACTTAATAGGTGCGACTCCTGCTGAGGCTGTCAGTCCAGTTTGTTGGAAGATATCTTGGCGAATTTGCTCAGCAATCAGTGTGGCACTGCCACGGCATACCTGTGCTTGAGTCACATCCAAGTACGCTTCATCCAAAGAAAGAGGCTCGATAAGATCCGTATAACGGCTAAAAATGGCGCGAATTTGCTGTGAGATTTGCTTATAAAGTTGCATCCGCCCCGGGACAATGACTAAATCTGGGCACAATTGTTTAGCATGGTAGTTAGACATCGCTGAACGTACGCCGTACTGACGAGCAATATAGTTTGCCGTTGATAGCACTCCACGACGACTACGCCCGCCAATGGCCAAAGGCAGGTTTGCAAGTTCAGGATTGTCGCGCATCTCTACGGCGGCATAAAAGCAATCCATATCAATATGGATAAATTTCTTCATCGCGCTTGTGTGAGGCCAGGCCAGCCCAACAGTTTTAGGTGAAACTATAGTGACAAAAAGTGTAAGGAAAAGCCACAAACAACTGTATAAAGCACTGTATAAATAATCAAACTAAGGTTTTGGTGCGTTATCTCTGCGCTTGCCACGTTTAAACAGTCCAAGCCAAAAAATAAGCTCGCCCACGACCGCCACCAGCACCAAGGCAATCACACCTTGGCTACTACCGATGGCATAGCACAACAGCGCCAAAGGTAAGGCCCATAGCCACAGGTACTTTCTCAGCGTCATTGATGTTTCTCGTAAATGTACTTAACTCTACCTTACTCAGTGCTCGCTACGCTGTATACGAACAAAATGTAAGCAGTTATTGCTGATAGCGTACTAAACGCACAAATACATCACTACTTTTAGCATGAAGACTATTTTTACCACTGTAAAATTCATACACCCAAGCATGATCTGCCGGTGTTACTGCAGATGTGCTGGACCAGTAATTATCATTACTGGCATCTAAAAACAGGTCTAAATTTAGGCTGGGCTCAACACATCGATGCTCAACAATGGATGCGAGTTCTTTACTATTAGGCAAGTGCCAGTCATCAAAACCGGCAAACTCATCATTAGTGGCGCTTTGCAGTGCCTGCTGCCAGTTAAGCTGTTGCGCCGCCCCAGAGCAACTTTGCAGTTCAGCATCGAACTGTTGCCCATAGCTACAACGTTGCCACATCAGCCCAGTGGCGTTATCAGTAATCGTACCATCAGCATGAATCACAAAGCGCTCTGCCGGGGTACTGGCTTGCAGATTATAACAACGCTGTTCAGCCCAAAGCGATGTACTCACCACAGCCGCCACGATTAGAAACGTATAATTCATGATCACTCCTATGGGTTGCGTACCAAACGTACGTAAGCGGTATTACCTTTGGGGTAAGCCAAATCGTTACCTGAGCTCATATCAATAATAAAGGCTTGAGATAAAGATTGGCCGTCAACGCTGGTGCGTGATGTCCAGTAGTTTAAATGCCCCAGTAAACTCACCGACGGGGTGTGAATAAAATAGTCCGGGCTAATCATGTGTGCCTGACCATGGCGTTGATAATCCACCAAGCTCAGCAACTCAACATAGGTAGGTAGACGCCAATTGGCCCCACCGCAAAAGTCGATGGCATTGACCTCATCAATATATTGTTGCACCGAGCAATCGACATCACTAGGACACGAGCTATTGGCTGGCGCGCGCTCACTCCCTATAAGCACGCCGCCCTCACCGTTAAGAGCCCAGCTGTAATGATTCTGGCCTTCGCGCAAGTCGGTATTTGGTAAAGTATGGGTGTTGGCTTGTTTCACTTCCCATATAAGGCCAGTGACATTATCGCGCACACAAGCAAACTCGGTGGCAGAGTCTGGTAATTCGTCGGCAAACTCATTCAGTTTAGTAAAGTCAAAGGCCATATCCCCTTTGCCCACTTTGTCTAAGCGCTGCGCTACACTGTCTCGGCCGTGCTGCGCATCTTGCCCTTGGAAATCGGTGCTATCACAGCTGATTGCTTGGCTGTTATTAAAGCACGCGCTCATACCGGTGTCGTTAATCAGCCCCAAGGCGCGGCGCTGCACGCTCACAGTCACTTCATCACTCGCACTGCGGTTAAGTTCATCGCTCACCCTAACGCTAAAGCTCAGTTGTTGTGCTACATCGATGTCGGGAGCAACAAACTGCGTTTCGCACTGGCGCTCACTGGCTAGGGTCACGGCACTGCCGCTTTGTTGCTGCCAGTAACAGCTAAACTGACCACTCACCGTTTCACTATTACCGGCATTGAGAGTTACGGTATCAAACTCAGTGGCCTGCTGGTCGTCCCCAGCATTGGCAATGACCACTTGCGCGGTTTTATTTAGCAGCAGGCTATACTCGGTGCTCACTTGACCGCCCTCGTCATCACTGACAAACACAGTCCACGCAAGCGTGGTATCACTATCTAGTAGCGGGTGACGAAAACTTAAAGTGGCTTCATCAACAGCGCTAAACTGCAGTTGCGGGCCCTCAGTTTGTTGCCATAAATAACTCGCAATAAAGCCGTTTTCATCAGGATCGCTCGAACCAGCCGCACTCAGGGTGACAACATCATTATATTGTGAGGGCAGTTGTTCAGGGGCAATTTGCGCTATGGCTATCTGTGGTAACTGGTTTGCTGAAGCGATATTAATGGTAAGCGTATCAGATACTAAGGTATTGTCTGGGGCCCGATAATCGACCTTAATTTGCGCCGCGCGGTCACCTTTAACGTCCGGGAGCATCAGCGCCAACTCTTGCTCTTCACTGGGTAGCCCTTCGATAGCCGGACCGGAAAGTTGTTGCCACCTGAAAGTGCCTCCAGGAGGCGACACTTGCGCGTTGATGATTAATTCTGATTTTTCTACCGCATCGCGATTAGCACCAACATTAATACTCGCATTTTCAGTGACTTCGTCGCCGCCACTGCCACCACAGGCAACCAATCCCGTGGCCAAAATGATGCTAAGCGCGCTATGAATAAGTCGACCCATGATGTGCTCCCAATTATTGCATAGCCCTACCAACGCAAGTTGCTTGCCAACATCATCGACAAACCGCATTTATCAGTTGTTATAAATAACTGTCTTGGTGAATACGAACAAATAGTTTAGTACCAACTTTGGAGTAATCGACTTTGTATTCTCGCCCATCCAAAGCTTGAATAAAAAGCAAGCGTTTTTCTTCTGCAAAAACATCCGGACTGGCAATGTACACCATCTCAAGATAGCGCTCTTTAGCCTCTCGACGATTTTTGGGAAGCTCTTCTTTAAAGGGCTCTAGGCCGTGCTGAGTCACTTTAATTTTTGGCTGCTCTTCGCCATTAACTATGACTAAATCCAGCTTCTTAATTTTATGAATGATGGTATTACGACCACTTTTTATAAATGCTCTATCGTCAGACATATGTCTTATCCTGTCTACTTGCTACTGTGGCTATTGAGTTGCTGTTGCAACTGCACCACAGTGTTAGCCGGGTCGCGTTGCCATCTATGTAATAAATAGCTGAACGCCCAAATATCACGGTCTAACATAGCAGCGGGTATTAATATTTCATACCCAGTCAAAAATTTTAAGTTCTTCATTCTATTAGCAAACATAGCTAATAATCCAGTATATTTTTGCCCCGACTGGCTGACGTACTCGGTATCCTCAACCAACCACTGTGGCGGGCATTCATTGCCATCGCGGCAATACGCTTTGATCGCCTGCAGCAAATAATGACGTTGCTCCACCAGCAAACGGCCCGCCAACCGGGGTGAAAGCTTATTTAAGAACTCATCTTCTCGCTTCAAGCTTAGGCCCACAACATTTAACTCGAGCGTCTGCATTGCTTGGTCGATACTCACCACACCGACCTGTTGTACGTTATCGACATCCAGCTGCCACCAGCCGTATTTATGATTATAGCTAAGTTTCTGTTTGTCGAGAAAAATGCTGTAAAACGGCTCTCTCAGCTTTAAGTACCCCACTAGCATGCCAACTAAAGCAGCGCTCAGTAAGAAGATCTCCGCTATCAATATGTCAGCGCTTTTAAACTGTATAAACAACACCAAGAAAACCAAGACAATCGCGCTGGTAATGAGTATTTCGCTGCCATGGCGCGCACTGTGAGCACGAATTTTCGCGTATCGGTTGGCGCCCCCCTGTTCTGAGGGCTGCGTATTAGGGGGTGTTTTTTTATTACTCATACGCTCTCTTTTTGGTGCCACTACGTATACTCCTATTGTACGTATAATTTGCGAGTTTTATACGCAGCAAGGGTAGGCAAAGGTTACAAAAATGCGGCAAATTGGGAACACAGTGCATCATTTTGCTGAATTTTCGGTTAACACACAAAAATACAGGATTGGCGGTCTATGTGTTAGAGCGCAAGTTTGTAAACTAAGCTCTCACCTTTTTCAGCCGAGAAACCATAGGTACCGTCGATGAACCACAGTAGGCATTCGGGCAAGGCACTTTTCCCTGTCATTATTATCATTTTCTTAGGGCTGTGTATTTACTTATATCTGCCCAAAGGACAATCACAGCAACCCAATATGGGCGCTCAATCAACTCGCGTGCAAGCTCATACCGTGACCAAAGACAGCCGAGCTATCACCGTTGATGGTATCGGCAGCGCGCGAGCAAACCAAGCCGTATACATTAAAAGCGCCCAAAGTGACTATATCGACAGTATCCATTTTGATGATGGCGACAAAGTGCAAGCAGGACAACGACTGGTGCAATTACGAGATACTGAGGAACAGTTGCGAGTCAAGGAGCTGCAAGCCAATCTCTCTGAAGTAGAACGGCAGTTGAATCGTTTGACCGAGCTGGCCCGCTCACAAGCCACGGCAAAGTCACTGTTAGAAGAGCAACTAGCAAAATTTGAAGCCACCCAGGCTCAACTTGAAGCTGCTAAAACCAAACTCGCGGAAATGCGTGTTACCGCGCCCTTTTCGGGAGTGCTAGGTAAACGCATGGTGTCTAAAGGGGCATTCGTGAGCACCAACACTGAAATTACTACGTTAGATGACATCAGCGTAATTAAAGTCGACTTTAATGTGCCAGAGAAATACCTTGCGCAGCTGGGTGTGGGAATGACAGTAACTGCACGCAGTGACGCTTACCCAAATAAGCTGTTTACCGGCAAAGTGTCTCATGTCAGCTCTCGTATCGACACCAACACCCGTAGCGTGCCAATTAGCGCCAGCTTTGCCAACGAAGACAATATCTTGCGCCCAGGTATGTTACTGGGCACGCAGCTGGAATTGCAAACCTATGAGGCCTTATTGGTACCAGAAAAGGCCATTATTCCGCGCCAAAACAAACACTTCGTTTTTCAAATTGTGGAAGGTGTAGCCAAAGAGGTCGAGGTGAGAATCGATAAGCGCTATAACGGTTGGGTAGGCATCAGTGAGGGTCTAAGCAGTGGCGATCAAGTGGTCACAGAAGGCATTATTAAACTGCGCTCAGGCTCAGCCGTGACTGTTGAGGAGGCTGCGCTGTGAGAATCACCGACACGGCTGTTAAGCGTCCGGTTTTTGCGATTGTAATCAACCTTTTATTACTGACCTTCGGGTTAGTGGCATTCTCCATGCTGCCCCTTCGAGAGTATCCAGATATCGATAGTCCCATTGTCAGCGTCAGTACTGACTACACTGGTGCTTCTGCGGAAATTATCGAAACTAAAATTACTCAAGTAATTGAAAACCGCATCTCCGGGATTGAAGGCATAAAAAGTATCACCTCCTCGTCGCGCAATGGCCGCTCTAATATCACCATCGAGTTTAATATTGACCGAGATATCGATGCGGCGGCTAATGATGTGCGAGAGCGTGTGTCGCGCGCTCTGGACAACCTCCCCGACCAAGTTAGACCTCCGGAAGTATCCAAATCCAATTCCGATGAAAGTCCTATTGCCTGGTTTGTACTCAATAGCTCAACCATGAATACCTTGCAGCTATCCGATTATGCCCAGCGCTACATTGTTGATCGCCTTGCGGTTGTTGACGGCGTATCCAATGTTCGAGTGGGTGGTGAACGCCAGTATGCAATGAAGATTTGGCTAGACCGCGAGGCCATGGCGGCACGGGGCGTTACAGCCAGCGATATTGAGCAAGTTTTGCGAGCTGAAAACGTAGAGCTGCCAGCAGGGGAAATCGAGTCTGTTGATCGTGATTTTTCGGTCCGTACCGCGCGTAGCTATATAAGTCCTACTGACTTTCAAAACTTGGTTATTGCTCGTGGTGATGATGGCTATCTCGTGCGTTTAAACGAAGTCGCCGATGTACAGCTTGAAGCCGCCGACGAAGAGAGTTTATTCCGTGGTAATGGCCGCAACATGATTGGCCTAGGTGTGGTTAAACAAGCAAAGGCTAACACCCTCACCGTGGTGGAAAACGCTCGCAAAGAATTAGAAAACATCAAACGCAACTTGCCTCCAGGTACCACCATCGAAGACAGCTATGATTCCTCGATTTTCATTAAAGAGTCTATTGATGAGGTGTATCGTACGTTGGCCATATCAATGGCCTTAGTGGTTTTGGTTATCTACCTGTTCTTAGGCAACGTGCGCGCCACATTAATTCCAGCAATCACCGTCCCTGTAGCCTTAGTTGGCAGCTTTATGTTTTTACTTGCCATGGGCTACTCTATCAACTTGCTAACCCTGTTGGCACTGGTGCTTGCTATCGGTTTGGTGGTCGATGACGCCATTGTGATGTTGGAGAATATTCACCGCCGTATTGAGCTCGGTGAGCCTCGTTTACTCGCCGCGTATCGCGGTGCCCGCGAAGTGGGTTTTGCCATTGTCGCAACCACGCTGGTACTGATCTCCGTATTTGTGCCCTTAGTCTTTATGGATGGCCGTATCGGCGCTTTATTCACTGAGTTTGCCATGGCGGTGAGCGCAGCTGTGTTCTTCTCCAGTATCACCGCACTCACACTTTCCCCAGCTCTGTGTTCGAAAGTGCTGAAGCAAAGTGAAAGCGAGGGCCGGTTTAGTCAATGGATGGACCGTCAATTTGCAAAACTTGAAGGCGCTTATGCTCGCACTCTTGAGGGCAATGTTCGACGCTCAAAAATGTTGGCCGTGGTGCTGATGCTAGCGGGCCTTGCCAGTTATCTGCTGTTTCAGCAGATTCCATCTGAACTGACACCTAAGGAAGACCGAGGCACCTTCTTTGTGATGATGAACGGCCCAGAAGGCGCAAGCTATGAAAACAACGCCGCCAATATGGATAAAATTGAGCAACGCTTGTTGCCGTATGTTGACTCGGGTGAACTCAATCGTGTTCTGGTCCGAGTGCCAGGTTGGGGTGGTCAAGGTGGCGTTGCGATTATCGGCATGGCTGATTGGGGCGAGCGCAAACGCGATACCTGGACGGTAATGAATGAGATCAGTGGCAAAATGCGTGAAGTAACGGATATTCGCGCCTTTGCCATCATGCGCAGTGGCATTGGCGGCGGCGGCTCTTCGCGCCCTGTTGAGTTTGTTTTGCAAGGCAATGATTATGACGAGCTTGCCGACTGGCGTGACCGCATTATTGCTCGGGCAGAGAAAAACCCTGGGTTAGTGCGTATCGATCACGATTATAAAGAGACCTTTCCACAATTTTTGGTCAGTATCGATAAGAACAAAGCCGCCGACTTAGGGGTCTCTGTCTCTGATATAGGCCGCACCTTGGAGACGATGCTCGGGCAACGCCGTGTTACCACCTTTATTGACCGTGGTGAAGAGTATGATGTGATTTTAAAGGGCGAGAAACAAGACTTTGCCAGCCCACAAGATGTCTCTAATATCTATGTAAACTCACGCTCCGGGCAACTGGTGCCTCTTGATAGCTTAATCAGTATCTCTGAAGAAGCCACAGCGTCTAGGTTGAATCGTTACAACCGTATGCGCGCTATTACCTTAAGTGCCAACCTCGCTAGCGGCTACACTTTAGAGGAAGCCTTAAGTTTCTTAAACCAAGTGGCTGCCGAGGAAAATGATATTGATGGCGCCATTGACTATAAAGGGGAGTCACAGTTGTTCTATGAAGGCGCCTCCGCCATGGTGTATGTCTTTATTCTGGCATTAACGGTGACTTTCTTGGTATTGGCAGCACAGTTTGAGAGCTTTGTTCACCCCTTGGTGATCATGCTCACTGTACCACTGGGGATTGCTGGGTCGTTATTTGGGTTGCATATAACCGGTTTGACCCTCAATATTTACAGCCAAATTGGTATCGTTATGCTTATTGGCTTAAGCGCCAAAAACGGTATTCTTATTGTTGAATTTGCCAACCAGTTGCGTGATAAGGGTCTGGAATTTCAAACAGCGCTAATCCAAGCTGCCACACAACGTTTGCGCCCTATTATTATGACATCGCTAACCACGGTGATGAGCTCGGTGCCCTTAGTGCTAGCAAGTGGCCCTGGAGCAGAAAGCCGCATGGTTATTGGTGTGGTGATCTTTACCGGGGTAAGCATCGCGACCATACTCACCTTGTTCGTAGTACCCAGTGCTTACTATGCTCTTGCTCGTCATACTCAGTCACCAGAGTATTTACAGCAACGCTTGGCAAAACAGCAACAAGACAACCCGCTTAAAGAGCAATAGTGCACGAGAAATGCTCACCTGCGAGGGTATTCCCCTCGCAGGTGAGCGATAGACATCATACGGCCGTTCTACTGTTAAAAGGGTAAATACATCGAGGTGTTAGTATGACAAATTTACACACAGCCACCTTTGGCGGCGGTTGTTTTTGGTGCATCGATGCAGCCTTTCGCCGCGTTCGTGGCGTACATAAGGTTGAATCGGGTTATACCGGTGGGCACAGCACTTCACCAACATACCGTGAGGTATGCAGCGGCGAAAGCGGTCACGCAGAAGTTGTGCAAGTGCACTTTGACCCCGCTGTGATAGATTACACCACCCTGTTGGCGATGTTTTTCACGCTTCATGACCCCACGCAGCTTAACCGTCAAGGCAATGATATTGGTAGTCAATATCGCAGTGTGGTGTATTACCACGATAGCGTCCAAAAGCAGCAGAGCGAAGCGATGATAGCGCAGCTACAAACTCATAGCGCCGCAAAAATTGTAACCGAAGTCAGTCCCGCATCAAGATTCTATCCCGCTGAGGACTATCATCAAGACTATTACAGCGAAAATCCGAACCAAGGTTATTGCAGTATCTTAATAGCCCCAAAAATAGAGAAATTCGAGCACACCTTTCGTGACTCGCTCATATCATGACGGCTGTAAAACAATGAAAAAAGCCTCCATTTAGGAGGCTTTTTTGCACGGCTACAAATCGAATTGCAATCCAGCGTATACCTTGCGCTCAGCACCGCGATACGCAGAGGTGACCTCACCCGTGCTCCAATCCGTGGCCGCCACGTTGGTGATATATTCTTTGTCAGTGAGATTATCAACACCGAAGGTGAACGTGAGGTCGCGTAACAATTGATAGCGAGCATTGAGGTTCACCAAAGTATAGCTTGGCAAGTCAGTACGATAGTAACTTAACCTATCGGAGCGATACTGCAGTTGTGCACCGACATACCATTTGTCGAATTGCTTACCTACGGACCAATTGAGAGTTTTTTCGGCTCTAAGCACCAACGCTTGCCCGGTATTGTCGTCTTCGGCGTCAACATAACTAAAGTTAAGCTGGTGATCGATACCAAACATATCTTGCACTTGTGCACTCAACTCAACGCCTTCAAAACTCGCTTTAGCGATATTTTCCGGGCCGTTGTTGCCCCATGCGATGAGGTTATCGAATTGGTTTTGATACAAGGCGATATCGTATTGCCCAGATTGCAAATCAAGGCGCAGACCGAGCTCCGCATTGTTTGACTCTTCAGGTTGCAAAGCATCGTTGCTGCCCCAAATGGAGCTGGCGTCATTAAACGAGGGAGCCTTAAACGCCGTGCCGTAGCTGGCGCGAAACGTCGCAATGTCACTTAGCGGCACACCCGCCGCTAGGTTGTAGGTGAAGTGGCCGCCAAATTGTGAATGATCATCATGACGCACAACGGCATTAGTATTAAATGCCTGGCCATCATAATAGCCTCCCACATACACACCTTTATTATTACGCGTTTGCACGGTAAAACCGGACGCAGGCTGCTCAGGTGTCGCCGAGCTGCTATAGGAGTCGCTAATGTCTTCATAGTAGTAATCGGCGCCACCACTGACAGTGATAGCTGGACTAAAGACATAATTAAGCTGATAGCTTAGCTCATCTCGTGCAGTGCTGTACTCATTGCCACGATAACCCGGCGCGCCATGTTGCTGAGTATTAATCTCATCATCTTGAGCGAGACTGGTTTGTAGCTTGTGAGCAAAGGCACCATGGTTTTTACGCCAACCCAGTTGCACATGATATTTTTCAAAATCGGTGTAATCATCACCAAAGCTAGTGTCGTATTCGACATAGCCTTCACTGTACTGCCCTAACAACTCTAGCACACCATAATCGCCGAGATCATAGCCGAAACGCGCACCGAGGTTTTGATTTTCATAGCCATCTTCATCTGGGTCTTGCCCAGTGGTGACGTCGAAACCGTCGGTGTGCTCATAACCAAGGTTGAATGCCGCATTGAACGCTCCTTGGCGAAAAGCAAAAGCACCTTGCGCATTCACGTAGTTGTCACTGCCACTTTGTACACTCACGCTCTGGCTATCGCCGTCTCGGGTGACAATATTGATGACCCCGGCTAAGGCGTCTGAGCCATACCATGCAGCGCGGGCACCACGGATCACTTCGACTCGTTCAATACTATTGAGTGGCACACTAGAGAGCGCCTTATACCCTGTTGTGGCTGAACCAACACGAACCCCATCAACAATAACCAAAGAGTGGCTGCTAGCCGCCCCACGAATAAAGAGGCTGGTACTTTGACCTTGGCCGCCACTGCGGACAATATCGACCCCGGCATAATTAGATAATAACGCCGGCAAATCACGTACGCCAAGGCGCTCGATGTCTGCACGAGTGATCACATCGATACTGGCGAGCACATTTTCGATAGGTTGTTCGAACTTATTAGCGGTGACGGTCAATCGCTCGATAGACTGTTGCTGCTGCGCAAATACCGCGCCGGAGAAAAGTGCCGCTATGCCTGCAGCGACTTTGGTTTTGTTATACATGTTAGTCCCTATACCTGCGCCCACCGCACAGGAAAATGTAATGAAATATGTGTTATGGCCGGTCTCCGGACTGAATGAGCTAGGCTCACATCACCGTTGCGGGGGCAGTGCAGGCTTTTCACCTGTTTCCCGATTATCCCAGTGGCTTAACTGCGCTTTGCGCTTGCGGGCACCATAACAAGGTGGCGCTATTTTGAGGACTGATGACAATAAAGTCAATGGACGTCTAAACATCTATAACTAGATAAGTGACCATGGCATTTACTTCACCAGTAAAAAAGCCAAGTGCGAATGACTTGGCTTGAGAGGTATTTAGTCGCGGAAGTTCTTAAATTGAAAGGGCTGACCTAACTCGGCTTCGCGTACTAATTGCATTACTTGTTGTAAATCGTCGCGCTTTTTCCCGGTGACTCGCACTTCTTCACCTTGGATGGCGGCCTGAACTTTGATTTTGCTGTCTTTAATCAGCTTTACCAACTTTTTCGCGATATCTTTAGCAATGCCTTGTTTCATTGTAACTTGGCGGGTGACGTATTTACCGTGCAAATCAGCTTTTTGAATCTCAAAGCTGTTTACATCTAAGCCGCGTTTTGACGCCTTACTGGCAAACATATCAAATAATTGCATCACCTGTTGCTCGGCTTCTGCGGTAAGTTCGATAAGTTCATCTTTTAGTTCTATCTTGGCATCTACGCCGCGAAAATCGTAGCGGGTTTCGAGTTCGCGTTTAGCGTTTTCGACCGCATTTTTTGCTTCGCTCATTTCGATTTCAGAAACGATATCAAATGAAGGCATGAAATTCTCCGTAACTGGCTTGTCGTTTCGAGGATTATACCCCGAGATCGGTATTTTTGTGCACTGATACACAGTGAATTCAGTTTACAGTTTGTTATACTGCCTGCGATTTCACCAGTAATAAAGGTAAAGTAAAGTGACGCGCAGAGTTTATCAGGGGTTGTTTCTAATCACATTGGTGGTCTGCACCCTGCTATTTGTTCAAGAAGTAAAAGGCTCTGTTACGCAGCTTTTCCCTCATGTCGACAAGGTTGCTCACTTTGGTATTTTCTTCGTGCTTGCCTTTATTATGGATAAAGCCTTTAGGATTCCCTTTATTGTCCAGGTGATATTGTTGTTATTATACGGCGGAGCAATTGAGTGGATGCAGGATATGCTGCCCTACAGGCAGGCATCTTTTTATGACTTTCTCGCCGACGCTGCAGGCGCGGCCAGCTACTTTGTGATTCACTACCTATGGCAGAAACAACGGGCCAAGGCTTAGCGCCTACTTACCTTATCGGGCCGGGGGCACTCGGCCTCACATTTGCCCATTTAATTGGGCAACACCGAACGGTAAAGCTGTTGGTGAAACCTTCTCATCCTAGCACTTTTTATTATTGCCATGGGCAGCAAAAAAGCCCCGTGGCAGCCACGGCTTGTTTAAAGCCGTGTGAGCCAATTACCGAGTTATGGCTATTCGTTAAAGCGCATCAGCTGCAAGCGGCGCTGGCGCAGTTTCGCCCTTATTTGGCCCTCGATGCAGATATTATTATTAGCCATAATGGCATGAGCGACCTAGCACCACTTAAACAGCAACTGACTCCTCAACAGGGGTTATTCTTTATGCTCACCCAGCAAGCAGCTTATAAAGCCGATGATAAGCATGTCGTCCATGTCAGTCAGGGTGACTCCGTGATAGGAGCCGTCAATGCCTGCGCGCAGCAAAGCTTTAAGGCGCAATTAAAGCAGTGGCAGAGATTAATCCCCGCTCTGACCGGGAGTGATGATATTACCCATGCGCGATGGCAAAAATTACTGGTGAATTTGGCAATAAACCCCATAGCAACCTGGTATCAGCTGCGCAATGGTGATGTCGCCGCTCCCTGTTATGCCAGTGATGTCTTTGCACTGCTGCAGGAGGCCATTGCCGTAGCTAAAGCGCAGGGAGTTGAATTATCGCTGCCGCAAAGTCTCGACAGCGCCTATCAAGTAATGCGCCTCACAGCGGGCAACCGCTGCTCAATGTTGCAGGATAAGTTATTGGGAAGGGAGACAGAAATAGCAGCCATGTGTGGCTTTATTGCCAGCTCGGCGCGCCAGCTTAGCCTCAGCGCGCCTATCAATGAGCTGTATTATCGGCGAATTATGGGCGATATACCTTCACATTGTTAAAGCCGTTTTCGTGCAGGATCAATGCTTGTAGTTGACTCATCACCCCTTTAGCACAGTACAGATAGTATTCTTTGCTCTGATCTAAGTCGCCAAACTGAGTCGCTAAACGGTAAAACGGCAAGTGTTTGACCTTTACCCCGTCAATCTCTAACGGCTGAGCATCTTCCTCTTCGGGTGAGCGAATATCCAGCACCACCGCATCCGTCGGCAACTGTGATACCGACTCTGCTTCCTTGACCTCTTCTTTAGCTTGAGTATCAATATCGCGAATATCCATCACTCGAGCATTATCAACCACGGTTTCGAGAACCTCGAAATCAAACTGCTGCTCTTGCTGCTCAATTACTTCTAGCTTGGCTTTCACCGTCGGTTTGCGCGAAATCACGCCACAGTACTCGGGCATGGCTTCGGCCATCTCGGAGGTGCCAATGGCGCGAGCAATATCAATAATATCTTGCTTATCATGTTGGATAAGTGGGCGAATGATCAGCGTATCGGTCACTCGGTCAATAACACTTAAGTTTGCCAGAGTTTGACTTGATACTTGGCCAATACTTTCACCAGTAACGAGGGCTGGAATCCCCAGCTTTTCAGCGATAATGCTACCAGCACGCATCATCATGCGCTTGAGCACCACACCCATTTGCGAATCTTCGACATTTTCTAGAATCTCAGCAACCACCGGCTCAAAGTCGACGGTGATAAACTTAACCTTGTGGGTCGAGCTATATTGTGACCAAAGATAATGGCTTGCTTGCTTCACGCCAATTTCATGGGCCGCGCCGCCAAGATTGAAAAACAAGAAGTGCGTACGCGCCCCTTTGCGGATCATTTGGTAGCTGGCCACCCCAGAATCAAAGCCACCAGACATCAGCGATAACACATCTTCTTGAGTTGGCAACGGAAATCCACCCATGCCTCGGTGCGCTTGGGTGACAATGTACGCGCGCTGGTCTTTAATTTCGATCTTTACCGTTACCTCAGGCCGCGTAAGCTTAACCCGAGCACCGGGTACATGCTGGTTTAGCCCGCCGCCAACATAACGTTCGACATCGCTCGAGGAGAAGTCATGCTTACCTTGGCGTTTACAGCGCACACAAAAGGTTTTACCGGCAATTTCATCGCCAAGAAGTTGCTGTGCCTGCTGGTAAATTTCATCAATAGTGGTGAATTCTATTTCTTTTACTTCATTAAATTGCACGATACCAGGAATACGCCCGAGGCTGTCAGCCATTTTCCGGCGCACTGAGTCATCGGTTAATGCCGATTCAACCGTGAGGTTATCCCAGTTGTTGCGCACCTTTACCTGCTCATCAATGCGTCGCATCATGATCTTAATGTTGTTCTCTAACACCTTGGTAAAGCGTTTACGAACGGACTTACTTTTTATCGCAATTTCGGGATGCAATTTAACAATAAACTTGATCATGACTTAACTCACAGCACACAGATAAAGCCACACTTCTGAATGAGAAAGTGGCGGAAGATTCACCAAAGCGCGCGATTATAGCAAAAACCGCTCGCCTTCGGAAATAATAGCTTAACTATGCGTGGAGGGTGACGTTTGTATTTGCGCTTGGCGCTGCTGATAGTGTTGCTTTAACAATCCCAAAGGCTCACGCCCAGCTGCGGTAGTAAAAGCCATAAACAAGGTGATTATTTTCAACAAGCCTTGATAGATATCGCCGCGATTCAGCTCGCCGCTTTGGCGACGCGCTTTGATGTAAGGAGTCCAGAAGCTGACTGTCAGCTTTAACATATGAGTTAACTCTGCCGCTTGCTCTTCATCGACGTTGAGAATACCGTTGTCACCTAACGCCAAGACAATGTCGGTTACCTGGTCAAACAAGCGTTGTTGGAAAGCGATATAATCAGCTTTAAGCTCGGCATCGCGAGACAAAATGTCGGTCATGTTGTCGTAGAAAAAGTGAAATTTCCACATGAGCTCAAACAAGGCATCGAAATAATGGCTAAGTTGCGCCATCACCGGCTCATCATGATTAATCGGCTTAAACTGAGTATCTAAGTGCTGACGGTACAACTTAAAGATATGGCGAATGATGTCTTCTTTGTTTTTAAAGTGGTAATACAAATTTCCAGGGCTGATTTGCAAATGGGCTGCGATATGATTTGTTGTGATAGCGCGCTCACCATGGCTATTGAAGAGCTCAATGCTGGCTTGAATTATGCGGTCCTTGGTACTCATTATTACTTCCCCACCCTGATTGCAGGTGAGCAGTATAAACATCTTAGTCACAGTTAACAATTTATCACATGGCTGAGAGTTGAGTTTGCACTGGCAACTCACATAAAGACTGCTAAAATGCGGCCATTGCATTACATAAAAACAGAGAATCATATGCAGGTAACGGCTATCTACCCAGGGACCTTTGACCCCCTTACTAATGGTCACTTAGACCTTATTGAGCGCGCCGCTAAAATGTTCGATCACGTCATTGTTGCGGTGGCTCATAACCCGAATAAAAAGCCTTGCTTTAGCCTTGAAGAAAGAGTGGAGTTAGCAAAGCAAATTGTCGCCGACCTTGGCAATGTCACAGTCATTGGCTTTAGTGGTCTACTTGCTGATTTAGCTAAAAATCATAAAGCGAATGTATTAGTACGAGGCATTCGTGCGGTATCCGACTTTGAGTATGAATTCCAACTGGCCAATATGAATCGCCGCTTGAACCCCGACTTAGAAAGCGTATTTTTGACTCCCGCAGAGGAGAATTCGTTTATCTCATCGACCTTAGTTAAAGAGGTTGCCTTACATGGCGGTGATGTTTCTGAGTTTGTTGTACCGCAAGTCGCCGCTGCTCTGAAAGAAAAGCTCGGCTAAATATACCGGTGGTAACGTTACCCGTTATCACCTACTTTCTTTGGTGCCAGAGAGGCCTTTAAAAACCGCCCTATTCGACATAGACCGAGAAAATCTCGCCAAATGATGAAAGACAGTATGACTATAATATCAACGGTATTTACGCCATAAGTGTACAAATCCCATAACCACCAAGGCTCTACATTACCAAGCTCCCAAATATCTATATGGACTGTTAAGTGCAGGCAAGCATTGATAGATAAGGCTGTTAATACGTAGTAATAAGCATAGGGCTTGCTTGTAAAGAAGAGTCTGTAAGCTAGCCATATGCAGCCTATAGTAATAAGCTCTGCAAGAATGTAATACATATATACCTTACTAACATTTGGCATAAATGTAGTGCTAAGGTATGAAATATTAACTATTAAGCAAATGGCTATAGGTGAGTTTTTACGAATTGCTTTGTCTGAGAAAGCCACTAAGTTGTAGAGCAAAGCCATCATCAAGCCCCACTCTATAAAAGTACTAATTAGGTTTGATATTAAGAAGCCTCGATATGACAGCATTTATTGCCAAACCAGCTTGAAGGCTGAAAATTTAACAATTGCTTCTTTAAAGTCCTTTTAATCAGTAGAATTCCCAAGATATCTTTATCTACAATAAGAGCAACTATCATAGCCAAATCACATAGGTTTACTGTTATCGAGTAAAAACTCCAAAACCACCAAGGCTGGCTATCTACATTTAAGTAGACAAGGTCTACGTGCATCCCCAGAAACAGAATCGAATTTATAACTAACCCAATAGTGACATATATTACACCTGGTGAGACGCTTGTAGTCCTCTTGATCAAAAACACTGGCAGAATGGCTAAAAGAGTAACTATGTCGTAAACAAACCAAGTAAAGTAGGTTTCAATTGTGGAGAAAAAGTCGAAAAAGTGGTCGCTAGTTACATAAGAAACGGCCATGACAAAACTGCACCACAAAAGTTTGGGGTCATTTTTTGCCTTGTATGCTTTGAGCATCAAATTAAAGAATAAAGCCATTAGGAAGCCCCATACGACAAAGGCTCCCATAAATATGCCTAGACTTTTTTCAAAATACATCCGCCATCTCGTTAAAGTCCTAGTTTTCCTTTTTACGATCTGTGATTACGGTTCCACCGCCGCGCTGGATTTCAGCTTGGCTAGCAGCGACAGCATCACTTGATAAACTTACTGTATCAGATTGTAACGTCTGGGTGCTAGTAGTTTGTGCGGTAGGCTGTTGCGTTTGTTGTTGTAACTTAGTGTAAGCCTGTGTTTGTAGTTGAGCATTAGCATTAACTTGCATGATGTTAACTCCTTTAAAATTCTGTTAATTATTTGCTAAGCAAACCTAACTTAACATGCTTTGGGTACACACGTCACACTTCAAAGGCAATTTCTTAGCAACTCACTTTAAGCTTATGCACCACGCGTGCCAATATTTCTTGACACGCTCAGAAGCCCCAACTAAGCAACGTTTTTACATGGTATATCACCCACAGAATGATGCTGGTGTAGGTAGAAATCCATAGCAACTTCGTCACAGTTATCTTTACGCAGACATAGTTCACAGTCTTTCATCACCTTTTCAGGGAGGCTCTCTTTGCTGCTGTCTGCAAACCCAAGTTTAGCAAAGAAATCCGGTACACGCGTAAGTACAATCACTCTTTTAAGCGCCAATTTTTTGGCTTTCACTAACAGGTGATGAACCAATAAACGCCCCTGCCCTTTTACTCCGGTATCGGGGTTAACCCCTAATGAGCGAATCTCCGCTAGGCCGGTATCATAAATATACAACGACGCACAGCCTGTTACCTGGCCATTCACTTCGGTCACGGCAAACTCATTAATGGAATGCACCATATCGCTTTTAGCACGGGGTAAGTTCTCTCCTACCTTGGCCCAATATTGCACCAGCTCACTGATAGCTTCAACATCATGCAGATTGGCATCACGTACTTTAATTGTACTTTGCTGTTTAGCTTGCTTAATGGCGAATTCCACTTGCTTTGGCGATGTTCCACCTAGGGCCTTACGTGCGGCCAAACAGGCATCGAGTGCCAACATAGGATAAACATCTTCAGCAATAACATCGCACACCGATTGAAATTCGGACAAACTCAACTGCTCAAGGCTTTTTCCTTCTGAAATTGCCAGCTGCACCAGTTGCCCAACAACATGATGCCCTTCACGAAACGGGATCCCTTTTGCCACCAAATAATCAGCGAGCTCGGTGGCATTCGCATGCCCACCTTGAGCGGCGGCTTTAGTCTTATCACTATTGACCTTAATGCCGTTTACGCATGCTTGCGCCATATGTAAACATGCCAGCCAAGTCGGCAGCGCATCGAAAAGCCCCTCTTTATCTTCTTGCATGTCTTTGTTGTAGGCTAAAGGCAGCGACTTTAACGTCATCATCATCGCACTCATAGCACCAAAGACACGCCCTGTTTTACCGCGAATCAACTCTAAAGCATCGGGGTTTTTCTTCTGCGGCATTAACGATGAGCCGGAGGTAACGTTATCCGCCAACTCAATAAAACCGGCTTCGCCAGAATTGTAGAAAATTAAATCTTCAGCAAAACGTGACAAGTGCAACATCGAAATGGATGCTGCGCTCAGCAGCTCGACCACAAAGTCTCTATCAGAAACCGCATCCAAGCTATTACGAGTCGGCGCTGCAAAACCAAGATCTTGCGCCAAATGCTCGCGGTCAATGGCATAGGCAGTGCCCGCCAACGCACCACTTCCAAGTGGGCATTGGTCCATACGCTGAACCGCATCATTAAGGCGACTACTATCGCGCTCTAGCATTTCCACATAGGCCATGCACCAGTGACTAAAAAGTACCGGCTGAGCGCGCTGTAAATGAGTGTAGCCAGGCAGTACGGTGCCCAGCTCTCGCTCGGCTAAGGCGATCAGTGCATTCTTGGTCTCACTAATGGCTTCACTGACTGTCGCCGCCGTTTTTTTGCACCACAAACGAAAGTCGGTAGCGACTTGGTCATTACGGCTGCGGCCAGTGTGTAGCTTCTTCGCGAGGTCACCCACTTTATCAATCAGCGCAGCTTCAACAAAAGAGTGAATATCCTCTTCACCGCTGATAGCCACACTTTCGGGCTGCGCTTGCACTTGCTCCAACAACTCATACAGCGCCGCAACTAAACGTCGGTGTTCATCATCGTTGAGTACCGCCACACGATTTAGCGCGCCGGCCCACGCCACTGAACCAATAATGTCTTGCTCCGCCATGACATAGTCAAATGGTAATGAATCATTAAACTGTTTAAATGCTTCATCCGGTCCAGATGAAAAGCGCCCGCCCCATAATGCCATTGTTGCTCTCCTCGTTACTTCTTCAGTGCTGCAATTCTGCTTGAAAGTGAAAATAGCCGTATAAAGCCCTCGGCATGAGACTGGTCATACACATCGTCCTCGCCAAAAGTGGCAAAGTCTTCGCTGTATAAGCTGTTTTCTGACTGCTTTTGTACGGCGATTGCCTGACCTTTGTATAGTTTCACCACCACTTCACCATTGGCATGCTCGGCAAACGCATTGGCCGCCCCCAGAATCGAATCTTTTAAAGGCGTAAACCAACGGCCGTCATAGACCAAGTGCGCAAACTCTAGGGCAAAAGTGTCTTTCCATTTACGGCTCGCTTTATCCAGCACAAGTTCGTCAATAGCCTGCAAAGCGGCCATCATCACCGTGCCACCAGGTGTTTCATAACAGCCGCGAGATTTCATACCCACCAAACGGTTCTCAACAATATCGACACGGCCAACCCCGTGCACAGCAGCAATGTCATTGAGCTTTACTAAGCATTGATAGGGGCTCAGCGCTTCTCCATTTACGGCAACCACTTCACCGCGTTGAATGGTTAGCGTCACTAACTCAGCTTCATTTGGCGCTTGCTCAGGCGATTGCGTCATGGTCCATACTTGCTCGCTGGGCTGACACCAAGGATCTTCAAGCTCCCCACCCTCATGGGAGATGTGCCATGCATTGGCATCACGACTATAAATTTTCGTTGCCGATGCAGCGCAGGGAATATCTCGCTGCGCTAGGTAATCCAGTAACGACTCCCGGCTTGATAGATGCCACTCTCGCCACGGTGCAATCACTTTCAAATCCGGTGCCAACGCCGCAAAACAGGACTCGAAGCGTACTTGGTCATTACCTTTGCCGGTGCAACCATGAGAAAGGGCATCGGCACCCACTTTGCGGGCTATTTCAACCTGTGCTTTGGCAATAATAGGACGTGCCATTGACGTTCCTAGCAGATAGGTGCCTTCATATACACAGCCGGTTTTGAGCGTCGGGTAAATATATTCAGCCACCATCTGCTCTTTTAAATCCACTACGTAACATTCGGATGCCCCCGAAGCGATGGCTTTTTCCTCAACCCCTTCGAGCTCTTCGGCGCCTTGGCCCACATCGGCGACAAAGGCAACCACTTCACAGTCATAGTTTTCTTTTAGCCATGGCACGATGGCTGATGTATCTAGTCCGCCGGAATAGGCCAGTACGACTTTTTTAATTGCGCTCATTTCGGATCCTTAGCAAAAATTTGGGTTCAAAAGGGTTAATAGCAAGGCATTTTGCGCATACATACGATTTTGTGCCTGCTGAATAATTTTCGCCTGCGGCGAGTCCATCACTTCAGAGGTGATTTCAAACTCACGATGCGCTGGCTGACAGTGCAAAATAGTTTGCGCGCCGGTCATATCCACCAGCTGTTTATTGAGCTGATAAGGCAGATATTTATCTTTAACCTGCTGGAGCGGGGTGTCATCCCCCATCGACACCCAAGTATCGGCATAAAGCGCATTCGCCCCCACAGCGGCCTCGACTCTATCACTCACTAATACTGACGCGCCTTTGCTCGCGGCAATTTGCTCTGCTTGCTTTACAATTTGTGCATCTGGACCACTGCCTTTAGGGCATACAGCCACGAAGTCAGTCCCGAGGGTGGCGGCCAACAACATTAATGAGTGGGTGACGTTATTGCCCTCGCCGAGATAAGCCAGCTTGAGCTCGCTAACCTCACCGTGCACCTCTTGCAAGGTTAAAAAATCCGCCAATGCTTGGCAGGGGTGGTACAGGTCGCACAAAGAGTTCACCACCGGTTTAGATGAGAACTGTGCCAGCTCTTGCACTGTGCTATGGTGATTAACCCGCGCCACGATGGCATCGGCCCAGGTACTGATATTCAAAGCAAAGTCCTTTACCGACTCGCGGTTGCCCATGGCGCCATTTTGCTGATCTAAGTAGACCGCATGGCCACCGAGTTTATTGATGCCTATATCGAAGCTTAGGCGAGTTCTGAGGCTTTGCTTTTCAAATAAGGTAACCACCGATTTGCCGGCTAAAGCTTGGGCATAATCATTGGGTTGCGCTTTCATTTTTTGCGCTAGTGCGAGTAGCGCGAGTACAGCTTTGTCGTCCAGCTCGAGGCCGGTAATAAAATCATGTTTCATGGTCTGTGCTTACATTGTAATTTGCGTGCCAACATGCTCACCATTGAGCAATGCAACTAAGTTCTCTGGCTTTTGCCAGCTCGAAATGTAAACACCCCGTCGTAAATGCTGGGCAGCAAGAAGGCTGGTCTTTACTTTGACCTCCATCCCACCCGAGATAACTCCTTGGGCTATCAATTCATCTATTTGCTCAGCACTTAATTGGTGTAACGGCTGAGCGGATTTATCCAATACGGCCTCAACGTCGGTCATAAAAATCAATTCACCATCAAGTTGTTTGGCAATTGCCGCTGCGGCCTCATCAGCGTTCACGTTGAACCATTGTCCTTGCTCATCAAAACCAACTGAGCTCACCACGGGTAGCTTTCCCACCTCTAGCAAGGCTGGAATAGCCGAGCGAGCACCTTGACTACACTCACCCACCCGACCCAGTGCCTTGAGTTTTTGCTGCGCATTGACCCCGGCTTCGTATAAACTCAGCCCTGCAGGCTCAAGGCCATTGGCTATCGCTGCTCCCATCAATTGTTTGTTGGCACACCCAGCTAGGGCACCAACGATATAGGGCATTTGCTCGGCAGGACTGATGCGTAGACCTTGGTGCTTCGCCGTGGCAAAGCCCGCATCGTGCAGCCAGCGGTCAACCAGTGAGCCACCGCCGTGAACCACCACAAAACGGGTATCGGTCATGGTCGCCAAGGTTGCGAACAACGCTTGCACTGACTGCGGGCTGTTTAACAGGGCACCGCCCAATTTGATCACCCAAGTGGTGTTGCTACTCGTCATTATTTTCCTCTTTATACCAAACCAGTCGTTGGGTCTAATCCAGCGTTAATGTTCATACATTGCAGCGCTTGACCTGATGCGCCTTTTAGTAAGTTATCGATGGCAACACTGATAATCAGTTGCTGCTGTTGCAAGTGCCAACCAATATCAACATAAGGGGTTTGCGCGACGCCTTTAATTGATGCCAAACCACCAGCACCGAGCAGGCGAATCAAAGGTTCATCGGCAAGGCATTGATAAGCATCGGTGATGTCGTTAAGCGTGGTCCCTACATTTACTTGCGCGTATATGGTTGCCAAGATACCGCGATTAAAGTTTCCTAAATGCGGGGTAAATAGCACTGGATGCCCTAATGCTTGTTCAATCTCCGGAGTATGGCGGTGATTAAACACGCCATAAGGGGCCAGTGATACCTCGCAAAAGTGCGTGTTCATATTGGCTTTGCGCCCCGCCCCAGTCACCCCGGATACGGCATTAATGATCACTTTTTGCTGCGTCGCTAATAGCCCTGCTTGTTGAAGCGGTTTAAGGGCGTTTAGGCTGGCTGTTGGGTAACAGCCCGCCACAGCAACCAGTTGTGCATCCATAATGGCGCTGTTTTGCCACTCAGCTAGCCCATACACTGCTTGGCGCAATAGTTCAGGATGGGGATGATCAAAGCCATAGTACTGGGTATAGAGTTCGGCATCGGCAAGACGAAACCCGCCAGAAAGGTCAAAAACTTTAATACCCTGCTCGAGAAATTGTGGCGCTAATTCAACACTTACTTTGTGCTCGGTACACAGGCACACGGCGTGCGCATGCTGACCAATATCAGCTATAGCGTCGGCTGTTAGGCCCTGTAGTGGCATGTCTAATAACCCACGGTGCTGAGGATAAAGATCGCTGAGTTTTTTATCGCGATCATGACTCCCGGCAGAGACATAGCAGCCCTGCAAGACAAAATGAGGATGCTTGGCAACTAATTGCGCCAACTCAGCGCCGCTATAACCACTTGCGCCAATAATTACGATGTTCATGAAGATGCTCTTTTTTGGTTTAATCAAGGGCGAGATGCCCAACGCAACACACTCTCACACTAGGATTTCCTAGGTGAGCGGCTTATCGTCGTCGCGCCGTACAAAGGGGGTGATGAACCATTATAACCAAACCAATACTTATGCTTAAAAAGTGAATTGATATTCACTATAAAGACATTTATATTAATATGCAACAATCGCGAATAATTATTTGGAAATGTATGGCTCTTCCCGACTTTTTGCACCTTTACCGGGAGTTGATCGCTACCCCATCGATCAGTTCACTGGATCCGAAATTAAGCCAAAGCAACCGCGCCGTTATTGAACACTTGGCATCTTGGTGCGAGGAGCTGGGCTTTGCGTGTGAAATAAAACCACTCAGTACTGATGCCGATAAGTTTAATTTGATAGCGAAGCGTGGCCATGGCAGTGGCGGATTGATGTTGGCAGGGCATACCGATACCGTTCCTTTTGATCAAGGCCGTTGGAGTATGGACCCCTTCACTTTGAGCGAGCGAGATAATAAGCTCTTTGGCCTTGGCAGCATCGATATGAAAGGGTTCTTTGCTTTTGTGCTCAATGCCATCGCTGAGTTGAACGCGAGTAAGCAACAACAGCCGCTGATTATTCTTGCCACCGCCGATGAAGAAACCACCATGGCTGGCGCCCAAGAAGTGGCAAAGTATCCAGACTTAAAACCGGCTCGCTGCGTTATTGGCGAACCCACCGATATGACCCCTGTATTTACTCACAAAGGGCATATGACATCGGCGGTTCGTATCATTGGCAAAAGCGGGCACAGCTCTGATCCTGAGCGCGGCATCAATGCCATTGAAGTGATGCACTTGGTGATTCAAAAATTATTGGTTCTAAAAGAGGATCTTAAGAATAAATATTCAATTGAACATTTTGCCATTCCCTACCCGACATTGAACCTTGGTCACATACATGGCGGTGATAACGCTAACCGCATTTGCGGATGTTGTGAATTACAGTTAGATATGCGCCCGTTACCAGGATTGAGTATCGTCGAGCTGCAAGCCATGTTATTAGCGGCAACTCAGGACATCACTGCTCGCTACCCTGGCTGCGTTGAAGTCATTGATATGCATGACCCGATCCCAGCCTTTGCAGGGACCACTGATAGCGCGCTAGTGCAGCTGGCGCAAAAGATTTCGCAACAGCCAGCAATAGCAGTGAACTACTGCACTGAAGCCCCCTTTATTCAGCAATTGGGCTGTGAAACCATAGTCATGGGCCCAGGCTCCATCAACCAAGCACATCAGCCCGATGAATTCTTGGCCATGGACCGTATTGCTCCATCACAACGTATTATCAAAGAGCTTATTCAACAAAGTTGTTGGTAATACTGACTTCATGACGCACGGATAGCGAGCACAAAAAAGCCCCTCATGGAGGGGCTTTAAACTAATCAACAAGATTCAAAGATACAATGTTACTGTAAGCCTAAACGCTTAAGTTCACGCTCAACCATTTTGCTTGAAAGTGGCACATAACCATCTTTCTCAACAATTTTTTGACCTGTTTGTGATAGCACCATTTTTACAAACTCAGCATCGATCGGAGATAGTGGCTTGTTAGGGTGCTTATTCACGTAAACGTAAAGGAAACGTGATAGTGGATATTTGCCCGTTGCAACGTTATCAAGTGTTGCATCAACAAACTTATCGCCTTTTTTCGCCAGTGGCACCGTACGTACACCTGAGGTCTTGTAACCGATGCCTGAGTAACCAATCGCATTCACAGAAGAAGAGATTGACTGTACTACCGATGCAGAGCCAGGCTGCTCGTTTACGTTATTTCGGAAGTCACCTTTACATAAGGCTTTCTTCTTGAAGTAACCATAAGTACCAGATACTGAGTTACGACCATATAATTGAATATCTTTTGCCGCCCAATCACCCGTTAGGCCAACATCGCCCCAACGGTTAATCTGTTCGCTGGCGCCACATTTACGCGTTGAAGAGAAAATGGCGTCAACTTGGTCAATGCGCAAGCCTTCAATGGGATTGTCTTTATGTACGAATACCGCCAAGGCATCAATCGCTACGCGAATTTCTGTCGGCTTATAACCATGGCGCTTTTCAAACGCTTCGATTTCCTTTGACTTCATCTTACGGCTCATAGGGCCGAAGTTTGCCGTTCCTTCAGTGAGCGCCGGTGGTGCCGTTGATGAACCTGCAGCTTGGATTTGAATATTGACGTTAGGATAAATACGCTTATATTCTTCAGCCCAGAAGGTCATCATGTTTGCTAGCGTATCGGAACCAACCGATGAAAAGTTACCAGAGATGCCGCTCGTTTTTTCGTACTCTGGAATTGCTTTATCTAGAGCAACTGCCTGACCTGCTGTCAGGGCACTTACAGCAACCCCCATTGCAGCAACTAAGTTTTTAAATTTCATTGGGTTCTCCAATTTGTTCTTCCCGTGTTTCAACTGCTGTCATTGTGCATTGACAAGATGACAGTTAAATTACTTGAGTATTACAGTTTTATGACTTTGCTAATTTTGTACGTGTTCTTTTGCTGGTACTAACCAACTTGGTTCAAAGGCGAACCAAAAACACGAGCCTTTACCGACAACACTGTCAATATGCAGGTGTGAGTCGTGACGCGACAACACGTGTTTAGTAATAGCTAGGCCGAGGCCCGAGCCCCCCGTTTTCCGGCTTCGCGCTTTATCCACTCGATAAAAGCGCTCAGTTAAACGGTTGATATGTTCAGGTGCGATGCCCTCACCATTATCGGTCACGCTAAAGACCGCCTGACCGTCTTGGCGATACCAACGCACCGTAATTTCTCCCTCATCGGGGGTGTAGTGCACAGCATTAAATACCAGATTTGAAAACGCGCTGCGTAACTCATCGGCAGCGCCAACGATATCTAAGCTGCTATCGACATCAAAATACAGGCGGTGGCCTTTATCTTGATTCAACGATGTCGCTTCTGCTTCGATAACTTCCAACATTTTCGGCACATTGACTGGTTTATCATTGTCGTGTTTGCGTGCTCCTTCAATTCGCGACAGCGACAACAACTGATTGACCAAGCTATCCATTCGCTGACACTGCTCAATCATCGTGCCATGGGCTTTATCCCACATCGCTGGCGGTGGTAAGTTGTCGCCATCAAGCATCTCTAAGTAGCCGGTAACCACAGTTAAAGGTGTACGCAGCTCATGTGATACGTTGGCAACAAAGTCTTTACGCATCTGCTCCAATTGCTTAAGGCGAGTAATATCACGGACCACCATCATGATCTGTGATTGTGCATAGGGCATCACCCGAAATTCCAACACTTGTTCACCGGTGTGGGTTAAATCAAGCTCAAGGGCATCGTTGAATTGATGCTGCTGCATATAGCGGCTAAATTTGGGGTGTCGAATAAGGTTATCTATACGCTGACCATGATCAGTGGGCCACTGCAAGCCCAATAACCGCAGCGCTAATTGGTTACACCAGACGATGCTGAAGTCCTGTTGCAGCACAATCACAGCATCAGGTACGGCTTCGGCCCCCTCGCGGAAACGACGGATCAAGTCAGCCAGTTCATTGCGCTTTTTACGGTTGCGTTGTTGGAGCTGGTAAATTCCTTCGAAAACCTGCTCCCAAGCCCCTTCTCCCTCCGGTGGATTAAAGCTACGTTGGTTAATAAGCCAATCACTAAGGCGGTAAAGCTGGCGATAATGCCACAGTAACAATGTGATAGCGCCCAAAAATAGAAGCAAAAAAGGCGCGCCTACTAGCACGCCTATCAACAATAAAGGCAAGAAAAAGATAACTAAACGCTTGGTAAGTGTGCGTTTATTAACCACTCGGTACATAGACTCGCTCTACTTAAAACAATGTGTCATCGGCCTGATGCCGATGCAATGAGCAATAAAGATAGTTATACCTTGCTAGAAAAACGATAACCAGCACCACGCACAGTTTGTACTAAGCGGTCATGTCCCATGGGAGCAATTGCTTTACGCAGGCGACGAATATGCACATCAACGGTGCGATCCTCAACGTAAACATTGGTCCCCCATACATGATCCAGTAGCTGCTCACGGCTATATACTCGCTCAGGATGGGTCATGAAAAAGTGTAGCAAACGAAATTCGGTAGGCCCCATATCCAACTCGCTGCCATCGGATGTCACACGATGAGAAATAGGGTCTAAACGCAAGCCGTGTACTTCTATAGCCTCTTCAAGTGATGTCGGTGCCACACGGCGAATAACGGCTTTAATGCGTGCCATTAATTCTTTCGGAGAGAATGGCTTAGTCACATAATCGTCGGCCCCCACTTCTAGGCCTTTCACCTTGTCTTCTTCTTCACCTCGGGCGGTGAGCATAATAATGGGAATTGCGCGGGTATGATCGTTTTGTTTAAATTTCTTCGCAATCTGAATACCGCTGCCTCCGGGCAACATCCAATCCAGTAATACCATATCTGGGTAGGGCTCTACCATGGCTGCTATGGCAGAGTCGTAATCCTCAGCTTCAATGGCTTGAAAACCATTCTGTTCTAAAACAAACACCAGCATTTCGCGGATGGGCGCTTCATCATCGACCACAAGAACTTTACGTGACATTCCGTTTATCTCTTTCGCTTTATTGAACTGAATTTACTGATGTCATTATTATGACTTTTTGTGACAATTTTATGAAAGCGTACACCTTCAATGGAAATGCTGCAAAATTAAACTTGGGATCAAGACGTTAGGGGCCTTAAAAGCAAGGATCATAGTCTTACCAACTAAGCCGTTACAAGATCAGATTTATACCAAGTTGGCTATCAGTGGATCAGAGTTTTACCCATTGATCTGCCCTGAGATCACACTCTTACCAAGTGATGTTCTTTATGTGTACAAATATCGCTCAAACCTTGTTTAAATATCAACCACATATAGTTTCATTGCCTGAGCAGCGCGTAAGAACGTGATCCCATAATCAGTGCAGTTGATAAAAATATGATCCCACTATGATCCACTCAGTAAAATAGTGATCCATAAAAAAGCCCCGCTTATGCGGGGCTCATTAAAGTGGTGAACGCGACTATTTTATTTTTGCATCCAGTTCGCCGTTTAAGTAACGAAGGTGCATATCATCTAACGAGATAGGCTTAATCTTGTCGGCCTGGCCTGCTGTGCCAAAAGCTTGATAGCGATCAACACAAATTTCCGTCATCGCTTTCGTTGCCTCCGCTAGGTATTTACGCGGATCAAAATTCGCGGTGTTGTGCGCTAGGTGGCGACGAATAGCCCCTGTTGCAGCTAAACGTAGGTCGGTATCGATATTCACCTTACGTACACCATGCTTGATGCCTTCGACAATCTGCTCAACAGGCACACCATAGGTCTCTGGGATCTCACCACCGTACTCATTGATAATCGCTAACCACTCTTGTGGTACAGATGATGAACCATGCATAACCAAGTGAGTGTTAGGGATACGGGCGTGAATTTCCTTGATACGATCGATAGCAAGAATGTCCCCTGTTGGTGGGCGGGTGAACTTATAAGCACCATGTGACGTGCCACAAGCAATAGCCAACGCATCGACATTGGTTTTAGCAACGAAATCCGCTGCTTCTTCTGGGTCAGTAAGCAGTTGATCTTGTGTCAGCTTGCCTTCGGCGCCGATACCGTCTTCCTCACCTGCTTCACCGGTCTCTAGAGAGCCAAGTACGCCCAGCTCACCTTCTACCGATACACCACCAGCATGAGCCATTTCTACGGTACGACGGGTTACATCAACATTGTACTCATAAGATGAAGGCGTTTTACCATCTTCAAGTAATGAGCCGTCCATCATGACCGAAGAAAAGCCAAGCTGGATAGAGCGCTGGCACACGCCAGGAGACGTACCATGATCTTGGTGCATAACCACTGGGATATGAGGCCACTCCTCTACCGCAGCAAGGATCATATGGCGAATGAATGGGGCACCTGCATATTTACGTGCACCAGCTGAGCCTTGCACAATCACTGGGCTGTTTGTTTTATCAGCCGCTTCCATGATGGCACGCATTTGCTCTTGGTTATTAACGTTAAAGGCTGGCACGCCATAACCATTTTCTGCTGCATGGTCGAGTAGTTGACGCATACTGATCAAAGCCATTTCGCTTATCTCCAATTTTTGATAGCACCGAGACTATCTGGTTTTTGAACGGGATGAAGCTTGGTTTCCCCAAGCAAGGGCTTAATGCCCAAAACACAAGGCCGGCAAAGTGAGAGAGGCCGGCCTGGTGATTATTCGTTATTTTGCTCGCTCTTCAAGCATAGCAACTGCGGGTAGTTTTTTCCCTTCAAGGAACTCCAAGAAGGCTCCACCACCTGTGGATATATAAGAAATTTTATCCGCGACATTGTATTTATCGATGGCCGCCAAGGTGTCACCGCCGCCGGCAATAGAAAACGCTGATGATTCGGCTATGGCTTTAGCAATGCTTTGAGTGCCATTACCAAACTGATCAAATTCAAACACACCCACTGGACCATTCCATACAATCGTGCCCGCTTGCGCAATAATATCGCCAAGCTGTTTAGCGGTATCAGGGCCTATGTCGAAAATCATGTCTTCTTCGGTGACATCGGCAACCTCTTTGAGTTGCGCGACCGCAGACTCTGAAAATTCATTGCCGACAACCACATCCACTGGCACCGGAATATCACCGCCATTACTGCGAGCGGTCTCTGTTAGTTTCTGAGCCTCGCTAATAAGGTCTTGCTCGTACAAAGACTTACCTACCGGGTGACCAGCTGCAGCAATAAAGGTATTGGCAATACCGCCCCCTGTCACTAATTGGTCAACGACGTTTGACAGTGAGTCTAACACGGTTAACTTGGTCGATACCTTCGAGCCACCCACAATCGCAACTAGCGGACGCTTCGGGTTATCTAGTGCTTTACCGAGTGCCTCCAGTTCAGCCGCAAGTAAGGGGCCAGCACAGGCGATTGGGGCGTGAAGACCTACACCATGGGTTGAAGCTTGTGCTCGGTGTGCAGTACCAAAGGCATCCATCACATATACGTCACACAGCGCCGCAAGTTGTTTTGCGAGGGTCTCATCATTGGCTTTTTCGCCTTGATTGAAGCGCACATTTTCAAATACAACCACTTCATTGTCGCCAATCTCTACGCCATCGAGGTAATCTTTGGCAAGACGGACATTTTGTGACAAGGCATTGTTAAGATAGTCAACTACAGGAGCCAGTGAGTAAGCCTGGTCATATTCTCCCTCGGTAGGACGGCCAAGGTGAGACATAATCATCACTTTAGCGCCTTTTTCAAGGGCGAGCTTGATGCTTGGTAGCGCCGCACGCAAACGAGCATCTGAGCTTACTTTACCGTCTTTGATTGGCACATTGAGGTCTTCACGGATCAGCACCCGCTTCCCGGCTAAATCTAAATCCGCCATCTTAATGACCGACATTCTCTTCTCCTTAGTTATACGTTTTATTCATTTGCGTTTATTGGCGCATCCAGGCTGCACTGGTGTCTAACATACGATGGGCAAACCCCCACTCGTTGTCACACCATACCAATAACTTTATCAACCGTTTATGACTAACCCGTGTCTGTGTACCGTCTATGATACAAGAATGGGGATCATGGTTAAAATCAACAGATACCAATGGCTCCTCGGTATAATCCAAAATACCTGCCAAGCGCCCATGTACAGCCTTAGCAATCGCTTGGTTAACATCATCTAGAGAAACATCAGTATTTACGGTGACACTCAAATCCATCGCCGTCACATTGATGGTTGGAACACGTACGGCTATCGCTTCAAAACGGCCATGAAATTTGGGCAAAATACGTTCAATGCCCCGCGCTAGCTTAGTATCCACTGGAATAATAGACTGGCTAGCCGCCCGGGTACGTCGTAAATCATCGTGATACGCATCGATCACTTGTTGGTCGTGCATAGACGCATGAATAGTGGTGATAGCGCCTGACTCAATGCCAAAAGCATCATCCAATACTTGAATCACCGGAACAATACAGTTTGTTGTGCACGAGCCATTGGAAACAATGTGCTGCTCACTGTGAAGCACATCATCGTTGATGCCATAAATAATCGTTGCATCAACATCAGCATCTGCGGGTTGAGAAAACAATACTTTTTTAGCGCCTGCCTGAAGGTGCTTTTGCGCATCCTCACGGGAATGGAAAACCCCAGAACACTCCAAAACGATGTCAACGTCATGCTGGTGCCAAGGCAAAGCGCTCGGGTTTTGCTCGCAGTACAAGGCGATTTCATCACCATCAACGACTAAAGCTTGCTCACGAAGCTCGACAGGAAAGGAAAACCGCCCATGGGCAGTATCATATTTTAGTAGATGGGCTATGCCCTCAGGTTTGGCCAATTCATTGATTGCCACAATCTCGAACTCGTGGCGACGTTCACTCTCATACAAAGCGCGTAAAATGTTACGCCCTATTCGCCCAAAGCCGTTAATCGCAAGCTTTATTGCCATAATTACAGACTACCGCCATCAAAGCAGACACAGGTCTAAGAAGAATGGCGGCTATTGTAATCGACTCGCGCTCTGAGTGTAAGGGGTGCGCAAAAATAAAACGCTGATAGAGGGAGTTACGACAGGCCGCCAAACAAAGTAAGTAAGGCTATCAGTGCCAAGAAAAATAACACATTGCGTTTTACTAAGCGGATCATGCACTGCGCTTCGATGGTGCAGCCATAGTGAGCCAGTTCTATCTGTTCAGCGGCCAAGGCTGTTTCGGTAATAACTTGACGATTGCTGACTCTAAAATCGAGCACATGGCGCAACCAGCATTGCGTGCCTTTGCTAAAGTTACCAATCACCAAGTAGCCCAAACTGGCAATTCGTGCAGCAGGCCATTCAAGCCAATGACCGACACGAGCTAACAATGTATGCTGTTTTGATAGAGGATGGGATGTCTGCTCACTGTCATCTACGCAAGTCCGTACCAAGGCATAAAAAACGGCCCCAGGTGCGCCCAGTACAACAAACCAAAAGATCACCGCACAATAAAAACGAAAATTGACCCACGCTAAAGTTTGCGCAAAGGTTTCACCACCGCTTTCATTTTCAGTACGTTTTTGTCCCATTTGCAACGCATACAAAGTGGCCGCTTCACCGTCGTCTCGGGTCAGGGCATTGAGGTAGCCCTTATAATTCGCGCGCATGTGCGCGCAACCAAAGCAGATGAGTATGACCAGCGTATTGACCGCTAATTGCCACAGAATAAAATCACTCGCGTGCACAAAGACAGCAATAACTAAGGTTGGCACTAATAACCACAGCAATAGTCCAATGCCGTTATGCAGCTGTTGCAAGCGCGACAACAGGGGCGCACTTTTGCGCTCATACCAGTGCGCATAGGTCGCTATTTGCCAACGCGCTGAGCGAGCGCCTAAGCGTTCAGCTATTAATGCAAATAAGATTGATATCAAAGTCATGGCGACTACTTTGCTCGCTTAAGTTGACCTTAGTTTATCGCAATCTTGGGCAAAAGTAAGGTCAAAAAAATGTTCCCAATCAAAGCCTTCACCGGGGTCTGTTTTTCGCCCGGGAGCAATATCGCTGTGACCCACAATGCGCTGTCTATTCAAATGCGGATAGGTACGTAATAAGCTTTTTGTTAATTGCGCCAAGGTGAGATACTGCGCTTGGGTGTAGGTGGACTTGTCGGTGCCTTCTAGTTCAATGCCGATGCTAAAGTCATTACACCGCTGGCGCCCTTCGAATTGTGATACTCCAGCATGCCAAGCACGTTGCGTAAATGGCACATATTGGCGTAACTTCCCATTTCGATCGATCAAGCAGTGCGCTGACACACTCACGCCTGCGAGTGAGGAAAAACTCGGATGTGCTTGGCAATCGATCTGCCCTGCGAATAAATCATCAATATAGGGTGTACCGTACTGGCCCTCAGGCAGTGAAATGCAGTGAATCACCAGTAAGGACACTTCACTTTGCGGACGCTCATCATAATGCGAACACGGCAACTGCTGCGCCTGTTTGCATATGCCCAAATCATCTATATCCATGTTTTTCGTTTATAAAAACTTGATTGTGCCTGCATGGTAAGAGGCTAAGAATCACTGCGCAAGTTGATCTGGGGAGAAAAGTTACACTCGCCAGTGTGATTGACACTGACCAACTCATCATCGCGGCGCAGCACCGCCAACCGCCGGTGTTTACTGATGGTACGAACAAACTCGAGCTCAAAGCCCATTTTGGTGAGCGCATATACCTTATCTACCTGTTCGCCGGTCAAGTTCGCATAATGTTCGCGAAACGTCCTTTGACCACTGCGGCGTTCGCTATCTGCTTTTTTCGCCTGTGCCATGGTATTAATCCGTTGGGAATCCCTTTCCAATATAGTCGAATTTGCTCATAAAAAAAGCGCCATGCGATTGCATCGGCGCTTTTTACTTCATTTTAGTGCTTACTCTGCACGCTGCTCGCGCCCTAAAAGAGCCATAGCAGCTTCTTTTACATTCTTATTTTCATATAAGACTTGGTAAATTTGCTCAGTAATTGGCATCTCGATACCGCTGCGTTTAGCCAGCATATACACTTCTTTGGTG
Organism: Pseudoalteromonas sp. MM17-2; assembly: GCF_022347945.1. Classification (NCBI taxonomy): domain Bacteria; kingdom Pseudomonadati; phylum Pseudomonadota; class Gammaproteobacteria; order Alteromonadales; family Pseudoalteromonadaceae; genus Pseudoalteromonas; species Pseudoalteromonas sp. MM17-2. Next base: position 205,142 of record NZ_JAKRFV010000003.1, on the reverse strand, counting down.
TTACGGTACCCTTCTACGACCTGGCCTATTTGTTGCTGCGCAGAGTCGACATCGAGCCCCTGCCCTAAAGCTAGGCCAAAGCGACGGTTGCGCGACTGGTTGTCGGTACAGGTAAGAATCAAATCACCTAAACCTGCCATGCCCATGAAGGTTTCCGATTTGGCACCCAGTGCACAACCCAATCGGCATAACTCCGCAAGCCCACGTGTGATCAACGCGGTTCGAGCATTGGCACCAAAACCAAAGCCGTCAGAAATCCCGGCCCCTATCGCAATGACATTTTTCACCGCCCCACCTAACTGGATGCCGATGAAATCATTGTTTCTATAAACCCGGAACGAGCGTCCACAGTGCAACAAACCCGATAAGCGTTCACAAAACTCATCACTGGTGGCTGATACCGAAATAGCGGTAGGTAAACCGGCGGCCATTTCTTTGGCAAAGGTTGGCCCCGATAACACCGCTAAATCCATATCTTCGCCAAGATGCTGCTTAGCAACATCTTGAAGGAGACGACCGGTGTTCGGTTCCAAACCTTTAGTTGCCCAAGCAACCTTGGCACCGCTGCGTAGCATGGGTGCGATGGTCTGCAATAGATCCGCAAAAGCATGGCTAGGTACGACCACCAAAACGATGTCGCTACTGGCAACAGCTGTTTGCAAATCACTTTGCATCTCTAGGCTATCAGGAAAAGCGATATCACCGAGGTACTGCTGATTCTTTCGCTCATCGGCTAAACGCTGTATATGGTCGCTATTGCGGCCCCAAAGAGTCACTTTGTGACCGTTTCGAGCAAAACAAATAGCAAGGGCGGTGCCATAAGACCCCGCCCCTAAAACCGTAACAGCGCTGGATGCTGAAGTGGTCATGACTTATGCGTCAGCTTGCTCAGCAGCTCGTTGCTGCATGTACTGGGCAAATAGCGCATCGAAGTTCACTGGTGCTAGGTTCAGCTGTGGGAAAGTACCACGATTCACCAAGTTTGATACAGCTTCACGCGCATAAGGGAACAACATATTAGGACAAAAAGCGCCCAACATATGAGCTTTTTGTACATCTTCCATTTCACCAATAGTGAAAATACCCGCTTGCTGGATTTCACATAGGAAAGCCGTCTCTTCACCCAGAGTCGCAGTGACTGTAACTGCAAGAACTACTTCATAAATGCCTTCATCAAGCTTATTTGAGCTGGTATCTAGATCTAATTTGACTTCTGGATCCCATTTCTTCTGAAAAATAGCTGGAGAGTTAGGTGTCTCGAAAGAAATATCTTTGGTGTAGATACGTTGAATAGAGAATTGCGCCTGTTGTTCTTGTGCTGCGCCTTGATTTTGTTCTTCCATTGTTGTTCCTATCAATTCTTTTTGCAATAAATTAGCCGCGTGAGGACGCGGCAACATATATGTTCGCAAGCAATTACGCGTTTAGCAGAGTGTTTAATTCGCCACTGGCTTCTAACGCCATCATATCATCACAGCCACCCACATGATGCTCACCAATGAAAATCTGCGGCACCGTGTGCGCGCCATTTGCGCGGGTGAGCATTTCATCGCGTAGCTCTGGTTGTACACCAATATCAAATTCAGTGTAAGTTACCTCTTTTTTATCCAGCAAGGCTTTCGCGCGCTGACAAAAGGGGCAATAGGCTTTAGTGTATAATACAACGTTACTCATAAATGCTTCCTAATAAAGTTATCGGCCTGATACCACAGGCAGACCTGCGCTTTGCCAAGATTGCATTCCACCTGACAAAATAAATACGCTTTCAAAGCCTGCTTTATTCAAGCCATTGGCAATACCTGAAGCCGTCATGCCTGTCGCACATACCAATATAATGGGTTTGCTTTTGTACTTTTCAAGCGCACTAAAGTCACCCTGCTTTGCTTTTTCAGCGCTCAGGTGCACGGCATTAGAGATATGCCCAGCGTTGTAGTCCTTTTGCGCGCGAATATCCGTTACGACGGCATCTTCACGATTCACTAAAAGGGTTAATTGCTGTGGGTTAATCTGCTTGATGGCAGAAAACTTACTTTTAAACCACCCCGATATCAACATCGCGACAATCGCTAGCCAAATGATGCTTAAAATAGGGTGGTTTCCGATAAATTCTATGTATTGTTCCATACGTCTTACTGTATTGTTCAAACCTTGCGGGCGGCACAAGTATACACACTTGCCTTCGACTTACCAATTGATGAAATATTTTCTACTGCTAAGGCGGATAAAAAACGGTAGGATACATTATAAGAGCGCAGTTCTGTGGCCACAGTGAACATCATAGAGCTGTATTCTTAATAATTATTATCAAGTAATTCATTTGTCGTGCCGACACTAGCAGGAGATCCAATGACACAGCCAAAGAAACCTCTCGTACTGATGATTCTGGACGGTTGGGGTTACCGTGAAAACAGCGAAAGTAATGCGATTTTAGCCGCCAACACCCCCGTTTTAGATAAGCTTTGGGAACAGCGCCCGCACACTCTGATTTCCGGTTCTGGTATGGATGTTGGTTTGCCTGATGGGCAAATGGGCAACTCTGAAGTAGGTCATGTTAACCTCGGTGCTGGGCGTGTGGTATATCAAGATTTTACCCGCATTACCAAAGCCATCGACGATGGAACATTTGCTGATAATAAAGCGCTTACCACTGCGATAGATAATGCCGTAACAGCGAACAAAGCAGTCCATCTGATGGGGCTGTTAAGCCCAGGTGGCGTCCATAGCCACGAAGAACATATTATTGCCGCTATTGAGCTGGCGGCCGAGCGCGGCGCTGAGCATATTTATGTGCATGCCTTTTTAGATGGTCGTGATACGCCTCCACGCAGCGCTGAAGCATCACTTAAACGCATCGATGAAACATTCGCTCGCCTCGGTAAAGGTCGTATCGCCAGTGTTGTTGGGCGTTACTTCGCTATGGATCGTGATAATCGCTGGGATCGCATCGAAAGTACCTATAACTTGATGGTCCTCGGCGAAGCTGACTATCAAGCTGTAGATGCAGTGTCAGCGTTACATGCAGCCTATGAGCGTGATGAAAATGACGAATTTGTAAAAGCAACAACCATTGGCGACAGCCCCGCAACCATCAATGATGGTGATGCAGTGTTATTTATGAACTTCCGAGCGGATCGAGCGCGGCAGATGAGTCGCGCTTTTGTTGATGCCGAATTTAACGGCTTCAGTAAAAAGAAAGCGCCGCAATTAAGCGGTTTCGTTATGCTGACTGAATATGCTGCAGACATCAAGGCGCCTGTGGCATTTCCACCAGAGCCACTCAATAATGTGCTGGGTGAGTGGCTTGCCAAACATAACAAAACACAATTACGCATTTCAGAAACAGAAAAGTACGCTCATGTGACCTTCTTTTTCAGCGGCGGTCGGGAGCAAGAGTTTGATGGTGAAAGCCGTGAGCTTATCCCCTCGCCGGATGTTGCTACCTATGACTTACAACCAGAAATGAACTCTCAATTGCTAACCGACAAACTAGTGGCGGCTATTCAAAGCAACAAGTATGACGTCATTGTGTGTAATTATCCTAATGGCGATATGGTTGGCCACTCAGGCGTATTTGCAGCAGCCGTAAAAGCTTGTGAAGCGGTGGACAGCTGTATTGGCCGCGTGGTGGAAGCGTTAGAGCAAGTCGGTGGCGAGGCCTTAATTACCGCCGATCACGGTAATGCCGAGCAAATGGTAAACCCACAGACTGGTCAAGCGCATACCGCCCACACCAGCGAGCCTGTGCCATTCATTTACGTTGGCCGTGATGCTCAAGCTATTGATGGCAAAACGCTCAGTGACGTAGCTCCCACTATGTTGCATCTACTGGGCATGGAGCAGCCAGAAGAAATGACTGGTTCACCCATCATGCGTCTTAAGTAACCTCGATGCCGATGGTTTTATTGAGTCACAAACGTCAAAAGGTGTCGCTGCTGTGCGCGACACTTTTGGCGTTCCTAAGCTTCAATAGCTTTGCTAACGAGAACCGCACCAAGCAAGACTTAACCGAAGTCCAACAAGAATTAAAAAAGAGCCAACAGAATTATCAGCAGCAGCAACGCTCGCTGGATAAGTTACAGAGCCAACTCAAGAACTCAGAGCAAGCTATCGCTGCAAATGCAAAGGAGTTACGTGCGCTCGATAACAAGCTCGCAGACAACGAACGGCAACACCAAAAGTTACAACAACAGGCTGAACAGCTGGAGTCGCGTCGTAAAAAGCTTGATAAAGTACTTGCAGCCCAAGTAAAGAGCGCCTACATGGTGGGTGGGCACGATTATTCAAAGATGCTGTTAAACCAACAAGACACAGCCAAGTTAGAGCGCACCATTAGCTATTACGACTATTTCAACAAAGCTCGTTTGCAACAGCTTGAAGCGTTACAACAAACAATGCGTGAAATAGCGCAAAACCAAGCAGCGCTGCAACAAAACAGACAACAACTGGCGAAGCTACGCGAGCAAGAACAACAGCAGCAACAGCAATTAGTTGCAGCTAAAGCACAACGTCAATCTCAGGTCCAAGAGCTACAAGGTAAATTAAATCAACTGCAAAGCTCGATAGCGTATTTAAAAGATAATGAGCAGACCTTACTGGATACCCTAGCGGAGCTAGAGCGCAGTAAAGACCGCCAAGTAGCTATGTTAGGTCTGGGTAGCAGTAAAGGAAAATTAACTTGGCCGACACGGGGTAAGCTTACCCACCGCTTTGGCACCCGTAAACGCCAAGGGTTCAATTGGAAAGGGGTGGTGATCGCAGCCAGTGAAGGGAGCAGTATAACCAGTATAGAGGATGGCCAAGTGGTCTTTGCTGACTGGCTAAGAGGTTTTGGTTGGGTCATGGTGGTCGATCACGGCAAGGGTTATATGAGCCTATACGGCCACGCTCAAGCATTACTTAAAGAAGTGGGCGATCCGGTTTATAAAGGCGAAACAATCGCTTTAGTAGGCCAGAGCGGCGGTCAAATTGATCCTGGTCTATACTTTGAAATACGCCACAAAGGACGTGCCGTTAACCCAACGACATGGTGCAAGTCCTCCTAATTGAATAGAGGCTGCACCTCAAGGGGGCAGCCGATGTTTGTATTCACAACTTACCTATACAAGCGCTTGTTACTAGGGCTCAGTTTTTTTGCCTTAGTGGTACTAGCGCCTGCTTCATTGGCAAAGGACAGCCAACTCGATGAAGTGCTTTTTCACATCAACAACTACTACGTTGAGGAAGTGGACCGCGACAAGTTAGACCAACATGTACTCAGCAGTTTATTACAAGAGCTTGATCCATATAGCGAGTTCCTTGATGAGCAAGAGTTAAAACGATTATTCGATGTCACCAATGGCCAATACAAGGGCCTGGGAATCGAGGTAGAACAGCGTGACAAACATGTAGTGGTGATCTCCGCCCTACCCAACTCACCCGCCCGGGCCGCTGGCTTACAACGTGGTGACGTTATCGTGTCTATCAATGGCACTAAGGTGAATAATACTACCTTAGAAGAAGTCTCTGCTCTGATCAGCAGTCGTGAAGATGGGCAAGTGCATTTAGCCGTTGCTCGCGCAGGCCACTCACAACGCCTCGACTTTCAGCTTACCCGTCAGCCTATCCACATTGAAAGCGTTGCCAGTGAGCTTAAGGCCAATGGCATGGGCTACTTACGCATTAATAGCTTCAACAATCATAGTTTTCATGATGTCGCGCGTCACATCACCATGATGCAAAACGCCAACGGCGCCATACTCAACGGTTTGCTCATTGACCTGCGTGATAACCCAGGCGGTACCCTCGACAGTGCCATTGCCATTGCCGATTTATTTTTGTCTCAAGGTGTTATCGTCTCTACTCGAGGTCGCTTTGTGGAGGCTAATCAACGCTTTGAAGCAAAAGCAGGGGACATAATTCAAGGCGCCCCCATGGTCGTACTGATCAATGAGGGCTCTGCTTCTGCTGCAGAAATTGTTGCCGGTGCGCTCAAGGATAATGACCGGGCAACCGTGGTAGGGACTCGCTCCTATGGTAAAGGGTCGGTGCAGTCATTGATCCCCTTAGGCGATGGCCGCAGTGCTTTGAAGCTGACCACAGCGAAGTACTATACCCCCTCTGGCGTGTCCATTGAGGGGACTGGCATCGTACCTGATGTGCCGATATTGCAACCTGCCCTTTCGCAATCAAATAAAGAAGTTATAATCAGCTTAGCTGAGGGGCAAAGTGCGCATAAAAACTTAACCGCACTGCTTGATAAACAATTACTAAAAGCTCAGCAACTATTAGAACAATAAAAACGCAGGATCGGCTTTAAGCACGGGCCTGCACACTAATCATCAACAAAGATAAAAACATATTGTGCGCTTTTTAATATGGACTACGTTGTATGTGCTGGTGCTCTTATCACCAGTACATGCGAAGCAAATCGCTATTGTCATTGATGACATCGGCTATCATCGTAACGACATGGCTGCCTTGCACTTGCCTGGCGCTGTGACCTATTCGGTGCTCCCTTTTACTCCTTACGCCGCTCACTTTGCTCAACAGGCAGGGGCCTTAGATAAAGAGGTGCTTTTGCATGCCCCTATGCAAGCTATAAACGGTAAAGCGTTAGGGCCTGGGGGGCTGACAATGGATATGTCAAAAGAAGCTTTCCAACACGAGCTACGCAAGGCATTAGCCAGCCTACCCAATGCGCGCGGCGTCAATAATCACATGGGCTCGCTGCTAACCCAGCAAAATGCGCCGATGAGCTGGACTATGGAAGTGCTAAAAGAGCAGGATTTGTTTTTTCTCGACAGTAAAACAACTCCCAATTCAAAAGCGCAAACAATTGCCGGGCTATACGGTGTCAGCAATATTGCTCGCCATGTTTTTCTCGACAATATTACCACCGAGCAGCAACTACGTTATCGCTTTGAGCAGTTAAAGACTCTCGCTGATAAGTATGACTACGCAGTTGCAATTGCTCACCCCTACCCCGAAACGTTTGCGTTCTTGCAACAGGCATTGCAAGAACTCGAGGGCGAAGGTTTCCAACTTGTGCCTTTATCTCAGCTAGTGCAGCAGCGCACAATTCGGCTTGCGCAGGCCGATAAAAAAAGTGTAACTGAGGAAGAGTAGAGGCCTCTAAAACAATCATAGGTGGCATGGCTGCTGATGACTGAGTTCTGGTGCCGATAAACCACCTCCTCCGTATTCAGCACCTGCCCAAGTGCTTGTTCTATGAACATAAAATTAATCTGTATCTTTTACACAAACAGTGAAAGCTTTTCTTTTCCCCTAGTCCACAAAAAACAACAAACCCATTAAAATCAATACCTTAAAAGTTGGCATGGACTTAGCAGCGTATATTCCGAAACGCAAATCTATGGAGGGTACATTATGTTAGGTTGGTCAATTGCATTTTTAGTTATCGCTTTGGTCGCAGCACTTTTAGGTTTCGGTGGCATTGCTGGCGCAGCCGCTGGCATCGCTAAAATTATTTTCTTTGTATTCTTGGTACTGCTGGTTATCTCCCTTGTTGCTGGCGCCATTCGTGGTAAAGCGCCAAGGTAGTTATTAGTTTTACAGTACAAGCGGTCACAGGCGGGATGAAACCCGCGACCGCAACCAAAACACGTTATTTGAATCCAGATTTAAAGAGTTAATATTCAAGGAGAGTTCTATGTTTAATCATTCAGCAACAAAAGCATTTATCGCTACATTATTTGCCGCAGTATTCGCTATGGGCTGTGAAGACAGTGGCGGTGCCGAAGAGGCAGGTGAAAAAATTGATGAGGCGATCACTGACACTCAAAACGCGGTTGAAGACGCGTGTGAAAATGTTAAAGAAAACGCCGGTGCAGAAGAAACAAACTGCTAATACAGGCTTATCTTCAAACAAAAAACCCGCGAAGTTCGCGGGTTTTTTTACGTCTCTAATTATTTAAAACTGACTGTTGGCCGCCGCAACCACATTGTCCACGGTGAAGCCAAAGTGCTTAAACAATTCGCCCGCTGGCGCTGATTCACCAAAGCTAGTCATGCCGATAACTTTGCCATTCAAACCAACATACTTATACCAGAAGTCGGCAATGCCTGCCTCTACAGCGACACGGCGAGTCACACTGCTGGGTAGGACACTTTCTTTGTACTGTGCGTCTTGTTGATCGAACAAGTCCGTTGATGGCATAGACACAACGCGTACCTGACGACCTTGAGCGCGAAGCTCAGAAGCTGCATCCATAGCAAGTTGTACTTCCGAGCCTGTAGCAATCAGGATAACTTCTGGCTCGCCATCACAGGTTAATACATACCCACCTTTTTTCACATCAGCAAGCTGCTGCGCATCGCGTGCTTGCTGAGCAAGACCTTGACGCGTAAAGACCAGCGACGTTGGCCCATCTTTGCGCTCAATCGCTTGCTGCCACGCAATGGCTGACTCAACTTGGTCACATGGACGCCAATTCACTAGATTCGGTGTATAACGTAGGCTCGCCATTTGCTCAACCGGTTGGTGAGTCGGTCCATCTTCACCCAGGCCGATGGAATCGTGGGTGTAAACAAAGATGCTAGGCGTCTTCATTAGTGCAGCCATGCGCACTGCATTGCGTGCATACTCCATAAACATCAAAAAGGTTGCACCGTAAGGAATGAAACCTTTGTGCAGGGCAATGCCATTCATAATGGCGGACATACCAAATTCACGCACCCCATAGAAAATGTAGTTACCTGACGCGTCGTCTTTACTAAGGCCTTTTGAACCACTCCAAATAGTTAAGTTCGATCCGGCCAAATCGGCTGAGCCGCCCATAAACTCGGGTAGCATGGGGCCAAAGGTATTCAAGGCATTTTGCGATGCCTTACGTGTTGCAGGGCTATCAGGGTTTGCTTGTAACTGCTCAATATAGGCTTGCGACTTCTCAGCCCAGTCAGCAGGCAATTCGCCATTTTGGCGACGTTCAAACTCAGCAGCAAGCTCAGGGTATGCCGCCTTGTATGCCGCAAACTTATCCTGCCAACTCTGCTCTGCTTGCGTGCCCTTCTCTTTAGCATCCCACTGTTGATAGATATCATCAGGAATCGCAAAGGCGTCATGAGACCAACCTAAGAACTCGCGCGCAGCTTTAATTTCATCATCGCCCAACGGCGCACCGTGGCAATCATGGCTTCCTGATTTATTCGGAGAGCCGTAACCAATCACTGTTTTACAACAGATAAGCGTTGGCTTGTCACCTTGGGCGCGGCCTTCGTCAATAGCAGCGCGAATAGCCTCGCTATCGTGACCATCAACATTACGAACCACGTGCCAGCCGTAAGACTCAAAACGCGCGGGAGTGTCGTCACTAAACCAGCCTTCTACATCACCATCAATAGAAATACCATTGTCGTCCCAAAACGCAATCAACTTACCAAGGCCTAGAGTTCCTGCAAGCGAACACGCCTCGTGAGAAATCCCTTCCATCAAGCAGCCATCGCCCATAAAAGCGTAAGTATAGTGATCAACAATTTCATGGTCAGCGCGATTAAATTGAGCAGCAAGGGCTTTCTCCGCAATTGCCATGCCTACCGCATTGGTGATCCCCTGTCCAAGCGGGCCCGTAGTAGTCTCAATACCCGGAGCATAACCGTATTCAGGGTGGCCCGGAGTTTTTGAATGAAGCTGACGGAAGTTTTTAATTTCCTCAATAGGAAGATCATAGCCGCTTAAGTGTAAAAGCGAATAAATCAGCATTGAACCGTGGCCATTTGAGAGAATAAATCGGTCACGGTCAGCCCAGTTAGGGTTGATCGGGTTATGCTTAAGATAATCGCGCCACAGTACTTCGGCGATATCGGCCATGCCCATCGGGGCACCCGGATGACCTGATTTAGCTTGTTGAACCGCGTCCATGGAAAGCACGCGAATGGCGTTTGCAAGTTCTTTGCGTGATGGCATGAATTCTCCTACCTTTAAATGTATTTGCGCTGGGGCTTCACTCGCGCTCATGCTGGCGCGGGTAAAGAATAAGACGAAAGCCCATTCTTACTTATTCATCTGCCCCCTGCAATTAAAAATTGGGCATCGAACGAGTAACTTTAGAATTACTCATAACGAATAAAAATACTGATAACTAAAAGAGTACAAAAACACCAAGCAATAAAGGTCAAAAGACCGCTATACAATCAATTTTATTTAGACGTCTAGGCGTAAAAAGCTAGGAAATCACCTGTGATTTAGCTAGAATACGCGCCTTAATTTATGCTGCGCTCAACCCAGTGGCTGGTATGATCTTGGGAAGCGCGATACTTGTGAGCAGAAACTTATGGCAAAACATTTATTTACTTCTGAGTCTGTGTCTGAAGGACACCCGGATAAAATCGCTGACCAAATTTCTGATGCGGTACTCGATGCTATTTTGGCGCAAGATCCCCATGCCCGTGTAGCCTGCGAAACCTATGTGAAGACCGGTATGGTGATGGTCGGTGGTGAAGTCACAACCAGTGCTTGGGTCGACATTGAAGAGTTAACGCGCAAAACCGTGCGTGAAATCGGCTACACCCATTCCGATATGGGCTTCGATGCCGACTCATGTGCAATTCTAAACACCATTGGTAAACAGTCTCCTGATATTAATCAAGGTGTTGACCGCGCTCGTCCAGAAGAGCAAGGTGCAGGTGACCAAGGCTTGATGTTTGGTTATGCCTGTAATGAAACCGACGTGCTCATGCCAGCGCCCATTACCTATTCACACCGCTTGGTACAACGCCAAGCCGAAGTGCGCAAAAATGGTGAATTACCGTGGTTACGCCCAGACGCCAAATCACAGGTAACCTTTGCTTATGAGAATGGCAAGGCTGTTGGTATCGATGCCGTCGTGCTGTCAACGCAACATTGCGATTCTATTGCACAAGATGACTTGGTTGAAGCGGTCATGGAGACCATTATCAAACCAACGCTACCAGCAGAGCTTATTACCGATGCGACTAAGTTCTTCATTAACCCCACAGGACGCTTCGTGATCGGTGGCCCGATGGGTGATTGCGGCTTAACCGGTCGTAAAATCATCGTTGATACTTATGGCGGTATGGCACGTCACGGTGGTGGTGCATTTTCAGGTAAAGATCCATCGAAAGTGGATCGCTCTGCCGCTTACGCAGCACGTTACGTTGCCAAAAATATAGTCGCGGCCGGCCTGGCCGATAAATGCGAAATCCAAGTGTCTTATGCCATTGGCGTTGCCGAACCAACCTCCATCAGTGTTGAAACCTTTGGCACCGGCAAATTAGACGAAACGCGTTTAATCGAACTGATCCGCAAGCATTTCGACTTACGTCCTTATGGTTTAATTCAAATGCTTGATTTAGAACGTCCAATTTATCAGCCTACAGCGGCTTACGGCCACTTTGGTCGCAATGAATTCCCATGGGAAGCGACCGATAAAGCACAGGCACTTAAAGCCGACGCTGGATTATAGTGAATTACCTATAAGTTAATTGAAAAGCGCCTATATGGCGCTTTTTTTATAGCTATAACCCCACTCTCGGCAGTTAATCCTCGCTGCAATCGCCGGCACTGATTGGCGCAATTTGCAAAGCGTGTACTGCTGCTAACTGACTTTTCAAGCTCATCATAGTTTTAGATACACTTTTCAACGACACTTTATTACTGAGCCAGCGTGGAAGCTTACCACCTGGGTCGGCAAAAACCTGATAGCGGATAAGTAAGCCGTCGTCTTGCTGCGTCATTCGCCAGTTAGCAGTCAAGGTTGTGATGCGTACCCTATCACTTTTACGAGCGATATTTGGGTTATAGGCGTGCACCCGTAACTCAGTGGTATAGTCATTGACACGCTGATAGCAACTTTGTGTATAGAGCTCTCTATCAGCAACGGGCCAAGGCGAATTAATCACCGTGTATACGCGGTTGCGATTGCCTTGCGAATGCAAAAGACGAACTTCTTGTACTGCATGCAACCACTGCGATGCTTGCTGGGTGTTGTACAGTAGCGTCAGTAACTGAGCTGTGCGGGCGTCGGCAACGAAAAGCTCAGCATAAATATGGTAGATACCATCTTTACTGACGGTATAGACCACTTTCAAATCAGGGAGATTTTTATAATTCCGCCAAGGTTGGATTTCAGCCCCAGCTGCAAAGCTGAGGCTAAGTAGGCTAATCGCGCCAATAAGGTTGAACATCACGAGTCGCTTCTCGGCTTTGCTCCATGGCACTCAACAGACTATCGGTTTTTTGCGTCAACCAAGCCTGAATTTTGATGAATTGCTCGCTCTCATTACCTTGGCACAGCTGACCAAGATAATCGAGGGTGAATAATTCAAACGTGCCGTGCACAATATCTAGCCATGGCGCCCGGAAGCTCATGCGCAAAGACTCATCAAACAATGCGCCCAAACAACAGCCACTTAAAAGGTTGCGTTCCAAGCGCTGCTTAAGCTGTAAGTATTGCTCGCTAGCTAGCGGCTGTTGAGGCTCAACGAGCTCTTTCATTTCCTGCCAATCATAGTCGAGTAGCCGTGCCGCCAGATCATGAATTGGCTGTTCACCAGCCTGAAGTTGCGCTTGCCCCCATGATTGTCGCCACCCTCGCTCGGTCAACCAGATTGTTAAATCTAACAACAGCAAGTTATAGCGTGTGCTAGTGAATATAGCCTGGACATCGTCAATGCTTGGTTGGATGGATTTTAGATCGCCTATCACCTGAGTTAGCTCTGGTGCTGCATTGATTTTCTTATAATAAGCATGCTTTTTCGAGGTAAAGGTTTTCAGTTGAATCGCCGTCTCGACCCAACTTAATTCGCTCAGTAACCACTTAAGTTCGCCGCGCAGACGCTCGGTCGCTTGTTTTTCAACGATATCGCTGAATAACCACAAACTATGGCGAATAAGACTGACACCATCGGTTACCCGTTTCAGTGTTTTAAGGGTCGGCTTTTGGAAATAACATTGTTCGTGTTTTTGTACAAAAGCAATGCCATAACTCAAGCACTTCTCCAGTGCTCGCTCTTGGCTGTCATCGTTGCTCAGCGGCACAAGGCCAATCTCTTTACTGGCTTTGAGCGGCTGATCGTCCGCCAGCCGATAACCTCGAGCTGCCTTTGAGTAATAACCCATGCGTAGAGGCAGGTTATCGATTAATTTTTCAGCTAGGGAAAACAGCTCACTGCGCTCCCCCTTTACTAATTCAACCTCAAGTTCGCAAATCGGCTCTACATTGGCGTTGGCCGATACCTCCCCCTTATCCAGCACCACTTCAATTTCAGTCCCTGCTTGGGTTTCAACTAACCAAGTGCGACGAATAAAGTTAGTACTAAATAGCGGATAGAGATTGTCGGCTAACGCGTCCACTTGCACCCCATGAGGCCAAATACTGGCATCAAAGTCGTGCAGCTGTGGACGATTTCCGTCAATAGGCAAATTGTACTCTGGACGCTGGTGCAGCCCACCCACGTTCTCACCTGCAAGCTTAATGGTTTGCTCACAAATGCCGTCACAACAGCGAGTACGAAGACCAATATCTAATGCTCTAAGCTCTCGGCTCGGGGTGTCGAAATAAGCATTTTGCAGGTTGCGTGCGGGTTTATTTTTTACGGTTTTTGCAAACTGGGTAATGAGTGCGGGTATGGACGGTATCACCGCCTCGGAAACTAAAAACTTAAGCTCTATCTCAGTGTCCATGCGCTATAGGAAGACCAATGAAATCGTCAAAAGCACAACATAAACAAAGCCGCCTACGAATGCAAACATTTTGCCATTTGGCCGTGCTATTTTGCCCCTTTACTAGCGTCGGTGAGTTACAAAATCACCCTTGCCAATCACTGCGCCAACCCATACTATGCTGGGATTGGAGAAATTATTTACGTAAAACAAGGTTAAGTTGGATGGTCAAACACGCCTGTGTCGCGCTCGCTTTTATGCTCAGCGCATTGTTCACCACCGCAGCACACGCAGAACAAGGCACCGCCTATATCAGTGATGAACTGTATATTTTTATGCACTCTGGAGCAGGTAAAAACTACCGCATTTTAGGTTCAGTTGATGCGGGCACGCCAGTGACACTGGTGAGCGGTGAAGAAAATAACGGCTTTCTCGAGATAATCGATGATAAACAGCGCCAAGGCTGGGTTGAAACTAAGTTTATCAACCAAGATAAAAGCTTAAAGATTCAATATCAGGAACTTGGTGAGCAGCTGGCACAAACTCAACAGGCGTTGCGCAATGCCCAAGCACAGCTTCCCGAGCTACAAACGCTGAATCGCGACTTGCAGGAGCAAGCCCAGCAGTTGCAAGCTCAGCTAGATCAAGCGATTGCCGAGCGCGACGCGCTTAATGCTAAACAACAAGGCTTAAAGGCCAAAGAAAAGCGACAGTTACTCACCTACGGTGGGGCAATTGCATTTATTGGTCTATTCTTAGGAATAATCCTCACCGTTATTTTGTCGCGCCGCAAGCGCTATGACGGATGGGCATAATCATTATTTTCAATTTGCATTGAGCCAAAAAGAGCACCTAGGTGCTCTTTTTTTTTGCAAGCAGCTAATAGCGCTATTCGTAAACTCTATATTACAGCTTGTGTTGGCATGTTCAGGGCGTTCACAGCTCGATACTGAGCCCGGTATCTTCTTTTACCTTTTCAATCACCATATACGTATGATGCGTACCGACCCCAGGAATATCCACTAAATCTCCCAGTACTTGGCGGTATTCGTTCATATCACTGACACGCACCTTGAGTAAGTAGTCGTAGCCTCCAGCAACCATATCGCACTCCACTACTTGTGGTGTATTGAGGATATGCTCTTTAAAAGTTTTAAATACCGAAGTATTAGATGTCACTAACGACACCTGCACATGAGCCAATAAACTTTGGTTTAATTTTTGCTCACTGAGCTTAGCATGATAGCCTTCAATAAAGCCTTCTGATTCGAGCCGTTTTACACGGTCGAGGCAAGGGCTAGGACTGAGGTTAACTTGCTTAGCTAAATTGACGTTAGAGATCCGACCATTGCGTTGTAAAACGTCGAGAATAGCGAGATCGATTCGGTCTAAGGTGCGAGGTTTAGCTGTTAAAGACATAGCAGCATTTTATACGGACAACGAAGAAATATGCCCTGTAAATTATCGTATTTAGAAAAATTAAACCAGCATATTCTGCGGCATTTTCATTAGAATGCCCGCGAATATGTATTCATATTGAGTGCAATCTCACCTTCGCGTTTTAGCAGCGGGGTGACCTACACTGTAGTAATTGTCGTAACCGAGGCCCCACCATCTCACCTTGTGGTGTGGGTACAGTTGCTATTTTTAGACTCCATGATTTTGAGGGTTGCTTATGTTATTTGAAGGCAATTTGATTACTGAATGCCCTATCCGCCAGAAGATCCGTGACTTCTATCGCATTGATGAAAATGAAGTGATTGATCATATTTTACCACTGGCTGAAGTAGGCGTTACGGCACGCAGTCGCGCTTGGGAGCGCGCACGACAAATGGTATTGAATATCCGCAAAGACCAAGACGGTCAAAACGGTATTGATGCCCTGTTAAATGAGTTCTCCCTGTCGACTGAGGAAGGGGTGGTGTTAATGTGTTTGGCCGAAGCGCTATTGCGAGTGCCAGACAAAGAAACACAGGATAATTTAATTCGCGATAAACTCGCTAATGGCGACTGGAGTTCGCACTTAGGTAGCAGTGAGTCGCTATTTGTTAATGCCTCATCGTGGGGCTTGTTGGTCACCGGAAAAATGGTGAACTACACCGACAAAAACAAAGAAGAACAGTTTGGCCTGCTAAAACGCACCATGGGCCGCCTTGGCGAACCGGTGATCCGTAAAGCAGTGAACTATGCCATGAAGATCATGGGCAAGCAGTTCGTTATGGGGCAAACCATTGATGAAGCCATTGAGCGCGCCGAAGAGACCGAGCGCAAAGGCTATGTTTACTCATACGACATGCTAGGCGAAGGCGCCCGCACTATGGCGGATGCTGATCGCTACTACGACAGCTACGTCAATGCAATTAATGCCATTGGTAAAGCGGCCAATGGTCGCGGCCCAGTAAAAAGCCCCGGCATTTCTGTTAAATTATCAGCAATTCATCCACGCTACGAGTTCACCCACCGTGAACGCGTCATGTCAGAGATTGTGCCCAAGCTAAAAGAGCTTGCACTGTTGGCGAAAAAATACGATATCGGCCTCACCGTCGACGCCGAAGAAGCCGATCGCCTAGATATTTCTCTTGATGTGATTGAAGCGGTATACAGCGATCCTGATTTAGGTGACTGGCAAGGTTTTGGTCTGGCGGTACAAGCCTATCAAAAACGCGCTATTTTTGTTTGTGAGTGGCTTACAGAACTTGCTCGTCGCGTAGGTCGTAAACTGATGGTGCGTTTGGTTAAAGGCGCATACTGGGACACCGAGATTAAAACCACACAGCAAGACGGTTTAGACCATTTCCCGGTTTTCACCCGTAAAGCCACCACCGATGTGTCGTACAAAGCCTGTGCTATCAAACTAATGGAAGCACGTGATGCGCTATTCCCACAGTTTGCCACTCACAATGCTTACACTGCAGCGACCATTTTAGAGGTCGCTAAAGGTGACCATCACGGCTTTGAATTCCAGCGCTTACACGGTATGGGTGAATCTCTTTACGACCAAATTGTACTCAAAGAAAAGATTCAATGTCGTGTGTATGCGCCAGTGGGCCAGCATGAAGACTTGCTTGCTTACTTGGTACGTCGCCTGCTTGAAAACGGCGCCAACTCGTCATTTGTAAATGCCATTGTTGATACTAAGCAGCCGGTAGAAGCACTGCTGCCAGATCCGGTAGAGACCCTGCAGGGTCTGCGTAATAAATACAACAAGCAGATCAAATTACCTATTGAGCTTTATGGTAGTGAACGCGCCAACTCAAAAGGCTTAGACCTGACTGATATCAATGCCATCACGCCGCTAAAAGAAAACCTTGATACCTGGTTTGAAGAACATCGTATTAGCGACGATCAGGTTGCTGAGGGTAATTTAGCAGTACGTAACCCTGCTAATCACAAGGAAATCATTGGCCAATTGCATTTGCAAAGTGGCGAAGAGATGAAGACCTTATTGGAAAATGCCGAAAAAGAGTTTATCTCTTGGTCAGCAACGCCAGTAAAAGAGCGCGCAGACTTATTGCGTCGTGTCGGCGATATCCTTGAGCGCCACCATGATGAGCTGGTTGCCTTGTGTATAAAAGAAGCCGGGAAAGTGACCCAAGATGGCATCGATGAAGTCCGTGAAGCCGTAGACTTCTGCCGCTACTATGCCGCACGCGCCGAAGAACTCGCCGAGGACGAGCGTTTCGAGGCACGTGGCGTGATCCTCTGTATCAGCCCATGGAACTTCCCACTGGCTATTTTCCTTGGCCAAGTTGCAGCGGCTATCGTTACTGGTAATACCGTGATTGCTAAGCCAGCGGAGCAAACCAGTCTTATCGCTCTGCGCGCCATTGAACTGATGCATTCCGTCGGCTTGCCACAACATGTGGTGCAGCCAGTGATTGCTCGCGGTAGCGAAGTGGGTGAGCATATTGTTCCCGATGAGCGCATCCAAGCCGTGATGTTCACAGGTTCCACTGAAACAGGCACGCTGATTTCCCGCACTTTAGCGGCTCGTAACGACATTCAAGTGCCCTTGATTGCCGAAACGGGCGGTCAAAACTGTATGATTGTCGATTCGACGGCGCTGCCGGAACAGGTTGTTGATGATGTCATCAAGTCTGGCTTTCAAAGCGCGGGTCAACGCTGTTCAGCATTGCGCGTGTTATTTATTCAAGAAGATGTTGCCGATGGCATGATTGAGATGCTCAAAGGCGCACTGGCCGAGTTGCATGTGGGCGACCCTGCCTACCTGTCTACCGACATCGGGCCGGTGATTGATGAAAAAGCACTGAAAACCCTCAACGATCATGTTGAGTACCTCAAAGGCAATGCGACCCTGCATTATGAGTGTGCGATTCCTAATAACAGCGAGAATGGTGCGTACTTCTTTGCTCCGCGACTGTATGAAATCAAAGATTTATCGGTGCTCAAGCGCGAAGTGTTTGGTCCTATCGTGCATATTGTTCGCTACAAAGCCAGTGAGTTGGACGATGTGATCGATCAAATCAATGGTACCGGCTATGGCCTGACCATGGGTGTGCACTCTCGTATTGAGGAGCGCTGCCAGTATGTCGCTCGTCAATCTCGTGCCGGTAACGTATACGTTAACCGCAATATGATTGGCGCTATCGTTGGTGTGCAACCATTCGGTGGCCGAGGCCTGTCTGGCACCGGACCGAAAGCCGGTGGCCCTAACTACTTATTGCGCTTGGTCAAAGAGAAGGCCTCGCCTGATAACGTGCAAATGACTGATTTGCCACCTGATGAGCGTGATCTTCACCATTACTCCGGCGCCAGCGAAAAGGTTGAGGAGCTGATGAGTAATTCAATGCGCGATGAGAAGATTTGGCGCGCCACCGCGTTGAATGATCGTGTTTCCGCATTGCGTCAGTTACTGGCGAAGTTGGCAACGGTAGAGATCCTCGATGAGCTAGCCGATGACTTGGCAATGACCTTGAGCGATGCCAGAGCACAAATCAACCGTATCGAAAAGCGGATGAAACGCCACAAAGAGCTACCAGGACCAACAGGGGAATCAAACACCCTGCATCTCGAACCTCGTGGCTGTGTCGTGTGTTATGCCGATAAGAGCACGTCCTTTAATTTCTGGGCTATCTCTATCATCACCGCATTAGCGGCCGGTAACACAGTGATCACTGTGGCCTCAGAACTCTTCTATGAAGAAGCGCAAGCATTCAGAGATAAGTTCGTTGCCACTGGCGTTGCCGAAGGCGTGTTGCAGGTAGCAAAACCCAATCAGCTACAGGCGATTTTGGCTCACCGTCACCTAGCCGGTGCCGTAGTGGCCGCACGCTCATCGCGTTTAGGTTACTTCGCACAGCAACTCGCGGGCCGTAAAGGCGCTATCCTGCCAGTGATCAGTGCCGAGTACTACGACACACTGATTAATCGTCTACTGACCGAAAAAACGATCAGTATTGATACCACCGCATCAGGGGGCAACACGTCACTGATGACGCTCGTGGAAGACGACGAATAGTTATAACTAAGCTATTGATTAAAAAGGCGCCGTCGGCGCCTTTTTTATTGCCTGCAGCAGTAATTGTTGCTACCTAGCAAGGGGAAACTTTGCTATGTTTTAAGGAAGAGTTCATAAAGCGGTAAATCAATGCACGATACCATCTCCATCAATCAGCTTAAGCCCGGTATGTTTGTTGTTCAGGTCAGCAAGCAATCAGGCTCTGTGAAAATAAAAAATCAGGGCTGGGTAAAGACGCAAACCGCGATTGATAAGTTAAAAAAAGTGGGCGTGCAGGAAGTCATTATCGATCCTGACAAGACGCTACAACGCAAGAAACCAAGCAAAGAAGCACAACCAAAACCCACTTCAACGGAGTCTGCAAAGCCGCAGAGCAGCGATCCTTGGGCGAGCAGTGTGAGCGTTGAAAGCGAACTTAATAAAGCACAACGCCTATACAGCGAAGCTAAACAGTTACAAAGCAAAGCTTTTAAAGATATTAAAGCAGGCCGCAAGATTGATGTGGGACCCTTTAAAGACGTAGCCAAAGGCTTTATGGATTCGGTGTTTCGCAATCAAGATGCTCTGGCTTGTCTCACTCGTTTACGGGAAAAAGATGCCTACTTGATGGAGCACTCTATTAATGTCTCCATCTTGATGACTATTTTCGCCAAACACTTGCGCCTCGATACTGACACCATTCATGAGTTAGCCACTGGTGCTTTACTGCACGACATTGGCAAAATAAAAATCCCCGATGAGATTTTACATAAACCGGGGCGCTTAACTGAGCAAGAGTTCGCGGTTATAAAAGACCACGCACGCTTCAGTAAAGAAATCTTAGAACAGTCAGGCCTAACCGGTATTGCCGTCGATATTGCCGGGTTTCACCATGAACGCATTGACGGCACTGGATACCCTTTCGGCAAAAAAGCTGAGGAGATCAGCCAGTATGTGCGTATGGCATCAATAGTCGACGTTTACGATGCGCTAACCGCCGAGCGCGTTTATAAAGAAGGAATGACCCCAATTCAGGCATTTAAAATTCTCAAAGATGGTGTCCCCAACCACTTTGATGGTGAGTTATTAAACCGCTTTATCCAATGCATTGGCGTGCACCCCGTAGGCACCTTGGTGAAGCTCACCAATCATAAGGTGGGAGTGGTGTCGCGCAGCAACCCTAATGATCCTCTCAAACCTCAGGTCAAAACCTTCTACAACGCTAAACATGCCCATTACACTCAGGTTGAGGATATAGATTTAACCCGTGCTCGGGCCAACGAAGAGCTCGAAGCAGCTGTTAAACCTGAGCTTTTCAACATCGACCTGATGCGTTTTTTCAAGCACTCGCTGATGCCTTAAAAAGAACTATACAGGGTGCTGAGCGGTATTATTGAAAAAGTTACAGCGCCCTGTGCAACTTGTTCCCATTTTATTCCCTTCTAAGAACGAAAACAACGCTGAAAGCCAAGCAATCCCTGCTGACTTTGTGATGGTCCCTATTTTGCTACCAACTCATTATTCACTCTACTTTTGAAATGAGCAATAAGGATGGCAAATGGCTGAATCATTTAAATACCAAGGCAATAAAGGCAGTGGTGGCGAGCTTCACCAAAAAGCATCAGACAAGCACCCAACGATGACCACAGCTCAAGGCTGCCCGGTAAGTGATAATCAAAACTCACTGACCGCCGCTAAGCGTGGCCCAGGACTGCTAGAAGATCATGTGCTACGTGAGAAACTATTTCATTTTGATCATGAGCGTATCCCTGAACGAGTGGTGCATGCTCGTGGTTACGGTGCGCACGGTTACTTCGAGACGTATGAGTCACTCTCGCAATTAACTTGTGCTGACTTATTTCAACGTAAAGGTGAGAAGACCCCAGTTTTTGCTCGCTTTTCAACTGTTGCTGGTAATAAAGGCTCACCTGATTTAGCGCGTGATGTTCGTGGCTTTGCAGTTAAATTCTATACCCAAGAGGGTAATTGGGATTTAGTAGGAAATAACATTCCGGTATTTTTCATTCAAGACGCAATGAAATTCCCAGACCTCATTCATAGCGCTAAGGCAGAGCCGGACAGAGGGTTTCCGCAGGCACAAACGGCTCATGACAACTTTTGGGATTTTATCAGTCTTACGCCGGAGTCCATGCACATGGTTATGTGGGCCATGTCGGACCGCGCTATCCCCCGTTCACTGCGCTTTATGGAAGGTTTTGGCGTGCATACCTTTAAGTTTATCAATGCCGAGGGAGAGGAAAACTACGTTAAATTTCATTGGAAACCAAAACAGGGGATGCAATCAGTGGTTTGGAACGAAGCACTGAAGCTGAACGGCGCAGATCCCGACTATCATCGTCGTGATATGTGGGAAGCGATTGCCAAAGGCGACTACCCCGAGTGGGAGCTAGGGGTTCAGGTTTTCAGCCAAGAGTTTGCTGATCAGTTTGAGTTTGATGTGCTCGATGCCACCAAGCTTATTCCCGAGGAGCAAGTGCCGGTGCAAATAGTTGGCCGCATGGTACTCAACCGCGCCGTTGATAACTTCTTTGCAGAAACAGAACAAGTTGCTTTTTGTACACAAAATATTGTCCCGGGATTAGATTTTACTCCGGACCCATTGTTACAGGGGCGCAATTTTTCGTATCTAGATACGCAAACTAAGCGCTTAGGGGGGCCTAATTTTACTCATATCCCAGTGAACGCCCCAAAATGCCCAATGGCTCACTTTCACCAAGATGGTCATATGGCTATGCACAACCCCAAAGGCCGCATAAACTATGAGCCGAACTCTTGGCAAGAGCATGAGCATAATCCTCGAGAGTGTCCAACAACAGGATATAAAAGTGCCTCAGAGCATACAGACGGCGATAAACTTCGTTATCGTTCAGAGACCTTTGCCGATCACTATAGTCAAGCAAGGCAGTTTTACCTCAGTCAAACGCCGATAGAGCAAGCTCATATTCACTATGCTCTGGTATTCGAGCTATCTAAAGTAGAGCACCTTGCCATTCGTGAACGCGTGGTCTCGCACTTACTTAATATTGATACCACCTTAGCCAATGAGGTCGCCGATGGTCTACGTCTGCAAACTATGCCGGAGCCCGCACAAGCAGCTATGCCCACTCGAGATGATTTACCTACATCAGATGCATTGAGTCTTTTGAAAAATACTGCGCACACTTTTGCTGGCCGAAAACTGGGGATTCTAATCAGTGATGGTTTCGACTTAACACTTTTTAAAGCGCTGACCACTGCATTAGATAACGAGGGCGCACGCTATGAAGTGATAGCTGCGCAGGTCGGGGGCGCAAAATCAAGCTGCGGCCATCATCACCAGGCTGATCAAGTTATCAACGGCGGGCCTTCTGTGCTGTATGACGCTATAGCCGTGTTAACAACCAAAGAAGGTGCTGAAAAGTTAGCTGACATTGCTGAGGCCAAGGACTTTATTAGTGATGCTCACGCGCACATGAAGTTTATCGGTTATACCGAGCATGTCTCGCCTTTAATCTCTGCTGCTGGCCTTGGACAGAGCAAAGACGAGGGTTGGATAGACTTCGACTCGACTGATATCACACAATTTGTCGAGCAGCTACGTCAGTTACGTTTTTGGCAGCGCTAAAACCCACAAGGGGAAGTGTTAAACACTTCCCCTTAATCGCTTAGCGCTACGGCCAATCTTGCATCGCTTCGAGGCTAAACTCATAGTTATCAATGCTCAAAATGCTCTGCTCTGGAGTGATTTCTACGACCCGTAGACGACCCACAGAATCGCCTTCATACAGTTCGTAACCATTGATTTTTATCCACCGTTTGCTTTGCTCTGTGGCATAAATATGAGCTTGATAAACAAGTTTAGGAATACGGCTCTGTATGGTCTCAGGCAATAGCTCTATCGGATCTGCCATTGAGCTGGCGCGACTTGCGGTGGTGACTGAGTCATCGGTTTCCATATTTTCAGTGGCTGCCACGGCATCGGCAAATGCGCGTTTTAAATCATCAGATACCCCAGCTAATTGAGCATCATTTTGTTGCTCATAGGTGCGCTCAGCACCGCTGTCATTTTGATTGCTCAAGCCATTGTTGTAGCCGTTACTCATTTGCTTAGACTGTGGGTAAGCATGGGTCTGTGCCATGGGCTGTCCAACCACCCTATATTGCCCTTGGTTTGCTGCTTGCGTATTCATGTTAGCCTGATAGTGAGGCTGTATTTGCATAGCGGTATTAGCCTGTGTTGGCACCCATTGCATGTAAGCCCCAGGTGCTGAATAAGGTTGGGTCATTTGCGGCATAACATACACAGGAACCATTTGCTGATAAGGGTTCACTTGCCCTGGCATTTGCAATGCTTGCATATTGACTTGTCCCGGGGACGTTGCCACATTTGCCTCGCTATCCGTGGCTGTAGTAGGCGCTTGCTCAGTCGCGTCTGAGCGTTGTGCAGGCGATGCAGTCGCCGCTTTCGCTTGCTTGCTTGGGTGCTCCTGAGGCTGCGTATGTAACTGCCATTGCTTACCGACAAAATACCCGATGGCCAAGGTAATCAATACAATAACAACTAACAATAAAGACCAAGTTAAACGTCGATAAAAACGCAGCGCCTGTTGCTGCTCAAGATCTTCGCCGGGAAGCTGTGCACCGGGATTTTGTGATTGTTTGAGTGCATCTAATAACAGTGACATAAATAGTTGCCTTAAATGATGTAAGATAAGCCAATGCCCAAGGCAAATAGCATCATAATGCCACCGAGGGTGAAAATAAATCGCCAATACCGACCTTGTTGGCGAGGCAGAGGTTGCTCTGTTTCAGGCAAGGCTTCACGCGCAGCTTGCACAATAATACGCTTATTAATGTGATTCACCTGCGCCGAATACGCTCCTAATAAAGCTCGTTCACACAACAAGTTAATCAGCCTAGGGATCCCCCCTGTAAGTTGATGCACGTACTTTACTGCACCTTTGTCGAACAAGGTTTGTCGGCCCCCTGCTACCTTTAAACGGTGTTTTATATAAGCATCCACCTGAGTCAAAGCTAACGGCAATAAGTGATAGCGCGCGGTAATGCGCTGCGCAAGTTGGCGCAATTCATTGCGACGCAATAGAGTTTGCAGCTCGGGTTGACCCACAAGGATAATTTGCAGCAATTTTTTGTGGTTTGTTTCCAGGTTAGTCAGTAATCGCAATTGCTCTAACACTTGTGGAGCAAGATGCTGCGCTTCATCAATGATCAACATGGTATGACGCCCTTGCTGGTGATTATCCAGTAAGCGCGCTTTAATTAAGTCCGTCAGCACCTTCAGGGTGGCTTTTTCTGAGTCATACGAAATAGCCAACTCATCACAAATACTCGCCAGTAACTCCAGCTCAGATAAGGTTGGATTAAGAATAAAGGCAACCTGTGTAGAATCCGGCACTTGCTCTAACATACAACGAGTGACGGTGGTTTTCCCTGTGCCCACTTCACCAGTCAGCAATACAAACCCGCCTGACTCCCCAAGCCCGTGCGTTAAATGGGCAAGCGCCTCTTTGTGACGTTCACTCAAATACAAGTATTCTGGATTCGGCGCAATAGAGAACGGCTTTTCGCTTAAGCCAAAATAGTCTTGATACACAAACAAGATCCTTTGAGTTTGTCGCCCAGGTTAACTGCGCCGAGCAATCGCTGCGCACAGTCGTTTTTATTATCGCGCCTATAATGACAAAAAAACGCCAGCGAGAAAACTCTGATACAATCATCACCATTAATAACAGCACAATAACGGAATGGGCATGCAAACCTACCTTGTCGGCGGCGCAGTACGAGATAAATTATTAGGCCGCAAAGTCAAAGAGTACGATTATGTTGTGGTCGGTGCAACGGTAGAGCAAATGAAGACGCTGGGCTTTACTCAAGTAGGTAAGGACTTTCCCGTTTTTTTGCACCCCAAAACCAAGGATGAGCATGCTCTGGCACGCACAGAGCGTAAGCAGGGACAAGGGTACACCGGGTTTATTTGCGACTTTACGCCAGACATCACACTGGAGCAGGACTTAGCGCGACGCGATTTAACGGTCAATGCCATTGCTGAAGATGCTGAAGGTCAACTGATTGACCCTTATCATGGCCAGAAGGACCTTGAGCAACGCATATTACGTCATGTCAGCCCTGCCTTTAGTGAAGACCCGCTGCGGGTGCTTCGAGTCGCACGCTTTCGCGCTCGTTACCATGAATTGGGCTTCACGATTGCTGATGAAACACTAACGCTAATGCGAGAGATAGCCGCCAGTGGCGAACTTGCAAGCTTAACACCAGAGCGCGTTTGGTTAGAATGGCATAAAGCTCTGGAAGACGGCTATATCGACTGCTTCGTTGATGCGTTGTATCAAGCACAAGCTCTAACTGAGTTATGCCCTGCACTCGCCACTCACTGGCCTGAACAGCATGCTTGGCTAACCCCGCGTATTGACTACGCACGCCAGCAAAACTTAGCGGCTACTGCCCATTTCGCACTACTCATGTGTGCGCTCAGTCACGATGAATGCGCAGCTTTTTTCCAACATTTTCGCGTCCCTAATCAATTTATTCGCAGCGCTCAATTGTTGGCCCAACATCATCAGACACTGGCCCATTACGATGCTGAGATACTGCTGGAGCTATTTAATGCCATTGATTTATGGCGCCGCCCAGAGCACCTCAATCAATTACTGATAAGTTACGATGCCTACACCTTAGGCCAGTTTGATACTCAGCATCAAATACGCCAAGCCGCGCACCATGCGCAACAAGTCAGTGCCCAAACCTATATCCAACAAGGGATCAGTGGCGCTGCAATCAAAACGGCTTTGCAGCAGGGGCGATTAGCGGCTATCCGCGAAGCTCTTGAGGGCTAAATAAAAAGGGCTAGTAGCACTAGCTATAAAGCAAAAAGGCCAGTAGCCCAACCCCTAAGATTAAGCGATAAATAACAAATGGCAGCATTCCCATGCGCTCAATGTATTTTAAAAATAGGAAGATACAGGCATAGGCGGCGACAAATGAAAGCCCCGCACCTAGGGTCAGTGCCTGCCAATCAACAGCGGTGTCGCCTGTCGCCAACTGCACCGTTTTTATCAGTCCCATACCGCCAATAACCGGCACTGAGAGTAAAAACGAAAAGCGTGCCGCGCTTTGCTTATTTAAGCCCAAAAATAGGCCGGCGGTCATGGTAATACCTGAGCGCGAGGTGCCCGGGATCAGCGCAACAGCTTGCGCCACACCAATCAACAGAGCCGATTTCCAGTTCAGCTGATAAATATTCTTAGTTTCTTTGGCCTTAAAATCTGCCCACCACAAAACCAGACCGAAGAAAATGGTGGTAATAGCAATAACAATAGCAGCACGTAAGTGCTGTTCTATCAAGTCTTCAAATACTTGCGCCGCTAACCCAGCAGGAATGGTGGCCAGCAAAATGTACCAGCCAAGACGACTGTCATCGCTTGCGCCCTGAGAGCCAAACGATTTAAACCAAGCAACAACAATATCGCCAATCTCTTTACGAAAATAAATCATCACCGCCAGCAACGAGCCGACATGCACGGCAACATCAAAAGCTAAACCTTGATCCTGCCAGCCTAAAAGCTGTGATGGCAAAATAAGGTGTGCCGAGCTGGAAATAGGTAAGAATTCAGTGAGGCCCTGTATAATGGCTAAAACGATGATCGCAAGAATGGTCATTCGAAAGCTACCTTCCATAGTTTTTGTTGAGATTTATCATAACCCTGCCAAAGCTCAGCGATGGTCGCTTGCGCAATGGGGTGGTAAAAATCCGGGGCTATTTCAAATAAAGGCCAAAGCACAAAAGCATTTTTAGTAATTTCATCTCGCGGTAGTTGCGCTGGCGTATCGCAAATCACATCGTCGTAAAAGAGTAAGTCGAGGTCCAACGTGCGTGGACTAAACTTTTTATCTGCCGGAGTACGACCATGATCTCGTTCAATTTGCTTTAATAAAGCGCACACTTGATGCAGCGTCATATCGGTATCGACGCCGGCAACCGAGTTATAAAAGTTACTGCCATTAAAGCCGACCGCTTCACTTTCAAACACACTCGAGTGCTCTAAGGCGCCGAAATAATAGCGCAGTGCAGATAAACCTTTGCTTAAGTTTTCGTGCTTGTTGATATTAGAGCCCAAGCTAATGTAGATACGCGCCATAACTAGTGCTTACTACGGGTGATCATCACCCCCACCGTTTGTGCTTGTGGTACGGCTGCAGGCTTGCTGACCTTGATGCTCACCTTATTGGTGGCAAACTCTGCTAGGATGAGTGCCGCTAACTGCTCTAAAAGGGTTTCCAACAGCTCGACCGGTTTCGCAATACAGTGCTCGGTCACACGGCGGCTCACTTCTGCATAATCTATTGTCTGAGATAGGTCATCGCTAGCTGCCGCAGCGGCAATATCACAATCCATTTCGATGTCAAAATACAGGCTCTGTTTACATTCTTTCTCAAAGTCGTACACTCCTATTATGGTGTCGACCTTTAGTTGCGATATATAGACTTTATCCATCTCTTCGGCTCCAATGCCAGCTGGTCGGATACCTACGCGGCGTTAAACTCAGTACCCTGAGCCAGACAAACTGCTCAAATAAACAATGAGCGGCGATAATAGCCCAAAACGTACAATTAAAAAATAAGGATGACAGTGTTAGCGGCGTTAATGTGCATTTTTGCCTACCTTCTAGGCTCGGTCTCATCGGCAGTACTGATTTGTCATCTGTTTGCGTTGCCAGACCCAAGAAAAGCGGGCTCAAAAAATCCCGGTGCCACGAATGTTTATCGTTTAGGCGGCAGACTGCCTGCGGTGATGGTGCTGTGCTTTGATATTTTAAAAGGCACCATACCCGTATGGGGAGCCTACTTTATGGGCATAGATCCTATCTATTTAGGCTTGGTTGCCGTGGCCGCATGTTTAGGGCACATCTACCCACTCTTTTTTGGCTTTAAGGGCGGCAAAGCCGTGGCCACCGCCTTTGGTGCCTTACTGCCGATAGGTTTATCGCTCGGGGGATTGCTTATTCTTACTTGGGCCAGTGTCGTTGCGCTGACTCGCTATTCGTCGTTGGCTGCATTGGTAACCGTGTCGTTAGCGCCACTATACACTTGGTTAATTAAACCCTTATACACTCTGCCTGTCACGTTTTTAACCGTCGTCATTATTTTTCGCCACCGTGCAAATATGGTGCGTTTATTCAAAGGTGAAGAGCCAAAAGTTGGCGAGAAGAAAAAAGCCGAGTAACACTCGGCTAGTATTTATAAGTCGACAACCAAGCGATAACTGCTTTGGCCACTGGCCCAATACTTGCGCTCAAACGGCGTGATCGCGGTGTCACTATGATAAGGCTCAACAGCCGTTGGGTGCCCTGCCAATTGCAATGCCCTGGCGAACTCACGAACATAAATATGCCAATTGCTGCGCAGCTCTAGGCGCCCGCCTAAAGCAACAATAGTCGGAAAAATAGCAGCGCCGTGCCAGCGACGTTGGATATGCTTAGCCTTGGGCCAAGGGTTCGGATAGAGCAAGTAGTGATGACTCGGTTGCCACTGAGCTTGCTTTGCCAAGCGCCAAAAGTCATTCAAGTCTGCTTGCACTAGCAGGTACTCTCCTCCTTCATCTTGGCGGTACTGCACGTCGTGTTTGTGCAAACGATGCGCTGACTTATCAACACCAATAATCAAGGCATCAGAGTGCACTTTAGCTAAATTGGCAGTACTTTCACCCACACCACAACAGGAGTCTAAGATGATAGGCCCATTGGCTTGTTGTACTTTATCGTTTACTTCGTCAAAAGCGCGCTGAGTGTGCGCGGCGATCGGTTTTTTAAACTCAGCATTAAGGTGCTTAGTGACGATATCATCGAGCTTGTCATGGAGGCTCGGTTGGTTCGAAACAATCGCGCGAGAACTTGCATCAACCATCAGTGACGTAACCCCACACCTTTGCGAATTAAAGTCAGTGCCAAGGTAAATAAGGCGGTGATAAACAGTAGCAGCACCGCAAATGACACCCAAATATTGACATCCGATACCCCTAAAAAGCCAAATCTAAAGGCATTAACCATGTAAATGATCGGGTTGATTTGCGACACTCCCTGCCAAAACTCAGGTAGCAGAGTAATGGAATAAAACACCCCGCCAAGGTAGGTCAATGGTGTGAGCACAAAGGTCGGGATGATACTGATGTCATCGAAACTATTGGCATAAACCGCGTTGATCAATCCACCTAGAGCGAATACTGCTGAGGTCAGAATAACCGTAGCGATAATCACAAATATATTATGAATTTGGATATCGACAAAAAACAGCGACACTAAGGTCACCATTAAGCCCACGAGCATGCCACGAGCCATACCCCCACCCATGTACCCCAACACAATAATGTAATTCGGTACAGGGGCCACCAGCAGTTCTTCAATACTTTTTTGAAACTTGGTAGAGTAAAAACTAGAGGCCACATTCGAGTAGGAGTTGGTGATCACCGACATCATAATAAGTCCGGGAACAATAAACTCCATGTAGGTAAAGCCGCCCATTTCGCCAATACGCGAGCCAATTAAACTGCCAAAGATAACGAAGTACAGGGTCATGGTAATCGCGGGAGGCACAAGGGTTTGCACCCAGATACGCAAAAAGCGAATACACTCTTTAATCCAAATACTTTTTAGCGCTACGCCATACTTCAACATTAAGACTGTCCTCGCTCTTGATTCAACAAACCCACAAACAATTCTTCCAGGCGGTTAGCCTTATTGCGCATACTCAATACCGTGTTGCCTTGCGCCGTTAAGGCATTAAAGACCTCATTCAAACCTTGTGATTTCGCTACTTCCACCTCAACGGTGTGCTCATCGCTCAGGGTGAATTCGTAGCCAGGCAAGCTCACCGGCTTAGCCGGTTGTTGCAAATCGAGAATAAAGGTTTCTTTGTCCAACTTAGCTAGCAACGCTTTAATCGTGGTGTGCTCAACAATAATGCCTTGGTCGATAATAGCGATGTTTTTACACAGCAACTCTGCCTCTTCAAGGTAATGAGTGGTTAGGATAATAGTCACCCCTTGGCGGTTAATTTCGCGCAAAAAATCCCACATTGAGCGTCGTAATTCGATATCAACCCCGGCCGTTGGCTCATCCAAGATAAGCAGCTTGGGCTCGTGCATTAACGCCCGTGCAATCATTAATCGGCGTTTCATCCCGCCAGAGAGGCTACGTGCTTGTTTGTCTTTTTTATCCAGTAAACCTAATTGCTTTAGGTACTTATCTGCACGTTTATGGGCTTCGCCGCGCGGCACACCATAATAGCCCGCCTGGTTCACCAGGATTTGTTGTAGAGTTTCAAACTGACTGAAGTTAAACTCTTGTGGTACTAAGCCCAACTCTGACTTCGCCGCCTCTAGGTCAGTATCAATGTTGTGGCCAAATACTTCGACTTTACCTGAGGTTTTGTTCACTAACGATGAAATCACCCCGATGGTGGTCGACTTACCGGCACCATTGGGGCCTAACAAAGCAAAAAAGTCGCCTTGCTGTACTTGCAGGTCGATCCCTTTCACTGCTTGTACGCCATTTTTATAGGTTTTGGTGAGTCCTTCAATATTCAATGCCACTGTCATTTACTTTTGCTCTCCATAACCCCAACGTGAGGTCAATTGTTGTTCGATTCCGAGGTGGTCGAGGATCCGCGCCACCATAAAGTCCACCAACTCAGCAATACTCTGCGGTTGATGATAAAAGCCCGGCGCCGCCGGCATAATAGTGACCCCTAAGCGCGATAGCTTGAGCATATTCTCAAGATGAATTTCATTAAAAGGCGTTTCCCGGGGCACTAAAATTAACTGTCCGCGTTCTTTGATGACCACGTCCGCTGCACGCTCAAGGAGATTGTCCGAGGCCCCAACAGCAATGGCGGATACTGCGCCAGCGCTGCATGGGCACACCACCATTTTTTTCGGTGCCGCCGAGCCCGAAGCCACAGGACTAAACCAGTTGTCTTTGCCAAACACCTGCAGTTGTTCGGATTCGGCGCCAAAGCGCTCGCTCAACTGTGCCGTGGCTTTTTGCTCATTCGCAGAGAGTTTGATGTTCGATTCGGTGTCGAGCACCACCCGCGCCGCACTGGAAATTAACACAAACACCTGGTGCCCTTGCTGAAGTAACACTTCGAGCAAACGCAAACCATAGGGTGCGCCTGAAGCGCCACTAAAGGCTAAGGTGATTGGTTCTTTGAATTGGCTCATACCTTTTCCTTATTCGCTAAGGCATCCAGTAAACGTTGGTGAATGCCGCCAAAGCCGCCATTACTCATAACCAATATATGGCTGTTTGGCGCGGCTTCGGCAATGATGTTCTCTACGAGCGCATCAATATCGTGTTCGCAGTGCGCACCCGCTTTGTCAGCTTGCTCTGTCAATGACCACCCCAGACCGGGAGGCTGGTATAAAAAGCAGTTATCAGCTGCCTGCAATGACGCCATCAGGGTGTCTTTATGCACGCCCATTTTCATGGTGTTCGAGCGCGGCTCCAGCACTGCAATAATACGCTCATCGCCTACCTTAGCACGAAGCCCGGCCAAGGTAGTGGCTATTGCGGTAGGGTGATGGGCAAAATCGTCATAAACGGTGACCCCCGCTACTTGGCCCTTTAATTCCATCCGCCGTTTTGGCGATTGAAACTGCTCTAGTGCAGTAATACTGGTCGCCACCGCCACTCCAGCGTGACGCGCGGCAGCGATAGCCATCAAAGCGTTATTCACGTTGTGCTCGCCAATTGCCTGCCAGTTTACGCAGCCTTGCACTTCACCCTGATAAAGTACGTCGAAGGCACTGCCATCGGCGCTACGCAGACGATAATGCCACTGCTGTGGGGCCAGTACTTCATATTCGCTCCAACAGCCTCGGTCGATCACTTCTGCCAAGGCGTTATCCTGTTGCGGATAAATCACCTTGCCGCTGCCTGGTAAAGTGCGCATCAGGTGATGAAACTGGGTTTGTATTGCCGCTAAGTCTGGAAATATATCGGCGTGATCAAACTCTAAGTTATTTAGTACTAAGGTACGTGGCAGATAGTGGACAAACTTGCTGCGCTTATCAAAAAATGCGGTATCGTACTCATCCGCCTCAATAACAAAAAAAGGTGTCTCACCGAGGCGTGCCGACACGCCAAAGTTTTGCACCACTCCGCCAATAAGAAAGCCCGGCTTGAGCCCTGCGTACTCCAGTATCCACGCTAACATACTCGCCGTGGTGGTTTTACCATGAGTGCCGGCCACAGCAAGCACCCAACTGTCGCGCAGTAGGTGCTCCTTTAACCACTCAGGGCCGGAGGTATAGCGCAAGCCTTTATCTAATACATACTCGACACAAGGATTGCCGCGACTCATGGCATTGCCAATGATAACCACATCGGGAGCTGGGTTAAGTTGGCTCGGATCATAGCCCTGTACGAGTTCAATCCCCAGCTGCTCCAGTTGGGTGCTCATGGGCGGGTAAACATTTTCATCAGAGCCGGTTACCTGATGCCCTAAAGCCTTGGCAATAGCGGCGATACCGCCCATAAAGGTGCCGCAAATGCCGAGAATATGTATGTGCATAGAATTTTCCATTGGCGAAAAGAAAGCCGCTCAGCACCTTAGTCATACTGAGCGGCTCTATATGATGCCAAAATAACTTAGATAGGTGAACCCGGCGGCATAGGTAAAGGTTTAAAGCTTTGCGGCCACTGACCGCGCTCCAGGAATTGGTTAATGGCATCGGCCAAGTGTTGTTTAAAGGCACTCTCGCCACTACTCACGCTGCCCAGCAGCTTGTCTTGTTGGTAGTCATCAGCAATTTGCCGCAAGTAGTACTTAAATTGAGCTTGGACTTCAGGTGCCACTTTGTCGCTACTGACTAAATTAACAAAATGCTGAGCACTCAACCATTGAATGCGATGTTGCACTTTCGCCGCCATCGCGCTGGGATGCTCATTATCAAAGATGCGGGCAACAAACTGCTCAAGTAAGTTATCGAGCCCAAACGCTTGCTCGCTACGGGCCCCTTGTTGGGCAAGGCGATTCAGGCGTTCAGGGTGAAACAGCAGTGCTAATGTATGATTTGCCGCCACCTCAGGAAGCGCCATGGCATCAAGGGTGATCCCGGTACGCCCTTTTACACTTTCACGGGTTGGGTATTCGCCATAGGCTTTCGGCGGGATCAACGCCACCACACTCTCGGGTAACACTAACTGCTGCGCATCGAGAGTTGCCAATAGCGCTTGAAACGCACTTTGTTGGCGCTCTCGAGCAACGACTTGGGTTCCTTGCACCGGTTGCGCACTGCGCACTTCATAACTGTAATCAACGCCCCCGACTAACTTCACCGCCGCCTCAACTTGATAGCGGTGAAATAGATACAAGGGCACTAACACTTCCTCCAGCTGCGATAAGGAGGTGCCCGCTTTGACATTCTCGATACCAAATCGCGCCAGTGCCTGTTTGCGCACTTGCATTACACGTTGTAGCTCAGCGGCCGGGTCTTCACCATTATCCCATAGGTGACCGCTGGGGTGGGCGCCGCCTTGAGCTCGGGCATCGCGATCAGAGATAAACTCTAACCCCAATTCACGATTTTGCGCCAAAATAGCATGCAACTGTTCGGCTTCGTCCTGGCCACGAAAATCACTGTAGCCATATTTAATTACTTGCTCATCCCACAGCCCCATGCCTTTGGCATAGCCCTTGGTGGTATCTAACTGACCTTGCTGATTGAGCGCCACTAACGGGTGCGGATAATCCATAACCGAGGCTCGGGCACGGCTTGAGGCGGCAAAGTTATGAGCGATCCCTAAGGTGTGGCCTATTTCATGCGCACTGAGTTGACGGATGCGATCGAGCGCCATGGCTTGTAGCTTCTCGGTCACCTCATCACCCTTTTTATAAGGGGCAGCCAAGGCTTCGGCTATTAAAATGTCTTGGCGTACGCGCAGCGATCCCAAGGTTACATGACCTTTGATAATCTCTCCGGTACGCGGGTCAATCACTGAGCCACCATAAGACCAGCCCCTCGTGGCGCGATGGACCCACTGAATCACGTTATAGCGCACATCCATAGGGTCGGCATGCTCGGGTAACATTTTCACTTGGAAGGCATTTTTGTAGCCCGCCTTTTCAAAGGCAGTGTTCCACCACTTGGCACCATCGAGTAATGCTGTGCGCACCGGCTCAGGCACCCCGGGGTCAAGGTAGTAAACGATCGGCTTAACAGCTTCACTCAGTGCTTTATTCGGGTGTTTTTTCTCCAGTCGATGGCGCGGGATATAGCGCACATACA
This sequence comes from Pseudoalteromonas sp. MM17-2, assembly GCF_022347945.1. NCBI lineage: Bacteria > Pseudomonadati > Pseudomonadota > Gammaproteobacteria > Alteromonadales > Pseudoalteromonadaceae > Pseudoalteromonas > Pseudoalteromonas sp. MM17-2. The sequence continues at coordinate 170,744 of NZ_JAKRFV010000003.1, read as the reverse complement.
TGCTCTCCCCCAGTGGCGCCGAATAGTCTTTATGCTCGATACTCCAATAACCCGACTGCGGGTGAAACTCGCGCGGTTGATAATTGTCGTCTGGCAATGCAATCAATGAATGATGCATATGCACCGTCAGCGCATAAGGGTCAGCACTGGCTTGCTTTACGTATTCACCAGGCTTAGTGCCACTAAACGTTAGCACCGCTTCCAGCTCGGTATTGTTCACAAAAGACTTACTGCGCGGCATGTGCACGGCGCTACGTGAGGTGTCTAAGTTAAAGTGGCCTTGCTTACGCGCCGCTAAAGTGCGGCTCACGCCATGTACATCACTCAGCAGGTAGGGAGTATAATCAATCACCACCCGAGTATCGGTGAGCGCTTTAATTTCAAACCCGTAGAGAATGCTTGAGGCGAACGCTTCACGCACGCTTTGCTGCTCCGCCTGATTACTGCTAGAGGCTCGGTAATAACTATTCAGGGCTCGTAACATCACCTTGTTGCCCATACGCTCAAACTGCGCCAAGTAGGTATTGCCCAACTGACCGCGATCTAAACCAATATCGTTCGAACCGACACCATAAGGTAAGCTTTGTTGCAACAAAAACGGCTGTTTAAGTTTATCTACTTCCAAGTACAGTTTGCCTTCATCATTGGCATAGTAAAACGTGAAATAACCAGGATACTTGCTCATATTTTGAGTAAACTGGCTGATAGACTTAATTGCTGCGTGCGCTTGGGTTATCATAGGCAGCAACAAGAGGAACAGTGCGATTCGTAGTATCTGCGGTTTCACCATGGTTCTCACTTTGTTATTGGTATCGTTTGTAGAGTGTAGAAATTATCGCCATTGAGTATATCCGCTCGGCGCCAATCTACAACCGCAACACGATAAATAAACAGCGTATTCTGAGCGGTACTCTCTCACATTTTCAGCCGCTTAGGCCCAACAGACTAAGGAACAAAACAGCATGCGCAGACTCCCTCCGGTATTGCTAGAAGACGGTTGCCCACGCGATCTTATCTCCCTTATTCGCACCATTTTGGCCGCGTGTAAGGAGATTTCTTTCCGAGTCAGTCAAGGTGCTCTTTCTGGCGTACTTGGCTCCACCTTAGACGAGAATATTCAAGGTGAAACACAAAAGAAGTTAGACGTGTTATCGAACCAACTCCTCAAAGATATCTTGTTGGAGTCAGGTTACGTTAAAGCCATCGCCTCTGAAGAGGAAGAGGGGACCGTAGCTGGTAACCCTGAGGCCGACTACATTGTTGCCTTTGACCCGCTTGATGGTTCTTCTAATACTGATATTAATTCCCTAGTAGGCACCATTTTCTCGGTGATGCGCGTACCTAAAGAAGCCGATGCCAGCGATCCAGCCATTTTCCTACAAAAAGGTGAGCAGCAGGTCGCGGCAGGTTATGTTTTATATGGTCCATCAACGATGCTGGCGCTCACCACAGGTAAGGGCACTCGCCTTTTCACCTTAGATAGAACCCACGGCAGCTTCTTGCTAACGCAAGATTTTGCTTCAGTGCCAGCACAGACCCAAGAATTCGCAATTAATGCCTCTAACCAACGGCATTGGCAAGCGCCGATGCAGCAATACATTGCCGATTTACTTGCCGGTAAGAGCGGCCCACGTGGCAAAAACTTTAATATGCGCTGGATAGCCGCCATGGTCGGCGATGTCCATCGCGTGCTCTGTCGCGGCGGCCTGTTTACCTATCCGGCCGATACTAAAAACCCCGACAAGCCTTACAAACTTCGCCTCCTTTATGAAGCCAACCCGATGGCTATGCTGATTGAACAAGCTGGAGGTTTGGCAAGTACGGGCGAGCAGCGGATTATGGAAGTAGAGCCGCAGCAAATTCACCAGCGTGTCGCGGTGATTCTCGGCTCGAAAGACGAAGTAGAAACCTGCTTAAGCTATCACCAATAACATAAAGGCACCCTAGGGTGCCTTTTTTACTTTTCTATTGGTAAGTCATGGCGGGCGCCCCATTCACTCCAGGAGCCGTCATACACTTGTAGGTTCCGATAGCCGCATTCATAGGCAGCAAGCGCAAGGATGCAAGCGGTGATCCCGGAGCCACAGCTAAATTGTAACTGCTGCACATCTGGGGCAACCAAGTCATTAAAGCACTGCTGCAATGCCGCAACGTCTAATAAGGCGCCGTCTTTAATTAACCGCGCATACGGCAAGTTAGCACAGTGCGGAATGTGTCCGCTGCGCATGCCTTCACGGGGCTCTTCTGCAGTACCATCAAAGCGTGGCGCCGGGCGTGCATCCAGTAATAAAGTATAGCGCTGGTCTATACTCGTGAGCACTTGCTCAGCATCAATAAAGTAGCCTGCTCGTGGCTGCGCCACAAAGTTACCTTGGGCTGGCGGCTCACTCCAACCTTGTTGTACCGGTAACTCAGCACTGCGCCAAGCAGGTAGGCCTGCGCGTAATACTTTAACATTATCAAAGCCAAAGGCTTTGAACATCCACCACGCGCGTGCGGCGCTAAACAATCCTTGATCGTCATAAACAACAACTTCGGAGTCGATATTGACGCCAGCAATGCGCATTTCATGCTCGAATTGCTCGGCGCTGCATAGCATATTTGGCCAAGGGCTGTTGTGATCCGCCAACGCCGATTTTATATCAAATCGTCGAGCACCTCGGATCACCGCCGCTGGCGAGTAACCACCCGACTTACCCGGTAACACCATGCCGGCATCGAAAATTATCAACTTGGGCTCATCTAGCTTTGATGCCAATTCAGCCACTGATATCTGTTGTTCCATGTCGATAGCACCTTTTGCGCTTGCAAGTGGACTTTGACGTTAGCAGAACTCTGGCTGGCGCACCACCTCAATTATCTCTGTAGTAGAAATAGAGGGAGTACGGGGTAAGTAGACGACCTCACATACCTCTTTGAGGTCATCGAACTTACCTTGCCAATCATCGCCCATCACTAGCATATCCGCATTGTAGGTTTCAATATAATGGCGCTTGAGTTCTAAAGACTGCTCTAAGAACACATCGGATACACACTTTAACGCGGCAATGATATTCATACGATCTGCTTGCGCATAAACTGGAGCGCGGCCTTTTTTTCGTATATTAAGGGCATCGGAAGATACCCCCACGATCAGCTCGTCGCCAAGCGCTGCGGCACGTTCTAGGATATTGACATGGCCGACATGAAATACATCAAAAGTACCGAACGTTATTATTTTAGTTGTCATATAGGTAGCTTACTATTCTCTTCGCACTGTTGCCGTCAAGCCTCCCTGCTAGGCGTTCTATCGTGGTTTGGTTTTGTTGGTTATGAAATTTTTGTGGCTGATGTAACGCCTCTTCAATGGCCCTTATCACATCAGAAGGGCTATCTGCTTTAAAGCACAGCGGCTCAAAGTAGGAGATATCATCGTCTAAACGCGCTTTAAAGCGGTACGCAAAAGGCCCTCGGTAAGACCATCTGAGCTTGTAGAAGTTGCACCACACTACCGGCTTGCCCAACGCAAAGAATTCAAAGATAGCCGACGACGCATCCGACACCAAGACATCAGCGAGCGCCATAAAAGGGACTAAATTAAACTCTTCCAGTTGACTCACATACACATGCTCATACTGCTGCCATCGCTGTAATAAGCGTTGATGCTTTTGATATTTGTCTTTTGTTTGCGAAAAATAATGCGGCTTAATAATTACATTGCAGTATGTCAGGTTTGCCAGCCAGTTTTTAGGCAGTCGCTCCAGCGAGCTTGGATAAAAAGTCGGAGCGTAAAGCACCGTGGGCTTGCTGGCATCAAGGCCAAAATCTTCATGGCTTGGTAACGGATACTGTGGTTGACTCAATAATGGGTCTAACTTGGCGTATCCAGTGTCAATAAACGTCGAGTCTGGATAGAGTGTGTGTAAGCGGTTCAAACGGTGCTGACCTTCAACAAAGCGCACTGAAGTTGCATTATTCGAGGCATCATAGTAACACGCCTTGGGGCCAATGCCGTGCTGCATCAACGCCGTTTTTACTATGCTATTTAGCTCTACAATAGCCGCGAAAGCCTTACCAAATATAACCCAATCAGCGCCGCATTGACGATAAAACGCGAGAGCTTGTGATTCACTTTGCAGCCAATGCGCATTTAAGTTATGAGCCTTTATTGCATATTCTGCGGCCGCATTGAGCGCCGTGTCTTCTTGCTTATAAAGCACCACCACGGTCTGTGCACCACGTTGATTAAGCTCATCGATAACAGGTAAATATTGAGGCAAGTAGTACAGGTGTAAAACGTCGAAAAAAACCTTCATACAACGGTGCAAAGCGGAAAAAACATTCGCCCATCATACTAAAAAACCGAATTGTTTGCCTAATTGTACCCTGACTACCTATAAAAATGCCGCCAATATCGTTATGGCGGCATACTTTGTAACCCGAATAGGACTAATCAATAAGCTGATATTGCTCCTTGAGCACCGCTATAATTTCACTGCGCGGGTCGGTAGGAATTTGCAGTGACTCGCCAATGATTTTACTAGCAATGCCAACGTAAGTGTCAGACACTTGCATCATTACTTCAACCGGCAACTTATAGTCTTGGGCGAGTTGCTCACGCTCAGCCATGCGCTCTTTATTTAGCAACACATCGCTGTCGGGTACATTATTGATAAGCAGCTGGCGAAAACCCTCTTTGGAGTTTTCAATAATTTTACCATCGCGGTATGCGGGACCATCCCAAATACGTGAAGAGTCTGGCGTACCTACCTCATCAATGTAGATTAACTGCTCATTGCCCTGCATGTCTTCGACGTAACCAAATTCGAACTTAGTATCGACAAAGATTTGATCTAACTTCGCCAGCTCAGCGCTGATCACATTAAATCCTTGCACCAATAAGTGCTCATACTTTGCCACATCAGCTGCTGAGCTAAAGTTGAATGCATCTAGGTTATCGGTGATGTTTTTGCGCGTGATGTTTACATCATCCACGGCTGGCACGTCATCTAGCCCCTCAATAATGCCCTTGGTCGATGGCGTGATCAGCACTTCGTCTAACTTTTGGTTCGCGGTGAGCCCCTCAGGTAGGTCGATGCCGCAGAAAGAGCGGATGCCTTTGGCGTAGTCACGCCACATGCTACCAGTGATATATTGACGAGCAATGGCTTCCACTTTTACTGTTTTGGCTTTACGCACAATCCATACGTATGGGTGTGGAATATCCACAATATGGTTGCCAGCAAGTCTAGCGGCATCAAATTGTTTAAACCAGTGCGCAGCCACAGCATTCAGTGCAATGCCCTTGCCTGGAATGCCGTTTAAGCCCTGCTCACCTTGCCAAATACAATCAAACGCCGAGATCCGATCGGAGATAACCATAATTGCCAACTCGGTCCCCTGTGGCACCGCATACCCTTTCTCTGCAATTAAGCGAGCACTGTCTTGCTCGGTTAACCAGTAAACGGAACGCACTTTGCCGCTGTGCACCGGACCTTGAGTGCGAATAGGTAGATCATCGTTTACATCTAAGACTTTGTAGTTGCTCATGGTTACTCCAAACAAGGGCTAATTTCGATACACCGACCGAGGCTGTGAGCGCGCTATGATAGTTCAGCTGGCAGCGAAGATAAAGATAATCGCCGCAACAAAGCGGACTTTTGTCCTATCTTTTTTATTCTTGGCACTGGTTAGCCCTTGTACCTGTCATTTAAAGTTAATATTGCGGTAAACTAAACAACATCTTTTTGCTATAGGGGCACGACGGTGGATTTAGCGAGCAGCACTCAGGGCAAGCGATACCTTATGTATATTTCGCAAAATTACTCCTATGCGATCTTACGCCCTTTACAACAGGTTATCCGCGCTCACGGCGGCGAAGTAAAGTGGTTTTTACAAGGCGATGAAGTTAACCCTGATTTCCTAGCTGCGGACGAATCTCAGTTATCAACCGTTGATGCGATTCGTCAGTGGCAGCCTCACGCAGCGTTTGCACCAGCGAATATCATGCCCACCTTTTTTCCCGGTAAGAAGGTCGCTGTGTTTCATGGCTTTGACGCGGGCAAGTTAAATAGTCGCGGCAAAAACGACCATTTCACCATTCGTGGTTGCTTTGATTTGTACTGTACTCAAGGCCCAAATACCACTGAGCCCTTTACCCAGTTAGCCAAGCAACATGGTTTTTTTCGTGTCCGCGAAACGGGTTGGTCAATGCTCGACCCACTGTTTAGTCCCACATCTAATAACCCTTTTAGCAGCAATGACTCGCGCCCGACTTTATTGATTTGTTCAACCTTTTCCAAGCGCTTGTCACTGGCCCCAGTGTTGGTTGAGCGCATTAAAGAGCTTCGCGATAGCGGTAAATACCGTATTTTAGTGCAGTTCCACCCGAAGATGAGTGCAGATATCGTGGCGCAATATAAAGCCATGCAAAATGACAGTCTCAGCTTTGTTGAAACTGACAATGTTATTCCCCTGTTGCAAGCAGCGGACGTGATGCTCTGTGATACTTCTTCGATTCTACTGATGTTTTTATTACTGCGTCGCCCGGTGGTTACTTTTAATAATCAAGCCCCTGCAGCGCACCTTCTCAATGTAACCGATGCGACGCAGGTTGAAGCGGCAATAGACCAAGCGCTGACCCGACCGCCTGAGTTAATGGCTAATATCGAGTCTTTCTGCCAGCAACTGCATCCCTATCAAGATGGTCGCTCAAGTGAGCGCGTATTGGCGGCAACTAATGATTTAATTATCAGTGACGGCGCTGAGCTAAAAGCCAAGCCCCTTAACTTGCTGCGCCAGTTTAAGATGCGTAAAAAATTGGCATATTGGCGTTGGTAACGGGCCATTGATCGCATTGCGCTGGCCCTAAAACATGACTGTGATACAGTAACAACAATTGCAAGTCAGCGGTATTGAACGTGATGATTGAAATAGAAAAGCTATGGTTTTCTTGGCATGGTGAACACCACACGCCCACTCTAGCAATAGACTCGTTGCACATAAAAAAAGGTGAGCATGTTTTTTTACACGGCCCCAGCGGCACCGGTAAATCAACGCTCCTGTCGTTACTGGCGGGGATCCAAACCCCGCAACGCGGGCACATTCGCATTGCCGATACCAATCTCAGCGCCCTGAGCAGCGCCAAACGCGACCAGTTTCGTGCCGATCACCTTGGCTATATTTTTCAAAACTTTAATTTACTGCCCTACCTTAGCCCTATCGACAATGTCACCTTGGCCCTGGCTTTTTCCGCTGTTCGCCGCCAACGAGCGCAACGCGCCGGTATGGCAATGAACGAACTGGCAGCCACCTTGCTTACTCAGCTCGGTTTAGATGCGAGCCATCATCATCAAGCGGTTAATACCTTGAGTATCGGTCAGCAGCAACGAGTAGGCGCAGCGCGAGCGGTCATTGGTGAGCCCGAAGTGATCATCGCCGATGAACCCACCTCTGCCCTTGATGAGGACAACCGCAAGGCGTTTATCGAGTTGCTGTTCGAGCAAACCGACAAGACCGGCGCCACGGTGGTGTTTGTGAGCCATGAAAAGTCCCTCGCGCCGCTGTTCTCCAAGGTGGTGAGCCTAAGTGAAGTTAATCAGCTTGCAGGAGTGGCGTCATGATTTTGCTAAAACTCGCCAGCAAAAGCTTATTTAACCGTAAGGCCAGCGTGTTACTCAGTGTCTTGACCATTGCCATTAGCGTTATGATGCTGTTGAGTATTGAACGAGTGCGCGTGGATGCCAAATCAAGCTTCGCCAATACCATCTCGGGCACCGACTTGATTGTTGGCGCACGTACCGGCGATATCCAACTATTGCTAGCTTCAGTGTTTCGCATTGGCCATATGAACAATGGCGTTAGCTGGCAAAGCTATCAAGCCATTAGTAGTAAGCCCGGCGTTGCTTGGAGTATTCCACTGTCGCTCGGTGATGCCCACAAGGGCTTTGCAGTAATCGGCACCGACTTAAGTTATTTTGAGCACTTTCGCTATGCTAAGAAGCAGCCCTTGCGCTTTGCCCAAGGCCACGCTTTTGCCGGCGTAAACGATGTCGTGCTTGGCGCTGACGTTGCTCGCTCATTGGGCTATCAACTTGGCGACAACATTGTCGTTGCTCATGGCATGGGCAACACCAGCTTCCACCAACATGATGATAACCCTCTGACCATCGTTGGTATACTGGCGCCGACCGGCACCCCGGTCGATAAATCGGTGCATGTGCCGTTAAAAGCAATTGCGCTGATGCATGGCAGCGCTCAAGCGCCCGACTCGCACGAGCACGAGCACGAGCACGAGCACGATGAGCATACTACTCACCCAAGCGAACACCATGAACATGACCAACACCATGGGCATAAACACGCATCGCCAGCAGATTTAGTCGGTACACCGAAGCAGATTAGCGCCTTTTTACTTGGCTTCGACAGCCCACTATACAGCTTACAAGTACGTCACAATATCAACCAATATCAGCCTGAGCCATTAATGGCGATTATGCCCACCGTAACCCTGAGTCAACTCTGGGAAATGCTTGCCATCGTGGAAAAAATCTTGCTGTTGTTTTCCTTGGTGGTGGTCAGTGTCAGTCTGCTAGGAATGCTTACCACCTTGCTGGCAAACCTGTCGCAACGGCGCCGGGAGCTCGCTATTTTACGTTCTGTGGGCGCCAAGCCGTGGCATATTTTTTCCTTAATGAGTATGGAAGCCGTGCTGATCAGCGTTATTGGTACCGCCTTGGGGTGTGGCTTATTTTACGCGGCCATGTGGGCCAGTCAGTCTTTACTGCAAGCTCATGCCGGCATTAGCTTGAATATCACTCCTTTGTCAGGCTATGAACTGAGCTTAGTCGCAGGTATCATTATCGCTGGCTGGATTGTCGGTATACTGCCGGCAGCACGCGCTTATTTCTACTCGCTAAACGATGGTATGAGCATTAAAACCTAGGATATTTATGAAGTTTATTTACGCAAGTTTGGTGCTTTTGAGCACCGCTTTGACAGGCTCGGCAATGGCCAATGAGCCCCTGGAGATTTTTTGGGAAGACCTGGTGCCAGAAGGTCATGTTGCCGTCGATACACGCAATAATTCATCAAGCCACGAAGGCAGTGAGCAAAACTGGGTGCAGCCAAATTTAGATGCCCCAGTGGTACAAAAATACAATGGCAAAACCGTAAGTCTTCCCGGCTTTGTGGTGCCTTTAGAGGGAGACAACGAGTCCATAACTGAGTTTCTCTTAGTGCCTTATTTTGGCGCGTGTATCCATGTTCCGCCACCACCACCGAATCAAATTGTGCATGTGACCATGAAAAATGGTGTTCCGATCGATAGCCTCTATGACGCGATAGTGGTGACCGGGGTCATGCAAGCTGATAGCTGGAGCGGTGAAATCGCAAAAACCGGCTACAAAATAGCTGGCGTCGGTGTTGCTCCCTTCGAGCTGTAGCAAAATCAATTGGCCAAGGAGATCCCTTGGCCGCCCACCTCAGCGCTGACACTTTTTACAGTAAACCGTTGAGCGCCCGCCCAAACGTATTTCCGTCAGCGTAGTCGCACAACTTGTACAAGGCTCCCCTTTACGGCCATAGACTAATAATTGCTGCGCAAAGTAACCGGGTTTACCATCGCTTTGGGAGAAATCTTTTAATGTCGTGCCCCCCTGCTCAATCGCCGCCGCGAGGGTCTCCTTTATTAACGGTGTGAGCTTTTGATAGCGTGCAAGACTGACTTTCCCGGCTTCGCGTTTAGGGTGAATCCCGGCTTTGAACAAAGATTCATTGGCATAGATATTACCGACTCCAACCACCACCTGGTTATCCATAATAAATTGCTTAATGGGTTGCTTTTTGTTACGAGAGCGCGCAAACAGCCACTGCGCATCAAAGTCAGCGGTCAGTGGCTCTGGCCCTAATTTTTGGAATACCGAGTGCACACTGTCCAGAGGCTGCCACAGACATGCGCCAAAGCGGCGCGAGTCATTAAGGCGCAAACTCAGGCCGTTCGCAAACTGAAACTCAATATGATCGTGCTTTTTTAACGCCGTGTTGCTATCAACAACCCGCAAATGTCCGGACATACCCAGGTGTAAAATCACCGCTCCCTCATCGCAGTGCAACAGCAAATATTTTGCACGACGGCTTACCTGGGTAATGACTTTACCCGCAAGGGCATAGACCTGTTCGCTCACCGGCCAACGCAGTTGCGGTTGATGAACATTTACTTGGGTAATGGTTTGCCCCTCAATGTGAGGGGCAATGCCTAAACGGCTTACTTCGACTTCGGGAAGCTCAGGCATAAGTTAGTTACTCGCTAATTGTATAAACAGCTGTTGCGCTTGATGTGTCGTTAAGCTATACCAGCGCTGCTGTTGCTTGTTAAATAATCGATAGTGCTGCTGGTCTTTATAGAGCACATAAACATAGGGGGTTGGCTCTCCTGCAAGCGTTAAGGTTGCGGCTAAAAGAGGCGCTCCGCCAAGCGGCTCAGCTAACGGCGCTCTTTGTTGTTGCCAAGCGCGAACATTAGCTTCTAGCGTTTGAATGTCAGCGCTTGGTTGCGCCGCATCGCTGTCCTGTTGCATACGCCAGCTGGTGCCAATACGCTCAATTTTTATGCCGGGATATTCTAAAGTAAGAATATAACTCTGCGCTGGTAACAAGGGTTGCGGTCCTTTAGGTTCATCATCGCCACCAAGCCTATGATGTAAGCCATTGAACACAAAGATCATAATCAACATGGCGAAAATAATTAAGTTATTCCACCCTTTGCGCGAAAGTTTAATTGCAGCCATGGTTTATGCCCTATAGAAATTAATCCTCCCAGTGTAACCAAAAAGTCGTGCCCAAGCAGCCCATTTGCCGCTACCGCAGAGCTAAAAATTATTGCTACAATAACGGCAAAATATTTAGGAGAGTCGATATGGCAATGTATGTAGTGGGACACAAGATCCCTGATTCTGATTCGATCTGCGGTGCAATTGCACTGGCGTACTTAAAAAATCAAATTGGTGAAGAGGCGATCCCAACGCGTTTAGGCGAGGTATCACCGGAAACCCAGTTCATCCTTGACCGTTTTGGCTTCGAAGCGCCAGAACTGAAAATGAGCTACGCTGGGGAAGAGGTGTATATTGTTGACCACACCGAGAAAACTCAAGCCCCTGATGATATTGACCAAGCGACTGTAGTCGGCGTGGTCGATCACCACAAACTAGGCGATTTAACCACATCCACACCGCTTGAATGTTGGATTCGCCCGGTCGGCTGCTCAAACACCATCATTAAAATGATGTATGACTTCTACGGCGTCGATATTCCAAAAGATATCGCTGGTTTGATGATGTGCGCTATTTTAAGTGACACGGTGATTTTCAAGTCACCGACTTGCACCACCGCCGATATCAAGTGTGTTGAGGCCCTTGCAGAGATCGCTGGTGTTGACGATGCCAAAGAGCTCGGCATGGAAATGTTCAAGGTTAAATCAGCCGTTGAAGGCACGCCAGTGCGTGATTTGGTCATGCGTGACTTTAAAGACTTCAATATGAATGGCAACCTAGTGGGCATCGGTCAGTTAGAGGTTATCGACCTGGCGGTATTTGACAACATAAAAGCCGAATTACATGCTGATCTTGCTAAGCTTAAAGAAGAGGGCAGCCGCCACAGTGTGCTGTTGTTGCTCACCGACATCATGAACGAAGGCTCGCAAATGCTCATCGCTTCCGCTGACGAAGGTATCATCGAAAGAGCCTACGGCGAACAAGTCGCTGACTCTCAGGTATGGTTGGACGGCGTACTTAGTCGCAAAAAGCAGGTAGTGCCACCGCTGCAAGACGCATTTGCAGGTTAATCCCCGCTTTTTAGTATGTTAAGCCAGCAACCTCGCTGGCTTTTTTATTGCCCGCAACAGGGGCACTGCGGGTTTTTCTGTAATTGTATTGCCCTATGGCGCAAAGTCTCGCCATCAACACAGTGCAACACGGCCGCTCCATTGCCCTTAAGCAAATAGTTAATGGCGAGCATGGCCTGTTGTGCACCGACAATGCCCAGTAAGGGCGAAATCACCCCGAGTGTGGCGCAATTAGCGGTGGGGTTATCGCTGTGCGGCGGAAACAGACAGGCATAACAGGGAGAGGTGCTATCACCAAAGTCGAACAACGCAAGGTGTCCTTGATGTCCCACCGCAGCGCCGCTAATTAGCGGCACCTGCGCCTCTTTGCAGGTTTTATTGAGCAGATAACGGGTTTCAAAGTTATCACTGCAATCAAGCACTAAATCACACCCCGACAACGCCGTGCTTAAAGTGTGTGTGCTCGCCCGTTGGCACAGCGGCTCGAGGGTAATATCGCTATTTAGACTGGCTAACACTTTACTCGCCGCCTTCGTTTTAGCTTGCCCAAGATGATTAAGCTTGAACAAAATTTGCCGCTGGAGGTTAGATAGCTCGACCTCATCATCATCCATAAACCGCACTCTGCCCACGCCACTGGCGGCAAGGTAAAGCAGCGCGGGGCTGCCTAAGCCGCCGCAACCGACCACCAGCACGGTGGCTTGCTTTAGGCGCAACTGCCCCGCCTCACCCACATCATCAAGCAATATATGCCGGGCGTAACGGATACGTTCTTTGTTACTGAGCGCGTCACTGTTCACTGCGCCCGTCCTTGATTGCTTGCTGTAACTGCGCAATCGCCTGTGCAGGATGCTCTGCTTCGGTTATCGCCCGAACCACGGCGACACTGCCGACACCGGTATTGACCACCGCAGCGATACGCGTCAAATCTATGCCACCAATGGCCACCGTGGGGTAGTGAGCGTGCATCAATGGCACAAAGTGACGCAGCTTTTGCAGTCCCTGAATTTGCCCAGTCATATCCTTGGTAGTGGTTGGGTAAATCGCGCCCAAGGCGATATAGCTGGGCCGGTAATTGTGCGCTAGCAGCATTTCATAAAAGCCATGAGTAGAGAGGCCTAAGCGCAGGCCGGCATCTTGAATAGCGCGCAGGTTGGCATTATGTAAATCCTGTTGCCCCAGATGCACACCGTAAGCGCCATGCTTTAACGCTAACTGCCAGTGATCATTGATAAACACCTGAGCATCGTGGGCACGCCCCAAGGCAATGGCCTGCTTGATAGCTTCTTCTAACTGCTCGCCATGGCAGTCTTTCATGCGCAGTTGCACGGTTTTGACGCCGTGCTCCAAGCACAGCTGCAACCAATCAACACTGTCGACCACAGCGTAAAGCCCAAGTTGCTGTGGGCAAGGCGCGAATCCGGCGGCATAGTTAAAATCGGCAGCACATGGAAAATCAAGCTCGTCGCCAAGCCAACTACCGGGCTCGATCACTTGCGGAAAATCAGCAAGTTCACTCGGCCAATTCGTTTGCGCTACAGGGCCGATGCCTTCGCCGTAGCGCTGCGCGCTTTTCAACCCGGCATTAATATAGGCTTTGCCAAGAATAAAGGCATCTTTAAGCGGATACCCCTTAGCCAAGCAACTAGCAATAACGGACGACAACGTACACCCCGTGCCATGGCTGTGGGGAGTGGTGATGGTGGCGTTGCCAAGCCAATATTCTTGTTCACCTTCGCGGCAGTAATCAACACAATACCCTTGTGGATAGTCCCAATGTCCGCCTTTAATCACCACACTTTTTGCCCCCCACTGCTGCAATCGTTTCGCTGCTTCACGCAACGCATCGGGGCCAATAAGGTATATGCCGGTGAGCATTTGTGTTTCATGGACGTTGGGAGTGATTACATCAACCAAAGGCAATAAATGGGTTTTAATGGCATCGGCAATATCTTCTTGAGCGTCTTCCTCAATCAGACTATCACCACTTGTGGCAATGGCCACCGGGTCGTAAACCACATGAGGAGGGCACGACCAGTTGTCGCGATAAGAACGTAAATGTTCGGCTACCAGTTGGATTTGCTGCACATTGGCGAGCATCCCTATCTTGATTGCTTGGGGACGAAGGTCATTGGCTAAGGCTTGCAATTGTGACTCCAGCACCGCCTGTGTCACAGGATTTAGTGCTTCCACGCCCAGGCTATTTTGTGCTGTCAGTGCGGTAATGGCGCTACATCCATGCACACAAAAGCTGTGCATCGCTTTTAAGTCGGCTTGAATGCCTGCGCCACCGCTGCTATCAGAGCCGGCAATGGTCCATACTACTTCACTCATATATCCTCACTCATTGTGTGCCATGCAGGCATGCCCAACGTCGGCGTTGACGGCACAGCGGTCGACTTTTCCACCATGGGCCCTGCTAAATAACTTTGTCTGCCAGCCACGGTGGCATTGGCAAAGGCTTGTGCCATCACCACAGGGTCGTTGGCTCCTGCTATGGCCGAGTTTAGTAGCACGGCATCCACGCCCATTTCCATGGCTTGGCAGGCGTGAGAAGGCAACCCTAACCCGGCATCGACAATCAGCGTAACATCAGGTAAACGCTCGCGAATGGTATGCAATGCATAGGGGTTTAGTATGCCTTTGCCAGTACCGATGGGCGCGGCCCAAGGCATAATCACCTCACAGCCGGCGCTCACTAAACGCTGGCACACTACCAGATCATCGGTGCAATAAGGAAGCACCTTAAAACCCTGTGCCAATAATTGCTCAGCAGCTGTAACTAGGGCGATAGGGTCTGGCTGCAAGTTGTAGTCATCACCAATGAGTTCGAGCTTTATCCAGTCGGTGGCGAAAACCTCACGACACATTTGTGCCAAGGTCATCACCTCTTGCACACTGTGGCAACCTGCGGTGTTGGGCAGCACCGTTAACCCGGTATCTTTGATCAGCTGCCAAAAGTCATCTCCTCCAGCGTAAGAGTTCTGCCGACGCAGAGACACCGTGACGATTTCACTGCCACTGGCGGCAATCGCTTGATGCATGCATTGCGGCGATGGGTATAAGGCGGAGCCAATCAGCAGCCGGCTGCTGAAAGACTGACCATAGATAATCAAAGCGTCGCTCATCTAACCTCCTTGAATGGGTGCAAGGATATCCACTTTATCGCCTTCTTTCAGGGCTGTGTGCCCATAGTCTTGCTGCGCGACAAAGTGGCCATTAACAGCGGCGGCGAACGGCGGTTTAGCCGCAAACGCAGTGATTGCCTCACTCAATGCAGCCTGCTCTGGCACGGTAACAGGCGTTTCGTTTATATAAATCTGCATATCTTCACCTTGGTTTTATACGGCGGTATTAAACTGCGCCAATGCCCGCTTAACGACAATGGGCGCGAGCATGTAGCCATGGCGATATAAGCCATTAATGCTAATCACCTTGCCCCTTTGCTCAATATGTGGACGGTTATCGTTATAGGCAGGGCGCAGTCCAGCACGCAAGGACTCAACGGTGGCTTCAGCAAAGCCACTATGGACACTGTAAGCTGCGGACAACAGCTCTAAGGTAGAGCGCACCGTGATAGCTCGGGTATCTTGTGATTCAATTTCGGTGGCGCCAATGACATAGCGATGTTCTGGCTTAGGAGCGATATAAATCGGATAACGCGGATGCATAAGCCGCACCGGCCGGCTCAAGTGTACTTCAGGTGCATGCACTCTAGCGACCTCGCCACGGACACCCCGCAACGGGGTGTGCGCGGTTTTCGCTCCGATGCCGCGACAATCGATGACGGCTTGATAGTCTTGCGCTGCGAGCGCGTCAACGTTCACATCGGCGTTAAAGGTAAAGCGCACGCCACGACGTTTAAGGCTGAGGTAGCTGTGCTGATAAAAGCCTTGATTGTCGAGCTGTCCCTCGCATGGCAAGTATAGCCCTTTGCCAAAGCGCCCTGCCAGCTCGGGCTCCAGCGTCTGCAACTGGGTACCGTCAATGTCTTGCCCGGCAAAGCCCGCCAATGGCTTTAACTGTTTGCGGAAATGCGCCATGGCGCCCTGATCTTGGGGATGGGCAACAATAATACTGCCAGCTTGCTGAAACTGAACCGGTTCATTGAGCAAGGCCAAGAGTTTTGGCCATAATGCCAAAGCGGCAAGGCCATCCTCAGCGAGGTCTTGTTCACACAGTACCGATTCGGCCATTGGCGCAAGCATCGCAGCTGCCACATGTCCGGCACTACTGTGGCCATGCTCATCACCGCGTTCAAACACGTCAATATCATAGTGCTGGGCAAGCAGTAGTGCGGCCACCCGGCCGCACACACCAAAGCCAACAATGGCGATTTTTTGGGCCATTAATATACCTTATGGTAGAGCTCGCTGCCTGAGGCTTTAAACTCTTCTGATTTCGCCTGCATTTGCGACTCAACATCAACCATGCGAATACTGATTTCCTCGCCAAGGTTATTGGGATCGATGCCTTTAGACTCCAGATCTTTGGCGTAATCACGTACTTCCTGAGTGATTTTCATAGAGCAGAATTTTGGTCCACACATCGAGCAAAAATGCGCGACTTTTCCTGACTCTTGCGGCAAGGTTTCATCGTGATACTCGCGTGCTCGATCTGGGTCAAGACCCAAGTTGAATTGATCGAGCCAACGAAACTCGAAACGCGCTTTTGATAAGGCATTGTCCCGCTCTTGTGCCCCTGGGTGCCCTTTGGCCAAATCGGCTGCGTGAGCGGCAATCTTATAGGTGATTAAGCCTTCTTTTACATCTTCTTTGTTAGGCAGCCCTAAATGCTCCTTCGGCGTGACATAACACAACATCGCGCAGCCATACCAAGCGATTTGCGCAGCGCCAATGCCTGAAGTGAAGTGATCATAGCCTGGGGCAATATCGGTGGTTAGCGGGCCTAAAGTATAAAACGGCGCCTCGCCACAATGGGCTAACTGCTCGTCCATATTGTCTTTGATTAAATGCATCGGCACGTGACCCGGCCCTTCGATAAACACTTGCACATCATGCTGCCATGCTATTTTGGTAAGTTCGCCTAAGGTGCGTAGTTCACTGAACTGTGCTTCGTCATTGGCATCGGCAATCGACCCTGGACGCAGCCCATCGCCCAACGAGAAACAAATATCGTACTGCTTTAAAATTTCGCAAATGTCTTCAAAGTGGGTGTACAGGAAATTCTCTTGGTGATGCGCTAAACACCACTTCGCCATAATAGACCCCCCTCGGGAGACAATACCGGTCACCCGCTTTGCGGTCATAGGCACATAACGTAATAGCACCCCAGCATGGATGGTAAAATAATCGATGCCTTGCTCAGCTTGTTCAATCAGCGTATCACGGAAGATTTCCCAGGTAAGATCTTCGGCCACGCCATTAACTTTCTCAAGCGCCTGATAAATCGGCACAGTGCCTACAGGCACCGGCGAATTACGGATCACCCATTCTCTGGTTTCATGAATATAGCGCCCGGTTGATAAATCCATAATGGTGTCGGCCCCCCAGCGGGTGGACCATACGGTTTTTTCTACTTCTTCTTCGATGGATGAGCTAACCGACGAGTTACCGATGTTAGCATTAACTTTCACCAAGAAGTTACGCCCGATGATCATCGGCTCAGATTCGGGATGATTGATATTATTGGGGATCACTGCCCGCCCCCGTGCAACCTCATCACGGACAAACTCAGGGGTAATAAATTCGGGGATACTGGCACCAAAAGACTGACCTGGGTGCTGCTGAGCTAATAACTCTTTGCGCACCTCCGCACGGCCCATATTCTCGCGAATGGCAATGTACTCCATTTCTGGGGTAACGATCCCTTGGCGAGCGTAATGCATTTGCGTGACATTTTTACCCGCCTTAGCGCGGCGCACCTGCGGTAAATGCTCAAAGCGAATATGGTCAAGCCCTTCGTCAGCCATACGCTGCTGAGCAAACTGCGAGCTTTTATGATCTAATAGCTCGGTGTCATCACGCTCTGCAATCCAAGCCTGGCGGAATTTAGGCAGGCCTTTGCGCACATTGAGCTCAAAATCTGGATCAGTGTATGGCCCTGAGGTGTCATAAACACGAATAGGGTCGTTTTTTTCGTAGATGGGATCTTCTTCACTGCCGCCAACAAAGGTATCGCTTAATGCGATTTCCCGCATACCTACTCGCACTCCAGGCTGCGAGCCCTCAACATAGACTTTTTTGGAGTTGGGGAAAGGCTGCCCCGTAAGGTTGTGGATATATTCAGACGCCGCTTCGCGGCTTTGACGACGGCTTGGTTTGGTTTTTTGTGACATGACGCACCTCACTATTTTACTGAGTATTGGTCTTGTCTGGAGGCGATAGAGCCTGTGGTCCGCGCGCATAAGCGCTGCTTTGGCTGGGCATGGTTTGTGCCATTACGGCACAAGCGTGCCGAGGCAAGCTTGTTCCCTACGCAGGTGTGAGCCTGATCAGGTTAACGGATCCCGCATTTGCGATCTCAGCCCTTCAGTTAGGGCACTCCGACAAGTATTCGCCAGCAGTCTAGCTTACAAACTCATTGTTGCGCAAGCCAGCGGTCAAGATGATTAGCAAATTGTTGTTTGTCTTGGGCACTCAAAGGGGCTTGGCCACCGGTTTGGATGCCGCTGCTTCTTAGGGTATCCATAAAATCACGCATATTAAGGCGCGACTTAATATTCTCTTTGGTGTACAACTCACCCCGTGTATTCAATGCTAATGCACCTTTATCAATCACTTCCGACGCTAATGGGATATCGCTGGTTATCACCAACTCGCCAGCCTGCACTTGCTGTACGATTTCATTATCAGCCACATCAAAACCCGGCATGACTTGCTGCATACGCAAGAAATCTGATGCTGGCAACCGCAGGTATTGGTTGGCAACAAAGACCGCTGTGGTTCTCGTGCGTACCGCAGCGCGGCAGATAATCTCGCGGATAGCGACGGGACACGCATCGGCGTCAACCCAAATAGTCATGGCGTTTCTTCCTAATTAAATAGATGTGCAGTATATCAAGTTTGTCAGTGGAGATATGAAGTGATGCAAGAATAAGTAGAAAGGATGAAAAATGAAGCGTTTTCCCCGCACTATTTACGTCCGTTTACACGCAGGATGCATTTCACTGCTCCGATGTGTTGACCCTGCAAAAGGTAAAAGGTTAAAAAAAGGTTAACACCCTACCTCAGGTGTACTTTTTGAAACTTGATCACACATGGAGCATAAGATGAAAAAACTATCACTACTGAGCTTGGCACTCGCTTCTACGCTGAGCCTCACCAGTCACCTCAGTGTTGCCTCACAAACAACCGCTGTCACCCAACAGGCACAGACGGCCCACAGTGTATTCCAAAGCAAAAAAGCCCTTGCCAAAAACATTGCCAAGAATCTAAAGCAGCTACAACCGACCCTACAGCAACAACTAAGTACGTACTCGTTGGCAGTGAGTGCCGATAAGTTAGTGCCTAAAGACGCTCAAAGCGAGTTTGATCTGCAACAGCATAATGCCCAAATTCGTTCGCTAAAAGGCCTACCTGAACAGGGCGACAACCTATTACAACTGCGCCTAGCGCATCGCAACATGCTTAATGACTGGCAGCAAGGCGAACCGGCGCTGGTTGCTTTTGCCCCCAAGGGCGATGACAAACACTGGGATGTGGTAGAAGCGTATGACCAACAAGGACAGCTGCATTTACTCGATGCCTACACGCTTCCTGATACACCGGTTTTCATCGTCGAGCTTGACGCCAAAAAGACCCTTACTGAGGGGCTTGCGATAATGCGATCGGTGCTGACATCAAACCAACAACCGACGCTACAAAGTAAATACGGCACCCAAGACGAACAACCGTTATCCACCACAGTGCTTAAACAAATCCGTCTTAACGATGATGAAGAGCCTTGGATTTCAGGTGCCGCTGAAGTGTACGCCATTGTCACAGGTGTGAGCCCGTCTCGCGATGAGCCGGTGCTAGACATTGTTGATATGCCCTACTTAGATCACGACGGCGAAAACTACTACCCAAACCAAGTGTTAATTCACTGGAATCGCTACCGTTGGCAAGCTGCGGATATCTTATTGATGGAGCAAGACGACAATACCAATTATAAAACCTTGGCGAGTAAGCTATTGGAAGTCGCCACAGCGGTACTGCGCGCAATTCCGAATCCTGACGCTCAGGGCTATGCCATTATTCCTCAGCTAACAAATGAGATTTTACAAGCAATGCCTGATGCATGGTTCACTAATGATGACGACTATGTTGACGTGTATTACACCTTACGTGAGGGGCAAACGTACCGTAACTATGCGGGCGCCAGCAACAACGCAAGGGTTACGCTGGAGCCACTCACTATCGACCCAAGATAAAACACTATGGCGCTGCTTAGTGCAGCGCCTATCTCAAAAACTATCCACTTTATCGCGTTTGCTCGAATCTTCGCCTGTTACCGTTACAATAGCTAAAAAAGCAAACAGGACGTGGTCATGAAACCTCAACTTACTTTTCTAACTGCTGTGCTGGCAGGTGCACTGGCGACACCAGTGGCCGCTAAGCAGGCGTTGCAATTTAACGATGTCTTCGATTTCAAGTATCCGCAACACACCGTTTTGGGCGAGCAAGGTCAGTACCTAGCCTTTAGTGCCGAACCTTATCGCGGCGACGCTCAAGGTCAGGTATATAACCTAGATAACAATGAACTTATTGCCACGGTGGCACGCGGTACAGCAGCACAGATTAATAAAAACAGCCAATGGGTGGCATTCACCCAAGTCCCCACCCTCTTGAATAAAGAAACCGCTGACAAAAAAGCGCGCAAGAAATTAAAAAACAACCTCGTCTTGGTCAATACCCAAACGGGTGCCCAGCAAAGTTTTGAGCAGGTGAAAGACTATCAACTCTCTGATGATGGTCGCTGGCTCGCCTATCGACTCCACAGCAGCAGCGATCAAGATGCTGATAACGAAAAAGAAAAAGCCGATACTGGCGATAACCTGCATATTAGCGCTGATAAAAAAGATAAAACCTATGACTTAGTCATTGTGGATCTAACTAGCAACGAGCAGACACGCCTTGATTCAGTGTTCACTTATGCCATCAGCCATAGCAGTGCAGGTATCGTCTTCAATCAACACAGCAGTGATGGCAGTAACAACCAAGTCAGCTATTTTGACTTTGCCTCAAAACGCACGGACTCGCTGATAGATGAGCCAGGGGTGACCGTTAGCACCATCGAATGGCACCCAGTACAAAACCTTGTAGCCTTTAATGTCGGCAATTATGTCAATGATGATACGCGCCGCCGCGACTACCGTACGATGTTGTGGCATAGCCAGCAAAACACCTTAGAAACGCTGCCAAGTCAATGGCAAGCGGGCAAAAAAGGCACACTGAGTTGGTCGGAAGATGGCGCTCGCCTGTACTTTACAACACGACCAGAGCTTGACGCCAAAGTGACCAAGAAAAAGTACCAAGACGCGCAGTCGTTGCGCGACTTCGACACCATAGTGGCTCAGGCGAATATTGAAGTATGGCACCACCAAGACCCGGAAATAAAACCGCGCGAAAAACAGCAATGGCAGAAAGAAAACAAATATCGCCATTACCAAGCGGTATATCACCTTAATGGCAAGAAGGTAGTGCAACTGGCCGATGAGCAAGTGCCAAAGGTGCGGTTAAACAAAAAAGCAGATCACCTCATTGGTTACTCTAACCAGCCCTATTTGCACGAGATGACCTACAAAGGCTTTTATAATGACTATTATGCCATTGATGTTCTCAACGCCAGCAAACAAGTCATCGTCAAAGCCCATCCACATCGCCCGAGTTTGTCACCAACAGGGCAACATGCGGTGTACTTTAGTGACCAAGGGTGGCAGCTAAAAGATTTAGCCAATAATACAGTGACTCCCCTTAGCAAAGCAGTGAATGCAGTATTTGCCGATGATAAGCATGATTACCCCTCCGAGGTAGACGGCTATGGTGTTGCGGGCTGGTATAAAGACGGCTCGAAGGTACTCATTAATTCTAAATACGATATTTGGGCCTTTGATGTTGAAAGTGGCGAAGCCCAAGTTTTAACGCAAGGGCAAGCAAAGCAGGTTCAGTATCGGGTGGTTAACCTTGACGATGATAAGCTTGGTTTTGATGACCAAGAGCAGCTGCTGCTACGCGCATTTAGTATGAATAATAAGCAGACCCACATAGGTGCACTGGATTTAGCAAATAACACTGTGCGTACACTTTTGGCTGATGAAGCGCGCTTTGATGTAAAAATGAAGGCCAAACACGCTGATAAATACATTTTTACCAAGCAGAGTTATCACCAGTTTCCTGACTTTTGGCAGGCTGATGCCCAGCTAACAAACCCTCGCCAGATAACCGATCTGAACCCACAAATCAGTCAGTTTAAATGGGGGCAAAAGCCAGAACTAGTTAGTTACAAAGGCTACGATGGCGAGGACTTACAAGGCGTGCTTATTAAACCTGCGGACTACGTAGAAGGTGAGCAAGTGCCTGTGGTTATCTACTTTTACCGCTATATGAGCCAGCGACGCTACGACTTCCCAAAAATGGAGCTTAACCATCGCCCTAACTTCCCGATGTTTACATCGAACGGTTACGCGGTGTTCTTGCCTGATATTCGCTTTGAGATTGGTAAACCTGGCCCCTCGTCCACTCAAACCATGATCAATGCCGCACAAAAGCTGATTGATATGGGCGTTGCCAAAAAAGATGCCATAGGCTTGCAAGGACACTCATGGGCCGGCTACCAAAGTGCCTTTATGGTAACGCAAACCGATATGTTTAAAGCCGTTGTCTCGGGGGCGCCGGTATCGAATATGACCTCGGCATACAGCGGTATCCGCCTAAAATCAGGATTAGCGCGTCAATTCCAATATGAAACGGGGCAAAGCCGTATTGGTAAGGCACTGTATGAAGATGTCGATGCGTACATTGACAACTCACCGGTGTTTTTTGCCGATAAAATAAACACTCCAATTATGATTATGTTTGGCAATGAGGATGGCGCCGTGCCTTGGCAAGAAGGGATTCAGTACTATTTAGCATTGCGCCGCGCCGGGAAAGAGGTGATTTTCCTTGAATATGATGGCGAGCCACATCACCTGAAACAGTTCCCCAATCAAGTGGACTTTTCTATTCGCATGATGCAGTACTTTAATCATCACCTAAAAGGTGAACCAGCGCCACAGTGGATGACGCAAGGTGTCCCTTTTATTGAGGAATAATTAACGCTATAACACAGCAATACATTTGCGTTATAAGCCAACCCAAGCGGGTTGGCTTTTTTTTATGTGTGCTATTGCCCTTGTGTGGCTTTGGCGCGCTGCAACCCTGCGGTTAAAAAGACGCGGTAAGCGCGCTGCTCTAACCCTGGCTCGCTAGGTGAAAAGTGTGTTGGAAAGCTTGCGACTAGCTCTTCGACACTTTGCTCAGGGTGTTTATTTACGTGCTCAACAATGGCTATTAACCACGCTTTTGGGATACTCAAGCTCGCTTTGCTATATGCATCACCATGTCCTGGTAGGACTTGAGTGATATCCAGAGCCGCCAAATCATCGAAAGCGCGCAACCACTGCGAGAAATTTGCTTCCCCTGGATAGGGCTTTATGTCGACCATATCCGCACCGGCGAGAAGCGCCTCTTGCTCAATATATACTATCAGGTCGGCATCGGTATGCGCCGCGTAGGGCAATATGTTGAGCTCGTAATTCCCTAAGTCCAATGTAGTCTTTTTGTTTATTGCCAGCTGGGGTGATTGCAGCTCTAAATGCTGCCATTTATCTAAACGCGCTTTCGCCGCTGCTATTTTTTGCTGCCAAGGAGGCTGTTCTTGCTCGGGCAAGTTATTCATGCGGTGCTCGCTTAGAGCAATACTCTTGGCAAAACCATCTAAGCGTTCGTTGAGCTGGGCATGAGCGAGATGAAACTGATCATTGAGATGTTGGTGGACGATAAGTTTAGCGTCCGGGTAATGGCTTTGTAACAGTGCCATCCCCAATAAATGGTCATCATGCGGGTGAGAAACTAACAAATAGCACAGTGGCACTTTTAGCTGCTTGTCTAACTTGCTAATGAAGCGCTCAGTTTGCGAAAACTCCCCCGGCGCATCGATTAATAAGGCGCATTCATCGCCTTGGATAAGCACCTGATTTGAATCATAGTATTTCAGCTTTTCATGTTGTTGGATAAAGTCGACATGAGCACTGATACTGTGCCATTGCTGGGCATGGCTTACGGTGGTGGTGAGGGCTAATAATAAAAACAGAAATTGGCGCATAGGCCTCCCTTGGGCGCGACTATGCGCTTTATGATGTTGTTTCTAAGGCTGATGTCAGTTTGGAGCACAGTTGGCTCTGCATTTTTTGCTGCTCAGTAAGCTGCGACTTCGCTTCTAATAACTCATGGCACAGGTTGAGTGCTGCCATAAGTAACGCTTTGTCATCATTGCGCACCGCTGAGCGCTGACGCATATGTTCAACGCTCTCATTGAGGTGCTGTGCCGCATCAAGTAACGCCTGCTCTTGCCCAGGAGGACAAGCAAACTGATGCTCCCTACCGAGCAAATTGACCTTGACGCTGTGTCCGTCGTTACTCATTAACCCGCCGCGCTAGCCGACTGCAGTTTTTCCAGTAGGCTCGTTAATGTACTACTGGTTTCTTTCTGCTTTTCTTCGCTTTCTAGCACTTCTAGCTGCAAAGTTTCGTTTTCGTCCATTAGCTTAGTATTGTTTTCACGTAAGGTGGTCACTTCTTGCTGTAATTCACTGTTACGCTGAATCAATTTATCGACCAGTTGTTCGAGTTGGGAAAGGGTTTCTTGGTTCATAAAGGCGCTCTTTAAACTGTTGATTAGAATCTGCAAATGTAAAGCAATCTGCCCAGCGATGCTAGGGGGTGTAGCGTATTTCCTGTAAATTTTGCCAGTATTAACAGCGGGTTCATTTAAATCACCCAATATTCAGCAGCGGTTTATAGTAGCTGCTTATTAATCAATCACCCAAAGTACCCATCTAGCTCTGTTTATCTGGTGCAAATACAGTAAAATGACCACAATTTAAGTTTTAGGAGCCGTTATGCTCAGTTATCGCCATTCTTTTCATGCTGGCAACCCCGCCGATGTGGTGAAGCACCTAGTGTTAGCACAAACACTGCAACACATGGTCAAAAAAGATAAGCCCTTTGATTATATTGATACCCATTCGGGAGCCGGTTTTTTCGCCATCGACAATGCCGATATGCAGAAAACCCAAGAGTTTAATGATGGCATTGCTAAGCTGTGGCAGTATCAAGGTGATGTAGATGCGCTCGCGGATTATGTAGCCCTGATTAAGGATATGAACGAGTCCGCTCAGTTACGTCATTACCCGGGTTCACCTAAGGTGGCTGAACACTACTTACGTAAGCAAGACAAAGGCTGGTTTTTTGAGCTGCACCCTCAAGACTTAAAATTACTGCAAAAAAATATGGCAGGTAAGCGCTCGTTACGAGTAAAAGATGAAAACGGCTTTAAAGGCTTGCTGGCACTGGTGCCGCCTCTTTCGCGCCGGGCATGCGTGTTAATGGACCCGCCGTATGAAGTAAAGAGTGACTACGACAAAGCAGTCGATACCTTCATAAAAGCACATCAACGCTTTAGTACCGGCACTTATTTGTTATGGTATCCCGTGGTTGATCGCTCTCGCATAGACCGCCTTGAGCAACGTTTTATTGACTCTGGTATTCGAAACATTCAATTGTTCGAGCTTGCCACCCAAGGCGATAGTGAAGAACGTGGCATGACCGCCTCAGGGATCATTGCCATCAACCCGCCTTACACGCTAAAAGCAACGATGCAACAGGTACTACCGGAGTTAGTGAAGGTGCTCAGCGAGCAAGACGGGTTTTATCGTTGCGAGCAACTGGTTGATGAATAACCTGAAACAACACTAACAACTTGATTTGTTGACCACTGAAATTGGATCTTGGTGAATCAGCACATCAACTTCACCACCGAACTCAGGGTGCTTTTGTTCGCTAAACGCCTCTTGAATAAGTAGCGCTACCTCGTCCGCGACTTGGTGTGCCCTGATCAAAGGCATATTGTCATCCAGTTCTAAATGAAGTTGCACAAAGCGTACTTTGCCGCCTTGGCGAGTACGCAAATCGTGCACCCCTAAAACTTGCTCGTGGCTTTTGGCAACTGCCACTATCTGCGTTTTTTCTTCATCCGGCAGTTCTTTGTCCATTAAATGCGCCGCACTCTCGGTGCCTATTTGCCAAGCATTGTAAAGCAAGTAGGCAGCAACTAAGATGGCAAAAAACGGATCGGCACCGGAAATACCGTAGTAGGCCAACATCAGAGCAAGCAATACTGCTAAGTTCAGTAATAGATCACCCTTGTAGTGCAGTGAATCGGCTTTTATCGCCACCGACTCAGTACGCTTAATAGATTGATATTGCACATAGACAACGATTAAGGTGCAAAAAATAGCAAAAATACTCACCCACACACCCAACAATGTATGATTGACAGTGACAGGGTTAATAAAGCGCTCGATGGCATGAAAGGCTAATAAGCAGCCACTGCCACTGATAAAAGCGGCTTGACCGAGACCAGCCAAAGCTTCCGCTTTACCATGACCAAAACGATGGTCGTCGTCAGCCGGTTTTAAGGCATAACTCAGAACAAAGAAGTTCATTAAGGTTGCGCTTATATCAAGCAGTGAGTCGGTCAGTGACCCTAGCATTGCGGCAGAGCCTGATGCTAACCACGCCCACGCCTTAGTTGCAATCATCAAACTAACCATAGCCAACGTAATCAAGTTAGCGAAGCGCACCCAAAAATTGTAACCTCTTGCTGGGGTTGACGCGCCTTGGTTGTTCATAAAATGCACCTAGAGTTATCGAATCTCTGCGTCATTTTAACCATCTTTGGTATACTCACGCCACTGTATCGCGCTGAGCTCAGAAGACTTATGTTAGACATTGTTTTATTTCAACCCGAAATCCCCCCTAATACTGGTAATATTATCCGCTTGTGTGCCAACACCGGCTACCGCTTACACTTAATAGAACCATTGGGGTTTGAGTGGGATGACAAACGCATTAAACGGGCAGGCTTGGATTATCACGAGTTCTCTAATGTTCAGCGCCATGCAAGCTTAGAAGCTTATATCGACGCCTGTGCCCCAAAACGTATTTACGCATGTACCACCAAAGGTACGCGCTTTCATCATGAAGTCGCCTATCAACCAGGTGACGCGCTGCTGTTTGGCCCCGAAACACGCGGGCTGCCTAGCGAAGTTATCGCCTCTTTACCAGCAGAGCAACGGGTACGTATTCCCATGCAAGCAAACAGCCGTAGTATGAACCTATCGAATGCAGTCGCGGTATTTGTTTATGAATCCTGGCGCCAACTCGACTTTGAGGGCGCCTGCTAAACTCACTGACGCTACATTCTCTAACCAGCTATATAAGAATTAGATATTATGACACCAAGCCAAGCACTGATTCGCCAACTCGTTCAACAAGCCCTTGATGAAGACTTAAATGGTCTCAGCCCAAGTGAAGGAGATATTACCGCACAGCTGATCCCTGAGCAGCAGCAGGCTAATGCCGATGTTATCACCCGAGAGGAAGCCATTTTTTGTGGCCAAGAGTTGGTAAAAGAAGTTTTTGCTCAAGTAGACCCCAGTGTCGAACTCACTTTTTTCGTTGCTGATGGAGATAAAGTGCGACCCGAGCAGCGCCTATTTAACGCCAAAGGCAGCGCCCGGGCTATTTTGACCGCCGAACGCACGGCACTTAACTTCGTACAAACGTTAAGTGCAACGGCCACAGCAGCTTATACCTATAGCCAAGCCTTGGCCAACTCCAATACTAAACTATTAGACACTCGTAAAACTATTCCAGGTTTACGTGCACTGCAAAAATACGCGGTCAAATGTGGCGGCGGAGTGAACCACCGTATCGGTTTGTTTGATGCATTTTTAATTAAAGAGAACCATATCGCCGCCTGTGGCAGTATTGCTGCAGCGGTTTCCCAAGCCAAGCGCAATCACGCGGATAAGCCCGTAGAAGTTGAAGTTGAGAATATCGATGAGCTGCAACAAGCGCTCAGTGCTGGCGCGGACATTATCATGCTTGATAACTTTTCTTTAGCGGATGTAAATACAGCCGTTAAACTAACTAACAAATCAGCCAAGCTAGAAGTGTCGGGCAATATCACTTTGGCAACTTTGCAACAGTACGCTAACGTTGGCGTAGACTACGTATCCAGTGGCGCCTTGACTAAACACATTGAAGCTGTTGATTTATCAATGCGTTTTCAACAACTATAGTGACTTTGCAAAATATTCAAGTAGAATAGCTGAATTCGGTATAGATGTTAGCAGTTGTTAAAAAAAGTGCTACACAAAGCCAAAATGCCGTGATAGCATCTAGTTTTAAAGAATGAGATTTATACTTAGGTAGTAATACTTTGTTATAAATCAACGAAACTGTAATAAAAGAAATCTACACTCAAGGAACGGTGTCTCAGTTAGTTGAATTCAACAATTGGACTATACTTCCTAAGATATCTGAACCTGTAGGTTTTGACATTGCTAGGCGCTTGTTGCCCCACGTAGTACAAGCAACTAGTCGACCAATTGCCGAATCAACGATTTAGCAACACTGGTTACCTTAACTTTGCCCAACAATCCTTTAGGAGAGGAACATGGAAAAAATGACTCAAAACAAACAACAGGGTTTCACCCTGATTGAATTAATGATCGTTGTTGCGATCATCGGTATTTTGGCAGCTATTGCATTACCACAATACCAACAGTACACTCGTTCAGCGACAGCTCAAGGCGCAGCCAGCGAAGCTAATGTATACAAGTCTGCGATTGGTATTTGCGCGCAAACTGAGGGTGGTGTCCTAGGTCCTTGTGATGCTGGTGTAAATGGTGTGCCAGCTATCGAAGCTGCAAGCGCAGTTACAGCTGTAACTGATGGCGTTATCACTTTAAATTTAGGTGATATTGATGGCGACGGTACAGATGACACTGTTACATTTACTCCAACACTGAACAATACTAATATCACTTGGCTTATTGCTACAGCAGGCGGTACTGATGCCTGTGGTCAAGGTTGGTTAGAGTGCTAATCTCTCAATCTAAATGACAAAAAAAGGGGCCATGGCCCCTTTTTTTAGTTAAGCTTTGGTTAAATAGTTTATTTGGCGGTTCTAAGGTAAGTTATGTCAGCGGTATTATCTCCCTTGGTGAGAAGGCTCGTAAATTCTGGTGTTTTGTCCCAATCAGAGTTTGCCGAAATAAAAAAAGATAGTTCTGTATCTAATGCAGAGGCAATCTGCAAAGCAGCTAATTTTTCTCCTCAAACTCTCCAACAGCGAGCCAGCCAAATATCTCTGGCTTCGCAGGTAGATTTATCTCTTTATGATATGAGTCTATTACCTACTCGTGAATTTCTAAATGAAAAGCTGATTAGAAAGCATAAGATCTTCCCTTTATCTGTAAAAGGAAAAACTCTTTTTATTGCAACCGCAGATCCAACAGACTTCAGCGCTTTTGAAGATTACGAATTCAACACAGGGATGCAAACAGAGGCGGTGGTTGTTCGTTACGACCATCTAGATAAAGCGATCGATGGCTTATTCGATAGCACTTCAGAACTTGGCCTAACCGACAATGATATGGAAGAGCTCGAGGGTGTTGACTCCGGCGATGGCAACAAAAAGGACTTAGCCACCGATGTTAACTCCAAAGATGATGATGCCCCCATTATCGTTTACATTAATAAAATTTTAATGGATGCGATTAAGCGCGGTGCTTCCGATTTACACTTTGAGCCTTATGAAAAACGTTACCGCATCCGTTTTCGTGTTGATGGCGTGCTTCATGAAATAGCTTCCCCCCCAATCAATCTCGAAAGCCGTATCGCTGCACGTATTAAGGTTATGTCGCATATGGACTTGGCGGAGAAACGTAAACCCCAAGACGGCCGTATTAAACTAAAAATAAACGCCAAAAAAAGTATCGATTTCCGTGTGAGTACCCTTCCCACTCTTTGGGGTGAGAAAATCGTAATGCGTATTCTCGATAGTTCCAGCGCGATGCTCGGCATTGATGTGCTTGGCTATGAGCCTGAGCAAAAACAACTTTATTTAGACGCCCTTGCGCAACCTCAGGGGATGATTTTAGTAACCGGTCCTACAGGTTCAGGTAAAACCGTATCACTTTATACCGGTCTCAATATTCTTAATACCACTGAGCGTAACATTAGTACTGCCGAGGACCCAGTTGAAATAAACCTTGAGGGGATTAACCAGGTTCAAATCAGCGCTAAATCTGATATGACCTTCGCCAATGCTTTACGCGCGTTTTTACGTCAAGACCCTGATATTGTCATGGTGGGTGAGATTCGAGACTTAGAAACAGCTGAAATATCTATCAAAGCGGCGCAAACAGGTCACCTAGTGCTATCAACATTGCACACCAACTCAGCACCGGAAACTCTGACTCGCTTGATGAATATGGGTGTACCGTCTTACAACATCGCCAGTTCAGTGAGCTTGATTATCGCCCAGCGTCTAGCTCGTCGGTTATGCAAGCATTGTAAAGAGCCAGAACAGCTACCTCAAGAAGAACTGATAAAGCAAGGCTTTACACAAGAGCAGCTAAGTGATTTAACTGTCTACAAACCAGTAGGCTGTGATGAGTGTACCGAAGGCTATAAAGGCCGAGTTGGTATTTATGAGGTGATGCCCATTACCTCCAAAATCGCTGAAATTATTATGCGAGGAGGTAACTCATTAGAGATAGCAGAAGCCGCAGCTCAAGAGGGTGTCAATAACCTAAGAAAGTCAGGGCTACAAAAGGTTGCTCAAGGCGTGACGAGCCTGGTAGAAGTCAATCGCGTAACCAACATGTAAAACACCTAGGCAAACAGCAGTAACCTTTGCTGAAACCCTGTGTTAATATTAAGTAATCAACAGAGCTTGTGAGAAAATAATGGCAAAACAACAACAAGCAAACCAATTGGACACGTTCCAATGGGTGGGTGTGAGTACTCGAGGCAAAAAACTTGAAGGTGAGCTTACTGGTACCAGTATTGCACTCGTAAAGGCTCAACTGCGTAAACAAGGGATTACTCCATCAAAAGTAAAGCGCAAACCAAAACCTTTGTTTGGGCTTTCTGGCGAGAAGAAAATATCAGCTAAAGATATTGCTATGTTTACCCGTCAACTGGCGACTATGTTAGTGGCTGGTGTCTCCTTGGTACAAGCTATAGATATGATAGCTGATGGCTCTGAAAATAAGAGCGTAAAAAACTTGCTTCGAACTCTCGGGGAAGAAGTAAAAGCCGGTCAACCTTTGAGTTCAGCGCTACGAAAGCACCCCAAATACTTCGACGACTTGTATTGTGACTTAGTTGCATCAGGCGAGCAGTCAGGCGCGTTAGATAGAATATTTGATCGTGTCGCTTTGTACAAAGAAAAAGCAGAAGCCCTCAAATCAAAAATCAAAAAAGCAATGTTTTACCCGGTGGCCGTAATAGTAGTAGCTATTATAGTTACATCTATTCTTCTTATCTTTGTAGTACCACAATTTAAAGATATCTTTGATGGTTTTGGGGCTGAGCTTCCTGCTTTTACATTGATGGTAATAGCTATTTCTGAGTTTCTTCAGGCTTACTGGTGGGGCGCAGTATTAACCATAGGTATTGGTGGTTACTTATTCGGACAAGCTCATCAACGTAATAAACAGCTGCGAGATAATGTTGACAAACTAATTCTAAAACTTCCAATAGTTGGGATGATTTTGAATAAGGCAGCAGTAGCGCGCTATGCTCGAACACTGTCCACCACTTTTGCCGCAGGTGTCCCTTTAGTGGATGCACTAGATTCAGCAGCGGGGGCGTCTGGTAATGCGGTTTATCGCGATGCAATTTTAGATATCAAAGCTGAGGTCAGCTCTGGTAATCCAATGAACTGGGCTATGCGCAACTCCAATATATTCCCTGACATGGTGATTCAAATGGTCGCTATCGGTGAAGAGTCTGGTGCTCTCGATGATATGCTTGCTAAGGTGGCAACCATTTACGAGCAAGAAGTAGATGATGCCGTAGACGGGCTATCCAGTCTACTCGAGCCTCTCATAATGGCAGTATTAGGGGTTTTAATAGGCGGATTAATCATCGCCATGTACTTACCTATTTTCCAGCTTGGAAACGTAGTAGGTTAATATTAGATGTTTTCAGAAGTACTCGAATTAATGAAAAGCGAGCCGTGGTTTTTTATAACCACGGTTCTTTTTGTATCCTTAGCTGTAGGTAGCTTCCTCAATGTGGTTATTTACCGCATTCCAAAGATGATGCAAAATCAATGGCAGTCAGAGTGTCGCTTACTACTTGCCGATGAATTGGTATCAAAAGGTGAACAAAACCAATCAGCATCCGCTCCTTTTAACCTTCTAACGCCAGCTTCAACCTGTCCGAGATGCAATAACAAAATCAAGCCCTGGCACAATATCCCCTTGCTTAGTTGGCTATTTTTAAAAGGCCAATGCGCTTACTGCCAAGCGCCTATCTCTATCCGCTATCCAGCTATAGAGCTCATCACTGCTGTTTTAAGTTTAGTTGTCGCGCTTGCCTTTGGCCCCACTCAACTAACCGTGCTTTACATCATTATCACTTGGGTGTTGGTGGCACTGACATTCATAGACATAGACCATATGCTGTTGCCGGATCAGCTGACGTTACCGCTGTTATGGCTAGCTTTATTAGCAAGTGTTGCAGGGATCACCATAGAACCGAGTGCAGCACTAACTGGCGCTGCCGCAGGCTACCTTAGCTTATGGAGCGTTTATTGGCTGTTCAAATTGCTGACCGGTAAAGAAGGGATGGGCTATGGCGACTTTAAACTGCTGGCGGTATTTGGTGCCTTATTAGGTTGGCAAGCATTACTGATGATCATACTACTGTCTAGCATTGTGGGTGCCGTAATTGGTATTACCTTACTCTCCATTCAAGGCAAAGATAAAGCAACCCCGATTCCGTTTGGCCCTTATATTGCCATTGCAGGCTGGATAGCCATGCTTTGGGGAGAGCAAATCCAAGGCGCTTATTTCAGCGCTATTTTGGGTTAAAACAACGATGTGGACGCTTGGTCTAACCGGAGGTATAGGCTCTGGTAAATCAACCGTTAGCGCCTTGTTTCAGCAGCTCGGCATCACTGTTGTCGATGCCGATGTTGTTGCTCGCCAGGTAGTACAGCCAGGCACTGACGGGTTAGCCGGCATCGTTAGCCGTCATGGCCGTTCGCTGCTGTTGGATGATGGTAGCCTTAATCGCGCTAAGCTACGTGACATCATTTTTGCAGACGAAAGCGAAAAGCAGTGGTTAAATGCGCTTTTGCATCCACTTATCCGTACTAAGATGCTCACCCAACTGGAGCAGGCACAAAGTGCCTATGCAATCCTTGAGGCGCCACTACTTTTTGAAAACAGCCTTGATAAGTATTGTCAGCGCACCTTATTGATCGATGTGCCTGAAACTGTACAAATAAGTCGTACTTGCGCTCGAGACAATATCACTGAGCAACAAGCACAAGCTATCTTAAAGGCACAAATGTCACGCCAAGATAAAGTCGCAAAGGCCAACGATATTATCTCTAATGCGGGGGGAATCGCTGACCTCAGTGCCAAGGTGTCTCTGTACCACCAAAACTATTTGCACCTCGCCAATTTGCATTCCCGCTAAGATCGATAACACTTAATGTTACAGCTTGTAATGGCTTAAATCATTGAGCTTGCTATACATTATTGTTATTAACTTGGTTGCGGGACCTATGAATATTAACTCACCTTTGATTCGTAAATTTATTACCTTAGGACGTATCGATAGCGACACGGTAAAGGGGCACCAAGAGCAAAGCCGCTGCGCAGCAGAGACCATAATCCGTAGCAGCAACATGAGTAATCAAGAACTGTTGGCACAATGTGTTGAACTCTTTCGCACTCCGTATATTGATTTAAGCTCCTTTGACCCCAGAAGCATAGACAAGCACTTGCTAAATGAGCAGTTGATTCGTCGTCATCATATGCTGCCCATCTCAGCCAAGGGCAACAAGCTATTTCTCGCCGCCTCAGACCCTACTGACTACGGTGCTTTTGAAAATTACGAGTTTAGTACCGGGCTTCAATGTGAAGTGGTGCTGGCTGATTATCGGCAAATAGATAACCTCATCGAGCAGCTGTTCGATGCCACCCACACACTGAAGCTATCGCAAGAGGACAGCGACGAACTCAGCCACCTCGCCAAGCAAGATTATGACAACCACCACCCGGAACAGGGCAATGAGGATGACGACGCCCCCATCATTGTCTACATCAATAAGATTCTCCGTGATGCCATACGTCGAGGCGCTTCTGATTTACACTTTGAGCCCTATGATGGCGATTACCGCATACGCTTTCGTATTGATGGTGTGTTACATGAGATGGCCAATCCACCTTATGCGCTGTCCACTCGCCTTGCAGCCCGCATCAAGGTAATGTCTAAACTAGATATTTCAGAAAAGCGCAAGCCCCAAGATGGCCGCATTAAACTGACGATTTCGCCGCGTAATAGCATTGATTTTCGGGTCAGTACGTTGCCAACTATGTGGGGGGAAAAAATTGTTATGCGCGTGCTTGATTCCTCTAACACGACCCTAGGCATTGATGCGCTTGGCTACGAGGAGGAGCAAAAGCAGCTTTATCTAGATGCATTAAAACAGCCGCAAGGCATGATTCTTGTCACCGGCCCCACAGGTTCCGGAAAGACTGTCTCTCTATACACAGGGCTTAGTATTCTTAACACCCCTGAGCGTAATATTTCCACAGCCGAAGACCCGGTCGAAATTAACGTTAAGGGCATAAATCAAGTACAGATTAACCCCAGAGCAGAGCTCACTTTTTCTAGCGCTCTTAGAGCTTTTCTACGCCAAGACCCAGATGTAGTAATGGTTGGCGAGATACGCGATTTAGAAACCGCCGAAATCGCCATTAAAGCTGCGCAAACCGGGCACTTGGTGCTTTCCACCCTGCATACCAACTCCGCACCTGAGACTATCACGCGACTTTTAAACATGGGCGTACCGGCTTACAACGTGGCTAGCTCTGTTTCACTAGTCATCGCCCAACGTTTAGCTCGGCGACTGTGCAAACACTGTAAAGAACCTGAGCAACTCCCTCGTGATGAGTTACTCAAACAAGGCTACACCGAATCTGACTTAACTCACATAAGTCTATTCAAAGCGACAGGGTGTGATCAATGTACCGATGGTTACAAAGGTCGGGTGGGAATATACGAGGTGATGGAAGTAACTCCCCACATAGCACAAACGATTATGGATGGTGGAAACTCACTTGATATTGCCAAAGCATCAAAAGAAGCAGGCTGTGCGACATTGCGTCAATCGGGGCTACGTAAAGCTGCTGAGGGCATTACCTCACTATCTGAGATTAATCGTGTTACGCGGCTGTAGGTTGTACTTATAGGCCTTTTAAAGCGCTCTGCTCTCAGTTACACTGCCGCCATGACAGTTTCACAGCCCCTAATACTATGCCTACCATTGTAAAATGCCCAACTTGCGAAAAGCAGGTGACCTGGTCTGCACAAAGCCCCTATCGCCCGTTTTGTAGTAAACGTTGTCAGCTGATTGATCTAGGCGAGTGGTCTAGTGAAAACAACAAAATCTCTACTGCAATGAATGGTGACAGCGAAGGCGTCGATAAGGCTGAATTCATAGAGGAAATTGAAGCCATGCTAGCGCAAAATGATGATTCGTTTTTTAAAGACTAACGGCTGGGTTAGCTCGAGGTTTTAATATTCACCAAGTCAAAATCAGCCAATTCAGGTACAATCTGTTGGAGTTTTGATTCTGTTTTATCAAGTGCATTGAGACATCTGCAATATTCAACAGATTTTTGTTCAAGCTGCTGCGCTTTTTTCTGTAACGACTTATCGATTTCCGCTGTGATGATCTCCATGCGCTGACCCATATCGTTAATGCGCTCTTCGATATTTCCCTCTCGAGATTGGAACGCGTCGCCCAGCGACACCAGTATAGCTCCCAAAGAGCCTTGGATTGCGGTGTGAATTTTATTCGATACTTCTTGGGCAAAAAAGTCATCTAGTTTGGATAACGATTGCGGCGCAATAAAGAAAAAGTCGTCTCCACGCTTAAACTTGTCGCGTAACGCTCGTTCTACATACTGTAACTGTGTTTTAAGAATTTCAGGCTCTTTGTCAGATAGCCCCGTGACCACATCCTCAATGGCACTCAGCCCAATATTAACGCCATCGGTGGCGAGATCTACTAACTCTGGAACAGTATCGCGGATCATCATGCTATATTGATGCAGCACCGCTGTCTCTTGCTCGCTCAGTTCAATCCACTGCCCACGCACAACCAACTGCTGGTCTTGGTTTATTTGCACACGGGTTTGGTTGTTATCAACGATGCGAATAATGTCGTCAGTGATGATAAGCCCGTGGGTTAGTTCCACGTCACAATGAGTCTGGGCATGTACGTTGTGTACACCCACTATGGATAACATGACAGACAGACCCAACCAACGCAGTGACATAGCAACTCCCAAATAAGCTGCGCTAAGATTATCAAAGAGTGACCATGAAGCAAATAGGCAAATTTTTTGTTAGCCCTGCGCTTCATAAGTAAAACAGCGAGGAACTACCGCTTGTTCAACATGTTAAGGTGACTCAATGTAAAAAGGGTTGGCCAGCATAATATGTCGGCGTGACGCTAACGACAGCGTCTCTAGGTTGGCTGAGAAGTAGCGTGTAAATAGCGCATCAAACTCACCGCGCTGGATAAGCACATCCAACCCCTGTCGAAGGTGTGCCGCTAACTCAGGCCGATTCTTAGAGACAAAGAAGTAAAATGCACTCGGGTAATTAAGCACAACGTGATCAACAATTTGTAGCTGCATCTGCTGATGGGCTTGTAGTTCATCAACCACTTCAATCACGGAACGAGGAAAATAATCGACCCGCTGCTGCGCTGTTAAGCGAAACATCGTTTGATAATTTGCTACCGGTTTTACCGGTAAATTGTTAGCGGCGAGTATGTTGGTATCTGGCCAATCATGACCTTGCACAGCGCTGAAATGGCGTAGCTGCGATACTGACTCTACGCCACTGAGTGCCCTTGCCAGTTTCGGGTGCGCAAGCAGTACTCGCTGACCAATGAGCCCCTTAAATAGCGGTGCCTTAACCGCAATAGCTAACTTTTCTCGTGCTGGGCTAGTCATACTCCAGTGCACATCGACGCGCTCACCATCAAGCATATACAAAATACGCTGTTGATGCGGATGCACATCAACATAACTGATAGTATATGGCTTATCACTGATTGCTAATGCGCTTTGCAATAGCGCTTGTAGGTATTAATCACGGGGATACAGAGGCCGCATCTCTTGGGCAACACGAACTGTTTGCTGAGCGTAAACAGGGACACAGAGCATAAGTGAAAACAACAGTGCCCTTGTTAATAATCCCTCAACCATCATTCACCTCCTCAGCTCTGCGCTCAAACTACCGTCCATATTGACACAGTGCAACACAGAACTAATGTGATTTTATTCATGTAATGACAACGGTGAAAGCGAGTCCAGTGGCTCAGGATGTAAACGAAATAACGGTGCGGCGGGCCCGCGTCGCTGGCAGCAAAAGAGGTGGCTCCCTTTGTGACGCTTCGCCTCTTTTTTTGCATCGGTCGCTAATGTCGCAACTTGGTGACTATTATCGCAGCTACGTATATCTGGTGTAACTAACCCCACGGCCAAAGCCAATAACGGCACGAACTGACGCTGCCCTTCACGATTACAGCTCCAATAACCTTGCGCTGCGATATGCTCAGGGCTAAAAAATCGCCGAACCTGAGTATCAAAATCAGCAATCACAGCCTGGCAGGTAGCACTGGCATCCTCACCATCAAATACAACCATAAAGTCATCACCGCCAATATGGCCAATAAAGCAGGGAACGGCTTGGCAATGACTGCGGATGATATCGGCCAATAATTTAATCACGCTATCACCGCTGGCATAGCCGTATAAATCATTGAATTGTTTGAAATGATTCAAATCAAAATAAGCAATGGAAAAGGCACGGTTGCTGCGCAAACGGTGCTCAATCGCATCATTAATGGCGATATTGCCGGGTAACATGGTCAGTGGGTTAGCATGCTGGGCATGACGCACTTTTTCTTCGGTCATGTGCTTGAGAATTTGCCGCAGATGCACAACACCTAAATACTTACTGCCTCTAGTTACGATGATATAGCGACGAATATCAAAATCATTGTCGGTAATTTGCCGGCTCACTCTATCAAGCTGTTCATTTTCATCAACCACGAGTGGCTGAGCATCCATCAACGACGCTATCGGCTTTTTGTCATACAAAGCATGACCATAAGGTGAGGCAAACACTTCTGTTAACTGCTCTTTGTATAGCAAGCCAACGGGCTGGTGATACTGATCAATAACAACCAATGAAAACAGCGCCTTATCGTTATCAAAAATACGCTGCGCCTCTCGACACAAAGTATGTTGGCAGATAGCTTGTTGCTCTATCGCTAACCATCCCACCGCCAGCGATGGCTCAACAAAGTGCTGATGGTGAGTGTGCCCTAAACTTTGAAAACGTTGCGCCTCAAATTGCTGGCTAGGCTCTGCACTCGGGCGCTCGAATAAATATCCCTGTACCGTATGTAACTCGAGTGTTCGTAACAATTGAAACTCTTCTTCTCGCTCTATTCCCTCAGCGACCACGCGAGTATGCGTGGCTTTTGCTAGTTCCGTTATAGATTTTAAAAACTCTTTTTTCACCGGACTTTGATCGCAATGATCAATAAAGTAGCGGTCTATTTTAACAATATCGGGTTGTATTTCTGACCACTGTTTAAGCCCTGAATACCCCGCCCCTAAATCATCTATGGCAATGAGAAAGCCAAGCTGACGGTAATGTGCAACCGCTTTGCGCAACTGCGCGGTATTATCCACTTTATCTTGCTCGGTGAGCTCGATGACTACTTGATGCGCACCGAGGCCGTAATCGCGCAGCAGCTGAAGAGTTTGCCCTTTAGGGTGAGCCGGATCCGATAACGTGTTGGGGCTGACATTGAGAAACAACTTGCCAGCTAATTGCTGCTCGGCGAATGAGGCTATTGCCGTTTCTCGACACAGTAACTCTAATTCGGAAAGACGATGGTGCGCTACAGCACAGCTAAATAGAGCGTCGGGTCTATGCAAAAAGCTATCTTCAGGCCCCCTACTGAGTGCTTCATAGCCAATTATCGCTTCTTGGTAGAAGTCAAAAATAGGTTGAAAAACGCAGGTAACTTGGCGCTTTTCAATAATCTCGGCTAATTCTGCTATTAATTCGGCACTCACTACTTTGTACACCCAATATTGAGGTGGTAATAGAGTCTAGCAAGGGATTATGACAATGTTATGAACTGACTATTTTCTCTGCAATTGCCGCTGAATGATATTGAAATGGGCTTGCGCTTTGAGTGCATGTCGACGCGCCGACACAGTATTAACTGCGCCAATTTGCGACTCTCTCACCATAGCTCTAATTAGCAGCGGAAGAACTGTCGCCTCCTTAATATGATAGCAAATCGGTGCCTCAAAGGTGGGTAAAGCATCGCCATTATGGTATTGCTCACTCAGCTCTGCATACGTTAATTGCACTGAGCTATCAAAGCCTTGATATAAGCTCTGTAGGTACGTGTCACACTCGGGAAAGCGCAGCCTTAGAGCTGGGATTTGCGCATACATAGCAACGGCTAAGGCTGTACTTATATGCTCGAGCTCTGGTGCTCGTCCTTGCAAGCGTAACTCACTGAGGAGTTGCTCGCTCATGCCTAGGTACACTTGGGCTGCTGAGTTCGAATCAGCAGTTGGCTGTGGCTTGCCGACGCTGTCACTGCAAGCACTTATTGTTAGCAAAGCTAAGACCAGTAAAAACAACTTCATAAGACTGGGCCTGTATAACCGCTGTGACAGCGAGCTACATTCATTGTCACAACCGAGGAACTGGATATATAAAAAATGCCGCATTAAAGCGGCATTTTCAACGTTTTTACCTTTATTCTCTAAGGCATAGGATCGAGATCTGCGCCCTCTTTCTCTACTTCTACGGGGATCAAGTCCTCTTTACTAACTCCAAGGAATACCGCCACAGAGCTGGCAACATAGACCGACGAGTAAGTACCGATGAATACACCAAAGAGTAATGCCGTAGCGAAACCATGGATAGTTTGGCCACCCCACACAAACAAGGCTATCAATACCAAAATAGTGGTAATTGAAGTAACCAAGGTTCGGTTCAATGTCTGTGTAAGAGAGAGATCGATAATTTCCAAGGTGTCGTCAATACGCACTTTACGGAAGTTCTCACGGATACGGTCTGAGACAACAATAGTATCATTAAGTGAATAACCGATGACCGCAAGAATCGCCGCCAAGATAGTTAAATCAAACTCCAAGCCTAATAGTGAAAACAGGCCCATAGTCAAAATAACATCGTGGAACAAGGCAAATACCGCACCTAGGGCGAAACGCCACTCAAATCGTAGGGCAACATAAAGCAAAATACAGATCAAAGCAGTCAGCATCGCTAAACCACCTTGCTCTTTCAAATCTTCACCTACGCTGGGACCAACAAACTCGATACGGCGCATCTGCGCCTGTGCATCGGCCTGTTTTAAGGCTGCCATTACTTGGTTACCAATGACCTCAGCTTTCACTCCCTCTCCTTGTGGAGGAAGACGCACAAGTACGTCTTTACTGGAGCCAAACAGCTGTACAGAGGCATCAGCGAAGCCATTCTCTGCGAGTACTTTTCGTACTTGGGAGAGCTCAGCAGGCTGTGAAAAGCCCACTTCTACAGCTGTACCACCGGTAAAATCTAACCCAAAATTAAGGCCTTTAACCACGAAAGACGCCAGCGCGGCAATAATCAATAAAATTGAAAAGCCCATCGCTACTTTGCGTGCTTTCATGAATGGTAAAGTACCTTTCACTTTTAATAATTGCATGCTTCGCTCCTATATCGATAGCTTTTCAATGCGCTTACCACCAACAACTAAGTTGATAACCGCACGGGTACCAACAATGGCGGTAAACATTGAAGTTAAGATACCTATTGCCAAGGTTACCGCGAAGCCAGCGATTGGGCCGGTTCCCACTGCAAACAGAATAATCGCGGCGATTAAGGTGGTAATATTGGCATCAAAAATGGTACTGAAAGCACTGTCGTAACCGAAATGGATGGCCTGCTGTGGACTGCGTCCATCAGCCAATTCTTCGCGGATACGCTCGAAAATAAGTACGTTTGCATCCACTGCCATACCAACTGTTAAGACGATACCAGCAATACCAGGTAAGGTTAGCGCAGCACCTGGGATCATCGACATCACTCCGACAATCATCACCAAGTTAGCCCCCAAGGCTAGGTTAGCAACCAAGCCGAAGCCTTTGTAATAAAGCAGCATAAAGGCTAAAACAAACGCGAAGCCAAGCACCACGGCGGTCATACCCGCTTCAATATTTTCTTGGCCTAAGCTTGGACCCACGGTGCGCTCTTCCACGATTTGAATAGGTGCAACGAGGGCACCTGCACGAAGCAGTAAACTCAAGTTATGTGCTTCAGCTGGGTTATCTAAACCGGTAATGCGGAAACTACGCCCTAATCGTGCTTGAATCGTCGCCACGTTAATTACTTCTTCCACTTTGATAGGCGGAAGCGGCTTTCCGTTTTCGTCTACTTCGCCAGAAGGCTTGTATTCAATAAACACGGTCGCCATTGGCTTACCTATGGCGCGTTTGGTAAAGGCATCCATCTTGGCACCGCCTTTAGAATCCAGCTTAATGTTAACCTGTGGACGCTGATATTCATCCATGCCAGATTGTGCACCCGTAATATGGCTACCTTCCAGAATGACTCGCTTTTTCAGTACCACAGGACGGCCTTCGCGGCTCATGATCATTTCAGTACCAGGCGGTGTGCGCCCTTGCATCGCCAATCCTGGATCAGCATCTTGGTCAACCTCACGAAACTCTAGGGTTGCCGTAGCGCCTAAGATTTCTTTTGCACGCGCGGTGTCTTGAACACCGGGTAATTGCACAATAATGCGCTCTGCGCCTTGACGTTGAACATTAGGTTCAGCAACACCTATTTGGTTAATCCGGTTACGAATAATGGTCTCGTTTTGCTTGATCGCATAATCACGCAACTCTTTAATACGCTGCTCGCTCATTGAGGCAATAAAGCCGTTGTCGTTGTTGCTGTCATCAACAAACAAGTAACCTGGGTAGCGGTCTTGTAAGAAGCGCTCTGCAGCGTCTTTGTCTTGTTCACTGCGCATCACCACTTGCACGCCATCGCTCCCCGCTACGCGGCGGATAGTGCGATAACGCAGTTTTTCTTCGCGTAAGTCTGAGCGGAAATCTTGCTCCATCTGGTTCAGGGCGTTATCCATCGCCGTCA
This sequence comes from Pseudoalteromonas sp. MM17-2, assembly GCF_022347945.1. Lineage (NCBI taxonomy): Bacteria > Pseudomonadati > Pseudomonadota > Gammaproteobacteria > Alteromonadales > Pseudoalteromonadaceae > Pseudoalteromonas > Pseudoalteromonas sp. MM17-2. The sequence continues at coordinate 128,351 of NZ_JAKRFV010000003.1, read as the reverse complement.
CCATGTCAACTTCCATGGTGAAATGCACACCACCACTTAAGTCAAGACCGAGCTTCATTGGGTTACCACCAATGGCTTTTAACCATTGTGGTTGAGCTGGCGCCATGTTGATGGCAGAGATGTAATCTTCACTTAAGTTGTCGCGCAAAATGTCCTGAGCTTTAAGTTGTTGTTCGACATTTTTGAAGCGGACCAGGATCTGGCCATCGGCGAGTTTGCTCGACTTGGTTTCAATTTTATTATCAGTCAGGATTTTATTTACTGTATCTAGCGCACTGAGATCGGCGTCGGTTCCCTTTGTTCCGGTAACCTGAATGGCCGGATCGCGGCCATAGATGTTCGGGGTGGCATAAAGCACCCCGACTGCCAATACAACAAGTACGAGTAAATATTTCCATAAGGGAAACTTATTTAACACGTATCTTTCCTTTTTGGTTTATAGCGACTTCATTGTGCCTTTGGGTAGTACTGCGCTAATCGCAGACTTTTGCACTGTTACTTCGGTTTGGTCGTTCAGCGAGATAAGCACAAAGTCTTTATCTTCAGACACCTTAGTGATCTTACCAACCATGCCGCCTTGAGTAAGCACTTCATCACCTTTGGCTAAAGCGCTCATTAGGTTTTTGTGCTCTTTTACTCGCTTAGCTTGCGGGCGGTAGATAAGAAAGTAAAAAACCAAACCGAAAATGGCCAGCATAATTAGCATTTCATAGCCACCACCAGCTGGTGCGGCGCCCGCTGTGCTTGCATGTGCGTTTGCAATAAATAAACTCATCAGGTAGTCCCCTTAAGTACTTAACTATTAATTTTAGTGTTGTAAATTACAGGCAAGCCCGCACAAGGCGGGCCGCAATTATTCTGTTTCTGCGAGCTCTGGAACCGCAGTATTACGGCGAGCATAAAAGTCTGCTACAAAAGCGTCAAGCTTGCCGCTGGCAATTGCCTCACGTAACCCTTCCATTAAACGTTGGTAGTAGCGCAAGTTATGAATGGTGTTCAAACGCGCACCGAGAATCTCATTGCACTTATCCAAGTGATGCAAATAAGCGCGTGAGTAGTTCTTACAGGTGTGGCAATCACATTCACTGTCCAGCGGCGCGGTGTCAGTCTTGTGCACGGCGTTACGGATTTTAACCACCCCACCGGTAACAAATAAATGACCATTACGTGCGTTTCGTGTAGGCATCACGCAGTCAAACATATCAATACCACGACGTACCGCTTCAACGATATCTTCGGGCTTGCCGACGCCCATTAAATAACGCGGTTTTTGCTCTGGCATTTTGTAAGCGCAATGGTCGAGAATATTGATCATGTCTTCTTTAGGCTCGCCTACAGAGAGTCCACCGAGGGCATAGCCATCAAAATCAATTTCCTCCAGCCCTGCTTGCGATTGTGCTCGCAGCTCTGGGTACATACCACCTTGAATAATACCAAACAGCGCTGACGGGTTATCACCGTGCGCTTCTTTTGAACGTTTTGCCCAGCGCAGTGACAATTCCATAGAGTCTTTTGCTTGCTTCTCTGTTGCTGGGTAAGGCGTACATTCGTCAAAAATCATGACAATGTCAGAGCCTAGATCACACTGCACTTGCATCGCTTTTTCAGGGCTCAGCATTATTTTCTCACCGTTAACCGGAGAGCGGAACATGACGCCTTCTTCCGTTATTTTACGCATGGCGCCGAGACTGAATACCTGAAAACCACCGGAGTCTGTCAAAATCGGCTTGTCCCACGCCATGAAATCATGGAGGTCACCGTGTTGTTTAATAATCTCGGTGCCCGGGCGTAGCATGAGGTGGAAAGTATTTCCCAAGCAAATGTGCGCCCCCGTATCCTTAAGCTCGTCTGGGGTCATCCCCTTTACTGTGCCATAGGTACCTACCGGCATAAATGCGGGGGTTTCAACGACACCGCGTTCGAAAATTAAGCGCCCACGGCGTGCTTTGCCGTCGGTTGTATCTAGTTCAAATTTCATGTGGTCCTCAATAGGTCGGAAAAACAGTCCAACTCGAGCGCAAAATGCGCAGATTAACCGCCCGATTTTACCTGTTTTGTCGCAGCAATACTATGAATTGGGGCGAATCGAAGAAATAAAAGCAACAAATAAAAAAAGCCGCTTCTTGCGGCTTTTTCTTAGTCTTTATCTTGGCGGGTTAAAAACATCGCATCGCCATAACTAAAGAAGCGATAACGCTCTTTGATAGCCTCTTGATAGGCCGACATAATATGCTCCTGCCCAGAGAATGCGCTGACCAGCATAATTAATGTGGACTCCGGTAAGTGAAAATTAGTGATCATGGCATCGACAACATTGAACTGATATCCAGGGTAGATAAAGATATCGGTATCGCCAACATAACTAATAAGCTCACCGCCACCGATCTTCGCTGCCGATTCCAAAGAGCGCACCGAGGTTGTGCCCACGGCAATAACGCGCCCACCCTGGGCTTTAGTTTTCGCAACGGCATCAACAACATCTTGTGGTACATCAATGTACTCTGAGTGCATGTGATGCTCTTGAACGCTGTCTACCCGCACCGGCTGAAACGTCCCTGCACCAACGTGTAGGGTCACAAACGCCATAGCAACGCCTTTGTCCTTTAACGCAGCCATTAACGGCTCATCAAAATGTAATCCGGCTGTTGGTGCGGCAACTGCACCGGGTTTTTCACCATACACAGTTTGATAGCGCTGCTTATCTTCATCAGTATCAGGGCGGTCGATATACGGAGGCAAAGGCATATGGCCAATCTGCTCAAGGGTGTCTAACACTGACATATCCCCTTTGAGCTCAAGCTCGAACAGTTCGCCTTGACGGCCAATCATTTCCATCTGCGCTTGCTGTTCAAGAACCATCACCGTTCCCGGTTTAGGTGACTTATTGGCTCTCACGTGAGCAAGCACACGCTTATCATCCAGCACTCTTTCTACAAGCACTTCCACCTTGCCACCCGAGCGCTTTTGTCCATGCATACGGGCAGGGATCACTTTGGTGTTATTAAACACCAACAGATCACCAGGTTCGATGAATTCAATGATGTCCTTGAAGATATGGTGGGTGGTATTACCGCTGTTACCCTCTACTTTTAACAGGCGACTTTGGCTACGTTCCTTTTGCGGAAATCGAGCGATCAATTCTTCAGGTAGCTCAAAACTAAAATCGGCCACGCGCATGGGTTTTCTCCGGGGTGCTGAAAATCGCGCCAATTCTAGTTCCCCCCTTGACTGAAATCAAGCGCATAGCGCTTGTCTCGGGTGACAATTACCTATAATCTAGCGGATTCAATTTAGGTCTTAAACAGTTGGGTTGCGATACCATGGCTACGCCGTTGAGCCTCATGATAGTCAATGCCAGTGCAGTTGAGCGCAGCATCATTAAACGTACTTTGGGGCGTCTCGATATTTTCTCTGTGCTTGAGTTCGCAGACTCTCAAGAAGCATTGCAGGTGCTGAAAGAACGCGCGGTAAGCTTAGTGATTACCGGACTGGATGTAGGCACCATCGATGGCTGGCGCTTTTCACGAATGATTCGCTCCGGATTGCTGAAAACCCCTAAACACACCCCGATTGTACTGACTCCCCCTTTTTATTGTGAACGTATCGCCGAAACCACAGCTCGCAGTTATGGTATTGATGCGGTTGTGCCCATTGAGCGCCAAGATTTACTACCGCAAACACTGGCCAATGTTCTGTCTACGCAACTCGATAAAAGCAGTCGTTTAGGCCTGTTGCTACTCGAGGCCGATAGCACCAAAGCTAAAGCGATGAGTGAGGCCTTAGCATTAAACTTTGCAGTTGAAGTATGCAGCTCTGTGCGCCAAGCCTTAAGCACGTATTTGCAAGGGCGTTACGCCATCGTGTTGCTTGATGCCAGTATTGCCAATGCCGAGACTGCTAACGAATTGGTACAAAGTATTCTCACTCATAATGCCAGCCAAGCGATCGTCACTATTATAGATAGCCACGACGCTGACTATGCCGAGCGTTTATTGTTGAGCGGCGTCACCGACTTTATTCGTCGCCCTTACAATGACGCTCTACTAATGAAAGTGTGTGATCACGCCGCGCGTCGTGAAGACTTTATAGCCAGCTACAGCGAGTTTGAGAAGAAAGTGGCGCAGCTAAGCCAAAGTCAAACACGCTATAAAGAGCTCTATTCAGCGCACCAACGCATTCTTATGCACCTTAATACCATCGTTATGGAGCTCGACGAGCAAGGCTGCATCCGCTTTATTAACCCAGCCTGGGAAGCAAATACCGGGTATGGTTTAAAGCAAAGTATTGGCAAGCCGCTTACCAACTACGCGTTAGCGCATGACCAAGCAAGGCTCCAGCAAGTATTGAGCGCTGTTGCTCAGGGTGAGCAAAAGCGACGCAAGATAGAAGTGCAACTGGTCACACAACAGGGCAATAGCACTTGGTTTGAATGCCGTTTCCAGCATGTAAATGAAGCCAATGCTGGCGCGGTGATCACCGCTTCCATCGACAATATTGAAGAGCGCAAGCAGGCGGAGTTACAGTTACAACACTTAGCATTACACGATACCCTTACAGGGCTTCACAATCGCTATTATTTTGACCAACAACTCTCTCAGTTGTGTCGCCAAACCCGTGCTGATGATGAGCACGCGCTGATTTATATCGATCTTGACCACTTCAAAATTATTAACGACAGCAAGGGCCACCAAGAAGGTGACGTTGTTCTTAAAGAGGTCGCCAACTTGTTCCAAGAGCATATCGGCGATAGCCATTTAGTCTTTCGCATCGGCGGCGATGAGTTCGCTATTTTACTTAAAGACACCCCATTTTTAGACGCTCATATGGTGGCTGAAGGGGTATGTATGGCCATTGATAGCTACCAGTTCCATTGCCAAGAGCAGCTCTACTCTATTAGTTGCTCAATCGGCATTACACAAATATCGGCACAGAACAACGATGCGAACGAATGCCTTAAGCAGGCTGATATCGCACTGTATATTGCCAAAAGTCAGGGCCGTAATTTAGTGCATTGCTATGATGCACGTGACTCGCAAAGTAATGCGATGCAAAGCGGCTTGGAATGGGGTCACAATGTGCGCTCGGCACTGCAGCAAAACAACATCGAGTTACACTATCAGGCCGTGTGGGACATTAAGCGCTCCCGTATTGCTTATTATGAAGCCCTATTAAGGCTGGTTGTTGATGATGAGCTTATCTACCCAAACCAGTTTATCCCAGCCCTTGAAATGCTCAATGACAGCTACTTGATGGACCAATGTGTAGTTCGCCGAGCGATTAGCGATCTCAGTGAAAACCCGCAGTTACAGCGTGTTGCCATCAACCTCTCGGCGCAATCGTTTTTAGATGAGCGTTTGTTGCCGCATATTCGCGCCATGCTCAATGACTATCACGTTGACCCCAAGCGCGTTATTTTTGAAATTACGGAAAGTGCCAGCATTGATAACCTGAGTGCGACCCGAGACATGATCTGCGCGCTTAACGAGCTTGGCTGTGACTTTTCCATTGATGATTTTGGCACTGGATTTAGTACCTTTGACTATCTCAAGCGCTTGCCAGCGCAGCATGTCAAAATTGACGGCTCATTCGTGCGCGATATGCAACATGACCCCATAGACTATGCGTTAGTTAAGGCCATCAACGATATTTCACGCTCGCTGAAAAAGCATTCAGTAGCGGAATACGTTGAAAATAAAGAAATTTATAACCTACTTAAAGAAATTGGTGTCGATTACGCCCAAGGCTATTTTATCGCCAAACCCGCCCCGATAGCATCACTGCAAAACAATCAAAAAATAATCTCTGCAAAAACATCTAGCTAAGTAATAACGAACGAAATTTAACAATTTAGCGCTTTTTCTGAGCGCTCATTTAGCTATACTCAAATTATTCAGTGCGCTGTGAGAGAAGCAGGTTAAGCACGTACAGTTAATTATTAACCTGCTGAAAATACTAAATAAATCATAAAGCCCAACAATGGAATGTGGCATAGCCGGAGAGGTTATATCGGCTTAGAAGACATTGTCTATCAATGACATCAACAAGGCTCGTTAAGGAAAATCAACATGACTGCTTTAGTAACATTACTGCTGAGTATAAACATGCTCATCGCCAGCCAGTGCTACCTTCACGCCAAGCGCAAGGGGTATCCGGTACGGCTGTTTCTAGCACTGGGTGTTATTCCGTATTTTAACCTTGTGGTTTGGGTCTATTTGCTGTTTTTACCAGCACTAGAAAAGCCCCTGTTTAAACCAAAATCAACCCCATAGCCAGCTAGGTTTATTAAGGCTCTTCGCTGCCCACGGTGCTGCAAGTACGTAGGAAGTCGCCGACTTTATCGCTGAATAGCCGGAAGTCACCGATTCTTCCTGTGGTCTTGCGCCAAATTAAACCAACATCGCGATGCGCATCAGCGCCGGAGCTGGTAGCCACCAGCGGCTTGGCATCAAGTATGCCCGCGTTAATCGCCATTTGTGGTAAAAATGTAACGCCCAACTTATATTCCACCATCGACAGCAAGGTGTGTAAATTAGCGGCTTCGAATGGGTTGATGCAACTCGCTCGCTCCAAATTACACGCACTGAGCGCATGCCCGGTCATACAGTGCTCACGTTCAAGGAGGAATACGCTGTGCTCTGGAAGCGCATTGTAATCCACCGACTCATCAATGGGATAGTCTTTGTGTTTCACGAGGTAGAACTTGTCTTTTGCCAATATCTGCGTGTGAAAGCGTCCAGTTTCATAAGGCAGCGCTAGCAGCGCGATATCGATATGGCCATGCTCTAACTTATCGAGTAGGTTATCACTGGTGTCCTCTACCAGCACTAAATCTAAGTCTTTAAACGTTTCTTTGCAGTAGCAATAAAGTGGCGCAGCGACAAAGCTAGCAATAGTCGGAATAACGCCTAGCGTTAGCGTACCACTAAGCGGGTGCAGATGGCTACGGGTCAGCTCTTTCACACTCATGGTATCGTTAATAATTTGCTTGGCCTTCGCTACCACTTCTTCGCCAATGCTGGTGAACATTAAACTGCGATTTTCACGCTCAATAAGTTGCACGCCGAGATTTTCTTCAAGGTTTTGAATCGCGCTACTCAAAGTCGACTGGCCGATATAACAGGCGCTAGCTGCGCGACCAAAATGTTGATGTTGATGCACTGCGATTAAATATTGTAGTTGCTTGATACTAGGCAGGTTGGTCATGTTTATTGCTCACAAATAAAAAGACCCCAACACCGAGGGCGCTGAGATCTTTTCAAGCTAAAAGACGGTTCTGTCATGTGTTGTGGGAGGTCACTCCCACAACGACGTTATACGCCGAATACTGTTCTTAATATGTAGAAGATTACAATAGCAAGAGCAGCACCAACAGGCAACGTTATTACCCAAGAAACCACAATGTTTCTAATCACACTCATATTCAGTGCGGCAATACCCCGCGCCATACCCACCCCCAAAACAGCACCGACTAGTGTTTGCGTGGTCGAAATTGGCAAGCCAGTACCAGAGGCAATAACTACTGTTGATGCGGCTGCAAGCTCGGCTGCAAAGCCTCGGCTTGGCGTTAAGTGCGTAATTCCTTCACCAATGGTTTTAATCACTTTCTTACCTAAGATAGCAAGACCCATTACGATACCTAGGCCACCTAAAGGAAGAATCCACCATGCAAGTGCTGCTTTTTTCGCAAGCTCACCGTTATTTTCAACGATATTTACAACGGCAGCAAGTGGACCTATGGCGTTGGCAACATCGTTCGAACCATGTGCAAAAGCCATACAACAAGCGGTCAGTACCATCAGTACGGCAAACACTTTCTCAACGTTGTTAAACTGCATCGCCTTATCGGCTTTAGGGTCCATTTTTAGGCGTTTAATGGCAAGCATACCAATAATGCCGATAAGCACAGCAATGGCTACCGACAAGGCATAACCTTCAACCGTTCCTAGGTTGATACCAATGTGCTTTAGGCCTTTTTTGATAGTCACCAAGGACATGACAAAACCAGCCAAACCCATATAGATAGGTACATAGCGTTTAGCATTATCCAGTGGGTTATTGGTATCAAAAATAAGCTTTTGCGCACTCATAAAGATAAGGTAAGCAATGAAGCCCGACAGCGCAGGCGTCACCACCCAGCTACCCACAATCCCCGCAACCTTGGTCCATTGAATCGCTTCGCTACCTACAGCAACGAGAGCAAAACCAATAATAGCGCCGATAATAGAGTGTGTTGTGGAAACAGGCCAGCCTAAAAAGGACGCAATTAATAACCAGCTACCAGCCGCGAATAACGCTGAAATCATACCCAACACCATCAGTTCGGGGATATCAGCAAACGGAGCGGCGTCAATAATGCCTTTACGTATGGTCGATGTAACCTCACCACCGGCTAAGTATGCGCCAGCGAATTCGAAGATCATCGCAATGATAATCGCTTGTTTAATGGTCAGTGCTTTAGAGCCCACTGACGTACCCATTGCATTGGCTACGTCATTGGCACCGATGCCATAAGCCATGAAGAAACCTACCGCAGCGGCAACCAACACCAGCACGGTACCGTAGGACGAAATAATATCCATCAGAATAACCTTATTGTCTTAACTTTGTTTGAGCCAGCAGTGTGTTCATATTGTCTTTGCTGGATCTTGGCAATGTTAACGAGCTAGCAATACTTCTAAACGCGAACCAACGCGCTCAGCAATATCGGCTAAATCGCCCACCCACTCGATGATCTTGTACAAGAACATGACATCAACAGGGTTTAGTGTATCTTCAATGCGACGCAATTCTTGACGTAGCTTAATTTGCATATCGTCTGTGTCTTGCTCAATCGCATCAAGTTCGGCGAGCATTTTCTCAACCAGGGTTACTTCACGACCACGGAAGCCTGTTTCAAGTAATTCATCTAGCTCATTAATAGCTTTTGATGCTTGCTTGGTGGCGTCCACACAGCGTGATAGATACTGTAAGAAGTCGCTTTGGATGGTTTTTGGGATTGCCATCTCACGGCCAATAACGCGTCCAGCTATGTCTTTAGCTTTATTGGCTATCTTGTCTTGGTGGGTGATCAGTTCGAGCAAGTCGGTGCGCTCAACTGGAAGGAACAGTCCACGTGGAAGATTAAGTCTAATCTCACGTTTAAGATCATCGGCCTCACGCTCTATGGAGCGTATTTTAAGACGTAACTCTTCCGCTTCTTGCCATTGAGACTCAAATACATGCTCAAAAAAGGGAATGAGTAGCGCACTCGCTTTGTGCACTTTTTTAATATGATCTTCAATTGGTTTAATAGGTGATTTTGCAAAAACCCCTAAAAACGCATTACTAGGCATAACTGACCCTTTGAATCTAAGTTTGCAATAAAACCGTCATAAATAGGTCATAAACATAGACTACATTGGTTTTGTAGGCTCGTTTCTTTGCTATTTTCCACGACTTAGTTTAACTATGCTTTCGAGCGCAATTTTACCCTATGTGCAGCTCAAACGCATCGAATTTCATGCCTTATTCAGTAAGCTTTTACACTCAACTGGCAATGATTATTTAACATCATAAAAAAAGGGCAAATGTCCGTATTTGCCCATCTTTATTTTCTAAAATAATTACAGTGTCTTAGCGATATCTTCTTGGGAAATATGGCGAATATCCTTGCCGTTGACGAAATAAATCACATATTCGGAAATATTCTGACAACGGTCACCAATGCGCTCCAAAGAACGTACCGACCAAATTAAGTCCATTACCTTGGGAATTGAACGCGGATCCTCCATCATGTAAGTCATGATTTGACGGGTGAGTGCTTCATACTCACGATCCACTTTTTCATCCGCTTTGTGCACTTCAAAGGCCTTCTGCGCGTCCATACGGGCAAACGCATCCAATACGTCATGTAACATGATTGACACTAAGCGACCCATATTTTCAATATTATTGAGCAACCCTTGCTGATCTTTAGTGAAAGAGTCTAATGCAACTTTGGCAATGCGCTCAGCCTCATCACCAATGCGCTCTAAATCAGCAATAGTTTTGGCAATGGCAACAACTAAACGTAAATCACTGGCCGCTGGTTGGCGTTTAGCAATGATGCGCGTGCACTCCTCGTCAATGTTCACTTCCATGGCATTCACGCGGTAGTCATTAGCTTTGACCTTTTTTGCCAACTCAGCATCGTTTTTACTGACTGCATCAAGGGCACTGTTTAGTTGCTGCTCAACTAACCCACCCATGCTCAGAACATGGTTACGTACACTCTCTAGCTCTTCATTAAACTTGCCGGAAATGTGTTTGTTTATATTGTGTTCCATAATCGCCTTCTCAAAATTCTACTCTAGTAATCATAGCAACAAGCGTTGCAACATGCCGCGAGATTAACCGTAACGACCGGTAATGTAGTCTTCGGTTTTCTTCTTACTAGGGGTGGTGAACAGAGTATTAGTATCGGCATACTCAATAAGCTCACCCATATACATAAATGCCGTTTGATCAGATACCCGCGCCGCCTGTTGCATGTTGTGCGTTACGATCACTACGGTGAACTTGTTTTTGAGCTCACTGATCAACTCTTCAATAACCAGCGTTGAAATGGGATCCAGCGCCGAAGTTGGTTCATCCAGCAATAACACTTCGGGTTCGATGGCGATAGAGCGAGCAATCACTAAACGCTGCTGCTGACCTCCAGAGAGACCAAATGCACTGTCGTGTAGACGGTCTTTTACTTCGTCCCACAATGCCGCGCCACGTAATGACTTTTCCACCACTTCATCGAGTTTACGCTTGTCTTTAATACCTTGTAGGCGCAAGCCATAAACCACATTCTCATAAATAGACTTAGGGAATGGATTCGGGCTTTGAAACACCATGCCAACGTTACGGCGCAACGCTGCCACATCCACACGCTTGTTGTAGATATTCTCGCCGTGAAGCAGAATCTCACCGTCGATACGGCAGCTATCTACCAGGTCGTTCATGCGGTTGATACAACGTAGTAATGTTGATTTACCACAACCCGATGGGCCGATAAACGCGGTTACCTGACCTTTGGGAATATCCATACTGACATCACTTAGCGCTTGCTTCTCGCCATAGTAAAGATCGAGATTTTTAATCTGCAATGCTGTTTGCTCTGGCGTTAGGTTATTCAAATCTAGCTTATCGCTGCTTGATGCATTTACCTGGGGTGCAACTGTAATCATAACTTTGTTACCTATCTCAATTCTTTACATTACTTATCTAGGGCGCGGAACTTTTCACGCAAGTGGTTACGAATACCAATTGCGGTGATGTTCAAGGTGATGATCACCGTCACCAGTAAAAACGCGGTTGCATAAACCAAGGGTCGCGCAGCCTCTACGTTCGGGCTTTGGAAGCCAACGTCATAAATATGGAAGCCTAAGTGCATAAATTTACGGTCTAAGTGCACATAAGGGAAGTTACCATCTAGCGGTAAAGTCGGAGCCATTTTTACCACCCCAACTAGCATCAACGGTGCCACTTCGCCCGCCGCGCGCGCTACCGCCAGAATAAGGCCGGTCATAATCGCTGGGCTCGCCATTGGCACCACGATGCGCCACAGTGTTTCCGCTTTGGTCGCCCCTAGAGCGAGTGAGCCTTGACGCACTGACCCCGGGATTCGAGAAAGTCCTTCTTCGGTGGACACAATCACTACCGGCAAGGTCAAAATCGCCAGGGTCAACGCCGACCACATCACTCCAGGCGTACCAAACACGGGGCTAGGCGCCGCTTCAGGGTAAAATAGCTGATCTAAACTGCCACCTAACATATAGACAAAGAAACCAAGACCGAATACCCCGTACACAATCGACGGTACACCTGCGAGGTTAATCACCGCGATACGGATCATCTTCGTCACCGCATTTTTCGCTGCGTATTCGTGTAAGTAGATAGCGGCCACCACCCCAAAGGGTGTCACGATCACGGCCATTAGCATCACCATAAACACGGTACCGAATATTGCTGGGAAAACGCCACCTTCGGTGTTCGCTTCACGCGGGTCATCGGCGATGAACTTGCCCAACTGACCAAAGTAATGACCGAGCTTGGCAAAGAAGCCCATGTCATTTGGCTGCCAAAAATCAAGCACTTGATAAAGCGGTAAGGTCACCATTTCACCACGCATGTCTCGCACGATCACTTTGTCTCGCTTGGCGGCGTCACGCAACGCAAAGAGCTCTTTCTCATAGCCTTTATAAGCTTCACGCAAACGTTTACGCTCGGCTTCAAGCTCAGCCATGTGCTCGGGTGTTAGGTCATTATCAAGCTCATACGCACGCTCTTGTAGACGTAATTGCTCAAGTTCATAGTTAATGTGACCGATTTCACCGTTTTGTAAATCAAGCGCCTGCTCATTAAGCTCAACCGCGCGCTCGACCAGCTCTTCTAATTTGGCAACCTTGTCGCCTTGAACCAGCTCACCTTGCTCATAGACCTGCTCAATATAACCATAGAAGTTACCGTTTTTTGAGCGTTCAAACACTGCGAGCTCTTTCGGCGTCGACTGTTTTTGGATGTCGGTTTCTAATAACCAACGGAAATCCAAATCAACATACTCACGGTTACCGGTTTTAATTAGGTATCGGGTAATCTCTTCGGCGCCATAGTTTTTTAACTCAACCCCGGAAGCTCGTACTCGACTCGCAGGCACCGCCTCGCGATCATAGATTTCACCAATGACCGTTTGCTGAGGTACAGAGCCTTGCACTTCAAACTGGTGTACTTCTGATGGCCAGAAAAAGCTCAGGCCACGCCATGCAATTAGCGCTAACAAGCCAATTACAGAAATCAAACTGATGCTTACAGCACCACCGGTCATCCAAATCCAAGGAGAACCAGACTTAAACCACTGTCTTACCATGTCGTGTCTCCTCTAATTACAGTGAGCTGTATTTTTCACGCAGACGCTGACGAACAAACTCAGCAAGCGTGTTAAACACGAAGGTGAAAATAAAGAGCACAAAGGCTGCCAAGAATAGAATGCGATAGTGTGAACTGCCCACTTCAGATTCCGGCATCTCTACGGCAATGTTTGCTGCTAAGGTACGCATACCTTGGAAGATACTCCAATCCATAATCGGGGTATTACCGGTGGCCATGAGTACAATCATGGTTTCACCCACGGCGCGGCCTAAGCCCATCATAACCGCCGAGAAAATACCCGGACTCGCTGTCAGCAAGACCACCCGTACTAAGGTTTGCCACTGGGTGGCACCTAGAGCCAGAGAGCCTTGCGTAAGGTGGCGAGGAACACTGAATACTGCGTCTTCGGCAATCGAAAATATGGTCGGAATAACGGCAAAGCCCATGGCAATACCTACCACCAACGAGTTGCGCTGATCGAAAGTCATACCCAATTCATTGGTAATAAACTGACGTGCATTACCATCAAATAACCAGTTTTCAACGCTGCCGCTCATAGCAAAGGAGACCCAGCCAACCAGTAGCACAACCGGCACCAAAATAATTGAGTGTGCTCCATCAGGAATACGATGACGGATCTGCTCAGGCAGTTTTGTCCAAGCAAAGGCGGTGCTGATAATGGCAACGGGCAGCAATATCAACAACGCGACTATGGCGGGCAAGTTTTCCTCAATCAAAGGCGCTAACCAAAGACCAGCAAGGAAACCGAGAATAACGGTTGGTAAGGCTTCCATAATTTCAACGGTGGGCTTCACCACTTTGCGTAGTTCGCTAGACATAAAGTAAGCGGTATACACAGCAGCAGAAAGTGCAATGGGCACGGCAAATAGCATGGCGTACATCGCCGCTTTAAGAGTACCGAAAGAAATTGGGATCAGTGAAAACTTAGATTCAAAGTCATCACTGGCCGACGTTGATTGCCAAATATAATCAGGCTCAGGATAGCCTTCATACCAGACTTCCTGCCACAACCCAGACCAAGTTACCTCCGGATGCTCATTCTCAATTTCTATCACCTTCACTTGGTTATCAGCCAAGATCAGCGCCGCATTTGAACGCGGAGCAATGGCAAAGTTTTTGATCATGCCATCGGCCACTTTGCCTTGCCATAGTTTCGCTTCACTGGTGGTGTAATACACCCCTAGCTCACCATTGTCACCGGCAGTAAAGAAAGTGCGGCGATAAAATTCGGTGTAAATATCTATGGCTTTTTGCTTTGAAGTTTCAAAGGCGCGGATTTTCTTAAAGGCTTTGCCGTCATCGGTATTCACCTCAAACCACTGCGATACCTCGCCATTGTCGTTTGCCAGCATCAGTGAATTGGCGCCAGCAAGCAGCTGCGCGGAAATAATGTTGGCATTTTCTTCGTTAGCAGCAAGTACTTGAGTCAGCTCTACGTCGCTGGCATAACGGCTGTTATAGATATAGATTTGGTTGGCAGAACGCACGAAAACGCGACTGCCGTCGGGCGAGATCAACAGCTCATCAATGCGGCCATCGATGTTAAGCTCGGTTTGTTCAGCAACCCACTCAACCTCGCCGGTCATGAAGTTTTCTTCACCGACATAGGCGCTAAATACCACTCGCTTGTCTGCGGTTAGGGCCACCATCACCACTTTTTCTTCGCTTTGCGAGAACGCAAAACGTGTAATGGCCTGACCTTGTGGGTCAACCTCTAGCGGCTTTTCGCCTAAGGGGTAAGTCAAACGAGGAGTCAACTTGCGCTGATTATTAGGGAAGCTCACCATAAAGCTTGGCTTAACGATAACCGCCTCACCATTGCTTAAACCATAGGCATATAAACCTTGGTGCGGTGCGCTAGACGCAAAGCTGGTCACGTCTGCAGGAAGAGCCGTTTTCAGCTCGGTCATTTGTTGACCAAAGCCTTGCTCTTGAATGTTGTAAAAGTCCACCGCCCCATCACGCTTAAGCAGATAGGCAATTTCGGTTTGTTCTTCAAGCCCTAAGCCGACAACATCCTGTTGTGCAACATCAAAGCTTGCACGCTCTTCGATGTGCGCAGACTCAAAAATAGGTTGCACCACATAGAGGAGATAGAAAAATATCAGCAACAGCGCCACGAGCACCATTACCCCGCCAGAGGTAATGCCAAACTGGGCTATCTTGTCTTTAAATAGACGGCTTCTATCCGTGCTAAATGTTAAGTTTTGCGGATTGGAAGTCATCAATACACCCTTATATCTTTACGATGCGCGGATTATATTTCATCAAAATGACAGTTTTGTTACATAACGGAAAAACTAGTACGAAATGAGTAAAAAACACCCAATACTACCAAGGCTGTTTTTACATCTGGTTATGACCTATAGCAAATTGCCATTGCGAAGAATTGGACAAACCCCGAAAAGGGGTCAATACTTGCTCATAGCGAGCACATGAAGACCACCTTAACTTTTTAATAATTATACGTTTATCTATCTTATTTTAAGGCTGTGCTCGAAAAAGGCAGCCGCATGAGCTGACTAAATTTCCACAATAATAAAGAGACCGTTATTTATGCAGCAGTTAGTACTGACCGTATTAGGCCAAGATCGTCCCGGCCTCGTTGAAGAACTTTCCTCCGTCATCTTAGATCATCACGGCAATTGGCTAGCCAGCAACCTCTCACATCTCGCTGGTAAGTTTGCTGGTATTGTTCAGGTCGAGGTCGCTGAAGAGCACCTGAAAGAGCTTCAAGACGCACTACAACAATCCCCTCACTTAGAGATCCGTATTGAATCAGGAGATAAACTCGCCAATGACACGCCTGAGTGTTTAAACCTTGCGATCACAGGAAATGATAGACCTGGTATAGTGCAAGAATTAGCCGCAGTGATACGTCACAAAGGCGCCAACATCACGCACCTGACGTCGAAGCAACAAAGCGCGCCCAACTGGGGTTCGCCCTTATTCAGTGCGGTTGCTACGGTTACCTTGCCAGCGGGAATGCAGCGCGATGTTGTGATCGACGCTCTGGAATCAATCACTCCAGATGTTATCGTTGATATAGAAAGCTAAAAACAATTTGTATCTACTAAGAAGATGACAGCGCTGTTATGTCATCTTCTGGTCATACTGCGGTAATAAATTAATACACTCACGCAGACTCTCTTCTACACTGAGTGTATTATGAAACCGGAACATATTGTTATGCAGGCGAGCTACTACCCCAAAGAGCTCAGTTGGCTTTCTTTTAACGAGCGCGTACTGCAAGAGGCAAAAGATAAAAACAACCCTATCATTGAACGCATTCGCTTTCTGGGCATATTTTCCAACAATCTTGATGAATTTTTTCAAGTGCGCGTTGCTGACGTAAAACGCCGAATCCTGCTGAACAAACTTCCTGATGCAAACTTCGATGAAGATGAAGCCCTGATGCAGCAAATTCAGGACAAAGTACTTAAGCTAGGGCAAGACTTTAACGTTATCTATGATGATATCTTAGTGGCCCTCAACGAGCACAATATTCATGTTGATCGACCCGAGCAACTCAGTGAGTTTCACCAGCAATGGCTGTTAGCATATTTTAAATCTGAAGTATTAGAGCACCTGTCGCCCATTCTGCTTGATCAAAACAAAAACTATTCCGAGCATATCAACGACACCATGACCTATTTATTTGTCGAAATGCGTCATGAAAAAAGCCATTATGCACTGTTGGAAGTACCGACCAACCGACTACCACGTTTTGTGCAATTACCTGCGGAAAAAACCCGCCGCCACAAAACTATCGTCCTGCTTGATGACATCATTCTCTATTATCTTGAACAGGTATTTGCCAGCTTTTTTAGCTTTGACGCCATTCGTGGTTTCGCCATTAAGCTCACTCGTGATGCTGAATATAACCTCGACGATGAAATCGAAGAAGGCCTGTTGGATAAAATGTCAAAAGGTCTAAAACAGCGGCTGCGCTCAGAGCCTGTGCGTTTAGTGTACGACAGTGCCTTGCCCGGGGAGATGCTTAAAGCACTGAGGCGACGCTTGGGGATCACTCGCTATGATGCCCTGATCCCAGGCGGCCGCTATCGCAACTTTCGCGACTTTTTAGCCTTTCCCAATGTCGGCCGGCGCTACCTTGAGAACCGCCCACTGGCAACCATTCGCTCACACACTTTTGATCATTTCACAAGCGTATTTGATGCCATTAGCCATCAAGACATTCTGCTGTATTACCCCTACCATACCTTCAATCACTTTTTGAACTATGTGCGCCAAGCATCTTTCGACCCCGACGTATTACATATAAAGGTCAATATTTATCGCGTTGCCAGTCAGTCTCGGTTAATTGGTGCGCTGGTGAATGCGGCAAAGAATGGCAAGAAAGTCACCGTTATGGTGGAGTTAAAAGCGCGCTTCGATGAACAAAATAATATCCAATGGGCAAAGAACTTGGACGAAGCAGGGATCAAGGTGATCTTTGGCATCCCTTCTCTCAAAGTGCACTCCAAACTGTGCGTGATTCATCGCAAAGAGCACGGGCAGATTGTGCAATATGCACATATTGGCACCGGCAACTTCCATGAAAAGACAGCAAAAATATACACTGACTTTAGCTTATTCACACGCGATCCTGAGATATGTGAAGAGTGCGATAACGTGTTTAAGTTTATCGAGCACAGCTACAAACACTTTAAGTTTAAGCATCTGATGGTCTCACCTGTGAATGCGCGTGAGCGTATCGATGAGTTGATTGATGAGCAAGTAACGCTAGGAAAGAAAGGTCACATTTTTATCAAGGTCAATAACTTAGTTGATAAAGAGTTAATTGATAAGCTGTATATCGCGGCCCAGGCAGGGGTTAAAATAAGGCTGATCATTCGTGGCATGTGCTCTTTGGTCCCCGGCATCAAGGGGTTCAGTGACAATATTAAAATCATTAGTATCGTAGATCGTTTCCTAGAGCATCCTCGGGTGATGGTCTTTGGCAGTGTTGAGCATACCCAGGTATTTATTTCATCCGCTGACTTGATGACACGTAACCTTGATCACCGGGTAGAAGTGGGCGTCCCTGTTTATGATCGCAACTTACAGCAGGTAATCATCGATATACTCGAGCTACAGTGGCGCGATCGCAGTAAAGCCCGTGTGATTGACGCCGAGCAAAGAAATCATTACGTTCGTCGAGGGAACAAGAAAAAAATCCGCTCGCAAATTGCCATTCATGATTACTTAAAGAAATGGGAAAGCAATCGTGCACACCAATGATGTCACTACTTTCGCTGCTGTCGATTTAGGCTCCAACAGCTTTCACTTGTTGCTAGCAAGAGAGGTTGATGGTCGTTTAGAGGTGTTACACAAAGAAAAGCAGCGCGTATATCTTGCCGCAGGCCTTGATAACAACGACTGCCTGAGTGATGAGGCCATAGAAAGAGCGGTCAGCGTTTTACGGCAATTTGCTCGCACTCTCATCGATTTTCCTGCCGCCAACGTTAAGGTGGTTGCGACCTATACCTTACGCCGGGCGCGCAATATCAAAAGCTTCATGCGCCGTACTCGTTCGGTGTTTCCATTTCATATCGATGTTATTTCTGGTCAAGAAGAAGCGCGCCTCATTTATCAAGGCGTTGCCCAACATGTACACCACGAGGGGCTGCGTTTGGTGATTGATATCGGTGGTGGTAGTACCGAGCTGGCCATCGGAGAGCATCACCAACACCTGCGTTTGAGTAGCAGGAACATGGGCTGCGTGAGCTATTCGCAACAGTTTTTTGCTGACGGACGTATCTCAAAAAAGCGCTTTAAACGCGCTATTGTTAAAGCTGAGCAAGAGTTAGAGTCTATCGCGAATAGCTTCACCCAATTAAATTGGCAACATGTACTGGCCACCTCAGGCACAGCGAAAATGCTCAGCGCCCTGTGCCATCAAGGTGACTTAACCCAGCCACTCACCCAATCAGCATTGGCAACCTTGATTGAAGCGAGCTGCAACTCAGGCCATATAGAGCGATTGGAATTTGCCGAGCTCAGCGAAGAGCGGCGACCCACTTTCTGTGGTGGCCTAGCGATTCTTTACGCCGTGATGACGTTTTTTGACATTGATGCACTCACCTACTGTGACTTTTCACTGCGCGAGGGCATTCTTTACGAGCTCACAGAGCTGCACGCGCACAAAGATATACGTGTTGCCACGATAGCCAATATTTCCACTCGATATGTGGTTGACAGTGAACATGCGGCCAATGTCAGTGCCACCTTGCAATGGCTCTTTCCTCATATTGAGCAGCCTTGGCAGTTAACCCATGAGGATGATCTCCCCGTGCTTTTATGGGCAGCTCAGCTGCATGAGGTCGGCTTAAGCATAAACTCATCTGGATTACATAAACACAGTGCCTACATTATTGCTAATAGCCAACTTCCGGGGTTTACCCAAGAGCAACAGCAGTTACTTGCATGTCTTATTCGCTTTTACAGAAAAAAAATTAAGCTCAAAGCGTTGCCTGAGTTTATTGCGCTTCCTTCACTAACGTTGAAGCGCATGATTGCCCTATTTCGCCTTGCTGTATTAATGAATCAAAAGCGCCAAGCCAAGCAAAAGCCTGACTATAAAATCAGCGCAGAAAGTCATGCGCTCACGTTGCAACTTGGCAAGCAGTGGCTGTCTGATAACACCTTGCTCGCTGCCGACCTTGAGGCCGAGCAGCAACAATGGAAAAAGCTAGGGCTAGATTTAAACGTCTTTTAGGCGATTAGCGCTTTGCATCATTTGTTGTAGCGCATTTTGTTCAGTGAGCAGTATTTGCGAAAGCACGTCTTTACAATCTTCAATCTCTGCACGCTCGGTCAGGTACTGATACAGATCGATAACCTGTTGATGTTTTTTGGCTAGGTAGTTTTGTACTTGCTGCTCATCATGGGCCATATCGGCACTTAATGATTCGAAGTCAATCAGCTCTGGATTTTCGGCAAAGTACTCATAGCACCAGGTATTTAACGCGTTAGAGCTGGTTAATATTTTAAAACTAGCAACGTCAGCAGCAAGCTTCCCCTCATACCCACTTAGATAATCTAACAGCATGGCACAGCGCTTATCGCTGCTTAAGCCGAGCTGTTCAAAATTGGCAGCAAGTCGGTTGTGAAATTCCACTGTCCAATCCAGTACATGATTAATCTTTTTAACTTGCATATAGCCTCCTTTAAATAGTGTTTTATACACAGCAAGTTTCATGCACAAAAAAAGCCCGCTGTCACACGGGCTTCTTAATACAATGGGTACCCACTGTTAGGTAATTATTTCACCCTAGGGTGTAAAAGATCCAAAGACCCATTACCAACATGATGGCGTTCTCAGAAAAGCTGACGGCCCCTAGAGGGACTGATTGATTACCACCAACACACGCACAGTTGAGGTCACGCTTATCGATATATACGGCTTTAAATACCGATATGCCGCCAATGAGACCGGCAAAAGTCGCGATCACAGCCGTCGCCCATGGCCATAAGCCACTGAGCATCCCCAATCCGGCGGCAAGCTCTAAAAACGGATAAATGTACCCATAAGCAGAGAGCTTCATGGTCAGTAGGTCATACTGTTTAAAGCCATTAACAAAACTGCCTATATCCATCAATTTTAACAGCGCCAATAAACACAGTGATGCGCCCATAAAGCTCATCACTAAGGTGGTTAATTGCCATCCCATATGCCCAGCGCTTAGCGCAAGGGCGATAGCAAAAGCGGTGCTAAATACTGCAATAACGGGCGTATAGCTTTGCTCATCGTCTTGTTCATCGCTCTGTACACCAAAGTGCTGCTGTAAATCATCGAAGCCGCCAATACGCTCACCATCCAAGATGATTTGCGGTGTAGTGCCAACATCGAAACGAGATTTAATTGCTTGCTCCTCTTCCTTATCGGCAAAAACATGATCTTCATAGTCAACATTCTGGCTATCAAGGAGCGCAATGGCCTTTTCACCAAATGGACAACTCGGTTTGCGATAAATATGATTATTACTCATCTCGACTCCGTGTTTGTGTGTTTTACCCGCCATAAAAAATACACAGCCGGGATAACGATCAGTGTCAGCAACAATGCACTTGCCATGCCACCGACCATGGGCGCGGCAATGCGGCTCATTACCTCACTGCCGGTACCGCTGCCATAGAGTACGGGTAACAGCCCAATAATAATGGTCGCAACCGTCATCATTACAGGGCGCACTCGCAATCCAGCACCGGTTTTAATCGCTTGGCGTAACTGAGCCGGTGTTAATAGCCCATGCTGGAGCTTGGCCTCATCATAAGCTTGATTTAAATACACCAGCATAATCACGCCAATTTCTACGGCGACACCAGCAAGAGCGATAAAGCCCACCCCCACAGCCACCGACAGGTTGAATTGCATTAGGTAAAGCAACCACACCCCACCGATAAGCGCCAATGGCACCGTGCCCATGATAATGGCGACCTCAGCAAAACGACGAAAGTTTAAAAACAACAAAATAGCGATAATAGCGAGGGTCAAGGGCACCACATAACTGAGCTTGGCTTTCGCCCGCTCCATATATTCATACTGACCCGCAAAACGCAGTGAGTAGCCAGGAGGTAACTCCAAAGACTGCTGCAGATAGGCTTTAGCTTCACTGACATAGCTGCCCATATCGACGTTATTGATATCGACAAATGTCCAGCCATTAATGCGCGAGTTTTCGCTTTTGATCCCCGCAGGCCCTGAAGTGACGCGAATGTCGGCAACATCATCGAGCTGTAATTGCACCCCAGTAGGAGTAATAATGGGCAGCCTCCCTAAACTTTGTGGCGAATCACGATAGCTTTGCGGAAAACGCAGGTTAATGGGGTAACGCTGTTGCCCTTCGATGGTTTGCGTTAGGGTTTGCCCCCCTACCGCAGTGGCAATCATGCTTTGCACTTGCGCCATAGACAGCCCATAGCGGCCAAGCAGCGCGCGGTCAAAACGAATATCTAAATAGCGTCCTCCTGCCACCCGCTCAGAGTACACCGAGGCGGTGCCGGGAAAGTCTTTCAATAAACGCTCAATATCCTGACCTATTTCTTGAATTTTATTTAAATCTGGCCCCGCCACTTTGATCCCCACCGGGGTTTTAATACCGGTGGCGAGCATATCGATCCGAGTTTTTATCGGCATCACCCAAGCATTGGTTAACCCAGGAAATTTAACGAGGGCGTCTAACTCTTCCTTAAGCTTATCGATGGTCATGCCCTCACGCCACTGGCTCTTTGGCTTAAACTGAATAAAGGTTTCAATCATGGTCAATGGTGCAGGATCTGTGGCGGTATCAGCGCGGCCTATTTTACCGAATACCGATGCCACCTCGGGCACGGTGCTGATCAATTTATCGGTTTGTTGCAGTAGTTCACGCGCTTTACCGATTGATAACCCTGGATAAGTGGTGGGCATGTACATTAGGTCACCTTCATCCAAAGGCGGCATAAATTCGCTCCCCAGCTTACTCAGTGGGTAGGAGGTTGCCCCACCCACTGCCAGCACTAATAACAAAGCAATTTTAGGGAAACGCAAAACGCCACTGAGCAGTGGCCGATAAAGCGCAACCAATAGCCGGTTTAATGGGTTTTTATTCTCACTGACTACTTTGCCACGAATAAAGTAGCCCATAAGCACAGGGACCACGGTAATAGCAAGACCAGCAGCGGCAGCCATTGCATAGGTTTTGGTGAACGCCAACGGCGCAAACAAGCGCCCCTCTTGGGCTTCAAGAATAAACACCGGCAAAAAGCTCACTGTGATAATTAGCAAGCTAAAAAATAGCGCCGGCCCCACTTCGGCCGCCGACTGCGCAACAATACGCCAGCGGTTATCCTTGTTCAGCGGCTCTCGCTCCATGTGTTTGTGCATGTTTTCTATCATAACAATGGCGCCATCGGTCATTGCTCCAATGGCGATAGCAATTCCGCCCAAGGACATGATATTGGCGTTAATCCCCTGCATATACATGACGATGAACGCCACTAAGATACCCAGAGGTAAGGTAATCACCGCCACCAGCGAAGAGCGCAGGTGAAAAAGAAAGGCCGCGCACACCAATGCCACAATGATAAGCTCTTCAAGCAACTTATCAGCTAAGTTATCAATAGCGTTGCCGATGAGATTTGAACGATCGTATACCGGGACAATTTCCACGCCTTCAGGGAGGCTGCCACGCAGTTCATCTAGGCGCGCCTTAACACCATCAATCGTACGCTGAGCATTCTCACCAAAGCGCATCACCACGATACCGCCTACAACCTCACCTTGACCGTTAAGTTCAGCTATACCCCGGCGCATTTGCGGCCCCAGCGTCACTCGCGCCACATCGCGCAGCAGCAGCGGCACACCATTGTTTTGAATCCCCAACGGCGTTTGCGCTAGTGCGTCAGTAGATTGAATATAACCGGTGGCAGTGACCATATACTCGGCTTCGGCTTGTTCTATCACAGAGGCGCCAATCGCCTGATTGTTATCTTTTACCGCCCGTGCCACCATCGCCACTGGAATGTCGTAGGCGCGCAATTTTTGCGGGTCGAGCTCAATTTGATACTGCTTAACCATGCCACCGACCGTGGCCACTTCGGACACCCCGTGCACCGCTTGCAGTTCGTACTTTAGCAACCAATCCTGAATACTGCGCAGCTCACTTAAATCATGGCTGCCAGTGGTGTCAGTGAGGGCGTAAATGTACACCCACCCGACCCCGGTGGCATCGGGGCCCAGGCGCGGCTGCGCGCTACTCGGTAAGTCTCCCTCTACTTGTGACAAATACTCTTGTACGCGTGAGCGGGCCCAGTACATATCGGTGTCATCATCAAAAATGATGTATACGTAAGAGTCGCCAAAGAACGAAAAACCGCGCACGGTTTTTGCCCCTGGCACTGACATCATGGCGCTGGTAAGTGGAAAGGTGACCTGATCTTGTACCACCTGAGGGGCTTGACCAGGGTAGCTGGTTTTGACAATCACCTGCACATCGGACAGATCTGGAATTGCATCGACCGGGGTGTTCTTTAAGGTATATAAGCCAGCCCCGGTGAGCATCAAGGTCATTAAAACCACTAAGGTACGGTTTTTTATCGACCAATGAATAATAGCCGCGATCATGATGCACCTTCCTGCTCGCTTAGGATCTCAATATCGGTGATCACAAATTGCCCTGCGCGTATCTCAAAACGAAAGCGGACTTGCATACCTTCACTGAGAAAATCAGTGGCCAGCCCAGCATCTAGTTTGAAATCCATGGTCGTCGCTTCGCGATTCCATTTTGCAATCGGACCTCGCGCGATACGCACGGTACGCTCAGCGTGATTAATGGCTTTCACTTCGCCGTACACCCTAGCATAGGCATAATCGCGTTTATCCAAGCGTGCCAGCTCAGCTTGTTTATTTGACTCAGAATCCAGTAAGAACTGACCCGAGGTCACTATTTCTTGGCCAGGCTCTAAGCCAGCGAGAATCTCAACCCATGAATCGGCCACGCGACCGGTGTGCACCGCGACCGATTTAAAGCGTCCATCGCCGAGAGCCAGCACCACACGCTGCCCTTGCGCGGTATTAATTACCGCTTGCTGGGGCACACTCAAGGTCGGGGCGTTATTACTGGCACCAATGACAACTTTGGCAAACATATTCGCCTTGAGCGCACCATTTGGATTTGCAAAGCGCAATCTCACTTGGGCTGTGCGCGTCGTCGTATCAAGGCTGGGGTAGACGTATTCAACGCTGCCACGCCAGCGCATTTGTGGTAAGTAATCCAGCGTCATAACCGCGTCTGCGCCTTCGTTTAAATACGGCAATTGACGCTCATGGACATCGACAATCACCCATACTTGGTCGGTTGCGGCGATATCCATTAATGAATTTTCGGGCTTAACGTAAAAACCTTCGCGCACATTAAGCTGCTCAATCACACCATCTTGTCGCGCATAATAGGTGATATTCTGCTGCACCTTGCGTGTTTCGGTGAGCTCTTCGATAAAGCTGGGGGCAATTTTAAACGCTTTCAGGCGAGCGACTGCGGCGCTGCGCAGCACCTCGTCTTGGCTATTAAGGGCAAGAATAAATTCCTTTTGAGCGTTGACTAAATCAGGGCTATACAAAGTATATAAAGGCTGGCCCTGACTGACTTTCGCGCCTGCAGATTTAACATAAAGCTGTTCAACCCAACCAGCCACTCGCGGGTGCACATGAACCATGGCTTCTTCATCGTAGCGAATATTGCCAAACGATGTAATCGAGTTAACCAGTTGCCGCTTTGACACCTGCGCACTGCGAACACCGAGGTTGTTCTCAACACTGGCGCTAATGGCAATGACGCCCGGCTCATCTTCAGGCTCGTCATACACCGGCACCAAATCCATCCCCATAGGAGATTTCCCCGGACCATCGCGGCGATAGCTGGAGTCCATTGGCGCGACCCAGTAGAGCGGCTGTTTCTCAGCGCTTTGTTGTTCTTCGGTTGATGATGCTGGTGCACCATCGTGACTTACTTGAGTCACACCCCAAGTAACTGCAGCCGCAATACCCATCGCGAGTGCATACTTCACTAATTGTTTCATTTTGCTTACCTAGAAATAGAGATATCAACAGTATGTTGCTGTGCGCCGGACGCACTGGTGCTAGGTCAAGCGATAATAGGGGGTCTAAATAGGCTGGTGGCGAGTCGCGTCGGAGCACGACTCGGTTGTAGATGTGACTTCGTCGCAACAACGGTACTTGCAACAACCATGCTGTTGGCTATGAAAGCTTGCGCATGACACAAACTATCTGGGCAGGTGCACTGCATATCCTGCTCGCAACAGTCATGTTGACTGGGCTGGCTATCGGCCATAACCGCGTGATGCGCCATCATCGAACTCATAGCATCATTTTGCTGTTGCATATGAGTACACTGGCTTTGCACCGACGCACTCACCGGCGTACTAGCTAAAACTAGCAGCAATAAGGTGATGATGTAATGCGTCACTTTCGCCATAGTGAATGAAAGCCTTGGTTAGGTTATTTGCTATGTGTTTGCAGCTCGCGCCGCATCTCTTGGTTAATCAGTATACTTGATATAATCGACATCAGGCAATACGCGAAAAACAACCAAAAACCAATGTGCAGTTGCGCGTTCATATCCACAAGCTGCCCAAAGTGGTCATCAGCATTGCCTCCCAGGTAGGTAATAATTAGCGCTAAAACAAAGACATCGGCCATACTCCACTTACTTAGCAGAGCACTTAGCCAATGTAGCTTTAAACGCCATTGCCGTGTGTTTATCACCATTGCTAATAATTGTAAGCAGGTTTTAAACAGCGGTATAAGCAGTGAAAATGCTCCCACTAATACTGCGACCAGCACGTTGTCATGGTGATAGAGTTCACTCACCGTCCCCCAAATACTGCGCGTTTTGCCGTAGGCGTCTATTTGCCCCTCGAGCTTATCTAGTCCCAGCATTTTTGACAGCATACTGAGCATACGCCGACTCTGCGAGTCGGATTCAGCTACCAAGGCATCCACTGCGGTATTGGCTAGTTGTGACTTTTCAATTTTTGCCTCGATAGTCAACGCCGGCTGAGTAACCGCCACCGCAAGAAGCGCCAAGGACCCAAGCAAAAACAATATGATAACAATGCGACCCACAAATGCGCTCCAAATTTATAACTCAAGGTCAGCATACTGTGTCGCTAGTCGCTAAGCAATTCCATGGTTTTATCGCAGTAAATTCGCGATTGTGACAGCGCTGCATACAATACCTGCGGTTCACTGGCTGGGCGAATGGTTTGCAAAATTTCCTCGGCGAGTGGCCACTGGCATTGTTCGCATGCGTACGCCAAGTTAAGAGCTTGGCCCAGCATTCCTTGGGCATTAAGCAAGGCACCGCTGAGCGCCCCATCAAGGGAGAATTCCTTGGCCAAGTTTTCCAGCGACACATCCAACACGGCATCAAGTACAGATAACAGCCCAAGAAGATAACCCTGCTCTACCATCGCCTTGCCTGCTGGCGACACTAATTCGGCAATAAGCTGGGCACGCATTAACCCGAGCTTAGTCAGCTCTGCGGGTTTTTGGGCGCCTAGTTCTCCCAGTGCGAGAACACGAATAAAGCGACGAATACTTTGCTCACCAAGGTAAGTCACTGCCTGTTGTAGGGAACTGATATTGGCGCGCGTACCACTGAGGCCATTAGCCATTCTTAATATCCGCGCAGTCAACGAAACATCGACACTAATGCGTTTGGCGATTTCTTTGAAATCAATTTCAGCGCTCATGGTTAATTGCAGTAATTCAATTATTACACGCTTGGCAGGGCTAATATTTTTAAATTCCAGCATCGCGGGTTTGGCAAAAAAATACCCTTGTAACAGATCGGCTCCGGCCCCCACTACTGCTTTTGCTTGCTCATGGGTCTCTATGCGCTCAACAATAATTTGTGCTTGTGGATACACCATGCGCAATTTTTTTATCAGCATCACTGTACTGATAAGTTTTGGCTCCATTTCAATTTTAATGTAATCCACCAGCTCTAACAGTGGCTGCCACTTGGGATCTTGATCATAGTCATCCAGTGCAAATCGGTATCCTTTTTTCTTCAAGGCACTGACGACATGAACAAGTTCAGAGACTCCTCGGCTGCGCTCAACAATCTCAATCACCGTGTTATCTTTAGGAAGTAGCTGGGGGATTTGCTCAAGTAATGCGTCTGTGGCCAAGTTTAAAAAAGCAGGTAAGCCGGCACTGACTTTTTCGAGCCCTTGCAACAAAATAAGGTCGAAAAACATGCGACCCGTGGCTTTTGAGTCTCCCATCCCTTGAGGGAAGCAATTTTGTGGCGAATCCCGATAGAGAAGTTCATAAGCAACTAGTTCGCCGGTGCTTGAGAATAGCGCTTGCCGGGCGACATATTGCGCCTCCAGCTGTGAAGGGGTCTGGGAGTCTGATTGTTGCATTTACCACCTGTCGCTAAACTCTTCGCTCTATTACTGATATAACGCTTAATCGGTGAGTTGTCACTGTAAACTTTCACTTTCTTCTTTTCACACCTGCGCAATAGTTAAATTACCACTATGCTAGTTAGTAAATAGCTTAATTTCTTAAAACGAATGCGGTTCTACGTAGTTTGCTTATCTGTCATGGCCTTGCTGATCTCTTCATTGGTCAGTGCCCAACCTTTAAAGTACAATGTCAATGCCAGTGGAAGTTGGTACCCCTATGCTACGCAAAGCGCAAAGCACCCAGGCATTGTTCGCGAATACATCGCGGCAGTGATGAGCGAAGCAGAGATTGCCAGCCAGCATGTCAGCTTGCCACCTAAACGCACCGTTCAGTCCATTCAAGCAAAGCAGCTGGATTTTGAAGTCATCAGTCCCAGTTGGCTTTCCCAAGCGCAGCGCCACGACGAAAAGTTTGTATTCTCTGCACCACTGTTTCCTGTCGATGAGTATCTAGTAGCCCTGACATCTAAAGTACATCAATACCAAACACGCGACAGCATTTTTCGCCAAACAGTGGGGACGGTAAGAGGGTATTACTATCATGATGATGATAGGTTCGAACGTATGGATTTTAATAGCGAACGAGAGTTGATCCTAGCTCTGCATCGAGGTCGCATTGATGTGGCGATCATCGGCGATTTACCGGCTAAATATTGGGCTCATCGTTTGGGTGTTGATATCGTTTTAGGGGCTCGCCACTCAAGCGGACAGATGCATATCCGCTTGCTGCGCGAACATCAGCCGCTATTACCTCGAGTGAATCAAGCAATTGAGGAGCTAAAAAGCCAAGGTTTCTATGAGAAGCTAAAGCAGCGATATATCGCGCTTTACCTGTAAAACATTACCTTTTGTAAGGTTATTTTGGTTATAATTGCCATTTCTCCCTACCAAAAGTTAACTATGAGTATTGAACAGACCCTCAAACAGCGTAGTAATAACACCTGCGAACTATGCGCCAGTCAAGATAACCTCAGCGTCTATGCGGTACCACCTGAAGGCGAAGCCCATTCAGATAAAGCTATTTTAGTCTGTGCCACCTGTGCAGCGCAGCTTAATGGTGATGAGCAACTCAGCGCAACCCATTGGCATTGTTTAAATGACAGTATGTGGAGCCCAATCCCAGCAGTACAAGTTGTAGCTTGGCGGTTGTTGAATCAATTAAGTACCGAGCACGGCTGGGCCATGGACATGCTTGATATGCTGTATTTGGATGAACCAACACAGCAATGGGCTCAGGCTGCCATTGCTGAAGAAGAAGATGTTATTCACCTCGACGCCAATGGCGTGCGCTTAAATGCAGGTGATACCGTGACACTTATTAAAGATCTAGATGTAAAAGGCTCAAGCTTGGTGGCGAAACGTGGCACCGCCGTGCGCAATATCAGCTTGACCTCTAACCCTGAACACATCGAAGGACGTGTAGACGGACAGCGCATAGTCATTTTCACGCAATATGTAAAAAAATAAAAACCCCTCAGTGTCATGGCGATGTACTACATTAAGTACCTATTAATGCATATTTTCTTACACTTTCGTTAGCATTTAAGGAGTTTATGTAATGAGTATGAATGTCACTTTACCCGCCGTGGCTCTGACCACACTTCTACTTGGCGCTTGTAGCAGCTCAGTTGAGCCGCAACAGCAAAATATAGCTCCTGCGGTGCAGAGCAAAACCATGCAGGTTCAGGTTATGTACCGCGACCGCAGTTTGCTTCCGCCTGGGGCTGAGCTAAAGATTACCTTGGCCGATGTTTCCTTGATGGACGCACCCGCAAAAGAACTGGCAAGTAAAACCCTGCCCTTGGAGGGAGCGCCCCCGTATAACGTTGAGCTCACCTTTGACTCGTCTGAAGTAATAGCCAATATGCGTTACAGTGTGAGTGCCAAAGTCACGCGTAATGGCGAGCTACTCTACATTACCACTGAGCACAACGATCCCTTTGGCACCGTGCAGTCACAAAGCCCAATCAAAGTCATGATGGAAAAAGTTGCGAAGCCCGATGTGTCTCTGACTAATACCTATTGGAAGGCCATCACCTTGAAAGGTAACAAGGTACAAGTAACTGAACGTGAGCCGCATATGCAGTTTCACGATGATGGTAAAGTAAGTGGTTACTTAGGCTGCAACAACTTTACTGGCCAATATGTTAAGGGACAACATTTCGGTTTGCGTTTTAAAGCAGTCGCTAGCACCAAGAAAATGTGTACGGACTCGATGGCGCAAGAAAGTGCAATGAGTGAAGCGTTAATGAACACGTTCAGCTACGACATCATGGGTGAAAAACTGGTTTTGCGTGACGAGCAAGGGAGCAACTTAGCCACCTTTCAAGCTGTCTATTTCAACTAAAGAAGCTACTGGGTTAACGCTTATGTTTTAGCACCGCGTTAGCCCTAAATCGCGGCCAGCCTAGTGAAGGTTAGTTGCTCACCTTTAAGTAAGTATCAAGTTTTTTGCCATCTAGGGGCTGCGCATAGTAATAACCCTGCCCTTCGTGACAACCAATGGATTTTAAAAATTGCAGCTGTTGTTCGGTCTCAATGCCCTCTGCAATAACCCGTAAATTCATTCTTTTAGCTAACGAGACCACTAGCTCGGCGATTTCACCGTTATCCTGTTCGGGGATTCCTTTAACAAAAGCTCGGTCTATCTTGAGCCGATCAAAGGGTAACTTGTGTAAGTAACTTAACGAGCAAAATCCAGTGCCAAAATCATCAATCGCCACATCAATACCGTAACTTTTGAGCTCATTAAGCGTGCGTGTAACCTGCTCAAACTCGTCCATAACAACGCTTTCGGTGATTTCCAACTCTATTTTATCACTGGGTACGGCAAAGCGCGCCAAGGTTTGCGCAACGCTCTGAGCATAATCAGACGCTTTAAACTGTGGCACCGAGACATTCACCGATATTTGCATATCAACGCCATGCTGGGCTAGCTCTCGCTGTTTGGCACAGGCCTGTTCAAGCACCCACTGGCCAATCTCTATAATCATCCCCGCGTCTTCAGCCAAAGGCACAAATACGGCCGGAGAAATAAACTGACCTTGTCCTATCGGCCAACGCAATAGTGCCTCACAACCATAAGGCTGCGCCGTTGCCAAATCTACTTGCGGTTGGTACCACACCTCTAGTTTGCCATCTGCAAAGTCTTCCCGTAGGCGTCTTATCATCGCCAATCGATGGCTCACCTGCTCTTCCATTTGTTTATCAAAGTAGCAGTAACTATGGCTAATATCGGCTTTAGCATGGCTTAACGCGATCGACGCTCGCTTTAAGGTGCCCAGCGCAGAGCTGTCAAAATGAGGCTGAGTGCATAATCCGAAGGTAAAATTTAAATGCAGCTGATGCTCAGCCGCGATAAAGGGCGCGCGCAACAACTGTTGTAATTGCGCAAAGGTGAGTTGCTCCTCATTACTTACTACAGCGAAGAGATCTGCGCCAAGCCGCGCTACGACTTGCGCCTGTTGATGCTGCCCTTGCAAACGCTGCGCCACAGCAACTAACAGTAAATTACCAATATCGTGGCTGAGCCCTTCATTGATGTCGGCAAACCGGGCAATATCAATCAGTACTAAATAATCGTGGGCGTTGGTGTTTTTTTGTAAGCGCTCCAAAGCGGCGATAAAGCCGTTACGTGAACATAACCCCGTAAGTGAGTCTTTAAACGCAACATTACGTAACCTCTCCACCAACAGTACGTTGTCGAGGCCTACGCCCACATTGGTCAAAAGTAGGTCAATGTATTGCATCAGCGCATGCTCAATAATGTGTTCACCTTCAAGGCAAATGACATACTGCTGTTGTTTGGCACGAAAGAAAAAGCTCACCGAGTGTTCGTCATGCTGGTGCTGAGCTAATTTAAAACTGGCTTTGACCTGCTCCTTTACAGAGGCCGTTAAAGCGCTTTTATCAAGATGTTGGTGATGCACATTTTGATACTCACCGGTGCCACCATAAACAATCTCCACACCGTCATCATCTAATCCACACACCACCCCTTGTTGCGGACCCGCTGTAAAATGAGCAAGGTGTTTGATCGCTGCGCGACTCAAAGGCAGTAATTGACTAAAATTCAGTATTTGCTCGCTTGCCAGCAGCACTTGGGAAAGGGCATGACTTTGCATAGATAATTGCGTTACCTGCTGGTGCGAGCGCAAGGCCGTTACCATGGTAGTGGCAAGCTTCGAGCGGGTCAGTTCAGTTTTAGTGCGGTAGTCATTAATATCATATTGACGGATGATCTGCTCTTCAGGGGCATAACCTGGCTGCCCTGTACGCAACACAATGCGTACCACGTGATTTTTTAACTCTTCACGCACCCGTTTGGCAACAATTAACCCGGCATCGTCGCTTTCCATAACAACATCAAGTAACACCACCGAAATAAGCGGATTGTCACGCAAAATATCAACCGCTTGCGTACCATTAAAAGCGTGATGAAAGCGCAACCCCTTACCGTTGAGCTCAAAGTTAGACAAGGCTAACTCCGTCACTGAGTGTATTTCAGAGTCGTCATCAACAATGAGCACATCCCAAAACTCTTGGGGTTTAGCCGGCTCCTCGTCAAATTCTTCATTAAGAAAAATAAAATCACTACTTGGCGAAGACATAGCCTTCCTTCGAAACCGTAAACAATCGAATATTCACTTACTTAGATGAGCAATATTCACAACTACGGAGATAGAAAATTAAGTTCTAACAGTATAGTCTAATCTTTTGACTATGCTTTTTGTGTTTCTGCGCAGAGGTACTGTGATAACCCTAGCACGCAATGTAATAAAAACTCTAGTTTTACTCGCGCTCATACTGGTGCTGATTGGCCTTATCGCCAAGCAACATTATCGCGTTGAGCGCAGTATTACTCTGGATGTTCCGAGCGCAGCGATAAAGCCTTGGCTGTGGGATTTAACTCAGTGGCAACAATGGCTAGCGCTGCGCCAATTCGACCAACAAGCTCGTTTAGAAGTCCGTGCGCAAGCCCAGGGAGTTGGCGCTCATTTAGGCTGGCAAGGGCAACGCTCCCGAGGGGAACTAAGTATTGTCAGTGACAGTGCATCTACTCTCAACTATCAATTACTGGTCAATAACGAATACCTTTCGCATGGCCAGTTTCAATTAATCAGTTCAGGGGAGCAGACCCGTATCTTATGGCAGCAACAAGGTGAAATCACCCTACCCGTCATTGGCCCCTATTTAGTCTGGTTTACCGAACATACCCTCGCTAATACCATGACTCATAGCCTAAATAATTTAAAAACAGTGGTGGAATTGGAGCACAAGGATGAGCAGTAAAACCTTCACTGCGCAAACCAAACTGGCGCAACTTATTGCCCAACGAGTTGGTTTTAAGATAAAAAAACAGCGCAACTCTTTACCTGTCCCGGCCCAAGAAGGGGGCTATTCCCGCCAAGGGGCTCGCCCCAGTGGGTTTGTATTCGACCAACGGGTGCCTCTTGCAGAGCGAGCCCTTAAACGTGAAGAGCTCAAGCGCCTAAGACAGCAACACAATATAGAGTCGATTCTCGCCCAGGCCATGCAATACTGCCCAGACACTAAAACTGATGGCTATGTTGACCCTGATTGGTTTGAACGCTTTATGTCGCTTGCCGAAGACTCCGCAACAGCGTCCATGCAGCAGTTATGGGCAAAGATTCTTGCTGGAGAAACACTGGCTCCGGGGACCTTTAGTATCAAGAGCTTGCAAACCCTAAAGCAAATGACCCAGCGCGAAGCATTGGCTATACAAAAAGCCGCTGCATTGTGTGCTCAGCTCGACTTCGATCATTCTCATATTATTTTATTGGGTTATTACAAGCGCCCGTCGTTATTCGACTTACTGCGCAAAGGCAATAAGGAGCAACTCAACTTGGCAAAGGCGGGACTCAGTTACCCGCAAATATTGACCTTGATGGATTGCGCTGTGCTGTATCGCAAAGAAATTGAGTCAGCGAACTTTCGCGCCAAGCAGCAGCTAAAACTGCGCTTTTACGATACCTCATTAACGCTCACAGCCAAAAACAGTGACTTAGTTCTGAGCTACTACAAATTCACCCAAACGGGTGATGAATTAAGGCGGTTGCTGCGTGCCACATTAAGCCCTACGTTTAAGCAAGCAATAGAGCAAGCACTGCAGCGTGACTTCGATTTAGAGTGGTCATAAATACAAAAAAAGCGGCCTGCGCCGCTTTTTCAAAGTTTACTATTTAGAAGTGAACTTGTAGCCCTGCAAAGGGGCCTGAAACATCAATATCAGTATTGATATCATCAACATCATCAAGTTCAATCAACATCGCTCGGTAGCCTGCACGTACAGCCACATCCACCGCTAGATTATCAATAAATTCCCACTGCACGCCGACTTGGTAGTCATGCACGGTACTGTCATCTAATGCGAAAAAGCTGCCCTCAGCAAATGCGCTCAAGCCAGTAAAAGGTAAGCCCACTTCACCGCGACCATACACTAGTGGCACAAACCCTGAGTAATCAACGCGCACAGACGAACTATTGTCGACCTGGGCAACATAAATATCGCCGTCAAACTGTTTCGCGCTCAAACCTAAATCAATCGACACCGCATCGTTATCAAAAATCTCATAGTAAAGCACATAATCGGTATGACTAAGCTCTGCATTGGTCATGATGTTGCTGCCTACAGCAAAATCGACTCCCTCAAATTCAAAGGTTTGGTTAAGCAATGCTCCGCCGCTGATGTCCATCTCGGTGTAACGTAGCTTGACGTTAGGAACCAAAGGAACTGGATGCTCCAATGCTGCGTAGTAGCTGGTGAAGGTTTCATCATCGAAGTTGAAATCTTGCTGCGCATAGCCTTTGCTGCCAAAGCTACCTTCTGGCTCAGCCTGCCAACCTTCGGCCCCCACATAAAGGCCTAACACGGTATCGGCATGGGCCATTGGCGCCATCGCTGCAAGCGATAAACCTGCAGCCACAAAGTATTGTTTCATCATCTACCCTTTTTATCCTTGTGCGAGTAACTCGCTTAACTCAATTAGTGCCGCATTAGCACGAGAAATATAATTTGCCATCACTAACGAATGGTTAGCTACAAGGCCAAAGCCACTGCCGTTAAGCACCATAGGGCTCCACACAGGCTCTTGTGTTGCTTCCAGTTCGCGAATAATTTGCTGGACGCTTACCTTAGCATTTTTCTTTTCCAAAACATCGGCAAAATCGTGCTCAATAGCGTGCAGGAAATGCAGCAACGCCCAGGTAGCTCCCCGAGATTCATAAAACACATCGTCAATTTCCCACCAAGAGGTGCGCACCTCTTGCTGCATGGGTGTATATGTCGCTTGATGTGCTTCGCGATCGCCAGCCAAATCGGTATTAACACGCTCTTGTCCCACGCTGGCGCTGAGACGTTGGCTGAGGCTACCCAAACGCTTTTCAGCCTCTTTTACCCAAGTACGTAAATTATCTGCACGGGCATAAAACTGACTTTGTCTGTCATTACTGTCCGCGATTTGACTGCGGTAGGCAATCAGGTAATCAATGCCTTTTTGATACTCACCTTCGGCACTGGGCCACATCCAAGCAGTGCTACTGATATTAAACTGCGGTTGCGCTTTTTTCAGTGACGGGTGCTCCGTGGATTGCGACTGTGAACGGCTAAAGTCTTTACGCATCGACAACGCTAAATCACGGGTCATCTCCAGCGCTCCGTATTCCCAGGCCGGCATGTTGTCCATCAACACGCTGGGTGGAGCCATATCGTTACTAAGGTAGCCGCCCGGTTTGTCGAGTAATGTTTGCGCGACGTTAATCAACGTCGACGTGGTCACATAACCTGTTACTAAGCGCTCATTTCGTTCGCTCGCTTGCTGTTTTGCCTTTTCTACGACATCGAAGCGATCGGGCTCAATGCTCCAATAAACGGCAATGAGATAAAATAATAAAAACAATGCAGCAATGGCTGCGGCAATCTTTCCTTTATGCTGAGACATAATAACTCCTAGTGATGATGGTGCTGATGTTCATCGCTGTTATTGTCTTGCGACTGTTCAAGCAAGTTATAGATGCGTGCCTGTGTGAACAGACGGTCGCCATCGGCAAAATACAGGGTCATTTTCAGTTGCTCACCGGCTACCAGTTTCTGACTTGGTGCAAATAGCATTAAGTGTAGTCCACCGGGTTGAAATACCTGTGTTTGGTGCGCAGGAACCTGTAACTCTTCAAGCTTACGCATTTGCATCATGCCATTTTTATGTTCATGAGTATGAATCTCCACACGCCCGAGGGTCTCGATCTCGACCTTTTTCAGTACGCGGTCATGATCGCTGTGGTTCATTAACGTAAGGTATCCTACCGAGCTCTCGCTAGCAGGTAAGAAGGTCCGCACCTTGGCTTCACTTACCATAAGTTCGCCATGAGCAGCACTGTGAAAACTGAGCAGTAACGACACTGCACAGATGAGGGTACCTAGGGTTGTACGCAGCATAGCGCTTCCTTGTTATGTTACTTTAACTGTACCCTAATATAGCTTAATGACGCCTGAGTGTCTGTAATAAAATCAGTGTACTAGCCGCAAATAGAGCGTTATTTGCAGCCATGGTTGTACATGTTTATATGGCTAAACCACGATGTGCTCGTCAAACACGAAATGACAAATAAGGTAGATAGCTGCCACCAGCACTGGGGCATTTAAGAACAAGATAACCATCGCTACGCGGGTGAGCCAAACAGGTAGGTTATGACGTTTCGCAAACCCGGCACACACACCCGATAACTTCTTATCCAAGGCATCGCGATAAAAGCGTTGATAGCTAGAGTCTCGCATGGGAATACTCCTATTAGTTTAATTCACTAAGTGAGCATCAAGTTACATGCCAAAACTCATCACATTGAAAAATAAAGGATTTTGATTTGTATCATCTTTATGTAATTAGCAAAATAGCTATTTTTTAGTATATTTAGCAATAAAGTTAGCGGACAAAGCTCAGTGCTGTGACTAAAGTATCGGCCGTAGCATCTTGCTTGTGGCCATTTTCAGATAAATGACGACGGTAACCACGGGCACCTGGCATGCCCTGAAATAACCCCAACATATGCCGAGCAATATGCCAGAAGCGCGCGCCTTGGCGCATCTCGTCATCAATATAGCTAAGCATTTTTTCTGCCACTTGATGGCGGCTCAGTGTGCAACCCTCTAAGCCATATAATGCGGCATCTACTTCGGCCAGTAAGTAAGGGTTACTGTATGCTTCTCGGCCAATCATTACACCGTCAACATGCGCCAAGTGATGTTCACATTCAGCGATGGTTTTAACCCCCCCATTGATGCTGATATGAAGGTGGGGAAAATCTTTTTTAAGCTGATACACACGCGGGTAGTCAAGGGGGGGAACCTCACGGTTTTGCTTCGGGCTCAAACCTTGCAGCCACGCCTTACGGGCATGAATGATAAAATCATCGCAGCCGACCTTGTGAATCGCCTCTATCAACGCCAGCAAGAACTCGTAACTGTCTTGCTCATCAATGCCGATACGGGTTTTTACCGTCACGGGAACGTCAGTGACCGCCTTCATTGCATCCACCCCCTGTGCGACTAGCTCAGGCTCAGCCATTAAGCAGGCGCCAAAGCGACCATTTTGCACGCGGTCCGACGGACAGCCCACATTTAAGTTGATTTCCGCATAACCTCGTTGTGCCGCTAACTTCGCGCAATGAGCCAACTCGTCAGGGTTTGAGCCACCCAATTGCAATGCCACTGGCTGCTCATGCTGGTTAAAGTGCAGATAATCGCCCTTGCCATGGATAATAGCGCCGGTGGTGATCATCTCGGTATATAGCACCGCCTCTTTGCTCATAATACGATGAAAACTACGGCAGTGGCGATCAGTCCAATCCAGCATTGGCGCGACACTGAAGCGACGAAAAGCCGATTGTTGCCAAGAAGGGGTGAGTTGAGTCTGTGTTGTCGCTTCGTTCATAAACCTGTGCCTGCATTACCAAGAAAACCAACGGGCTCTTTGCGCCGAGTTGTGGGCGCGCAATTATACGTCAATCACACCCTGATTGGTATTACCTAAGCCAGTACCGACTTTCACAGCAACCCGCAACTAAAGAGATGCACTGATTTTACCTTTGAGTATTAATGGTTTTTCGCGCAGCTCTGCGCGTTATCAGGGGTGCAGTAATGAAAAGGTAAGTAATATTGCTCTTGTTCAGGAAGGTGTTGGTGCTTTACTGCATCATAAAGTAGCTGTGCGCCCTTACGGCCCATTTCATAAGGGTTTTGACCTATATTCATGGTGCCAAGGCCGCTCGCTAACGCTTGCAATTGCAGTGTTTCAGTATCGGCAGAGATAATCACTCGCTGCTTCTTAGCTAGCTGCTGTTTAAACTCTGTCATCACCTGTTGATAATCAGGATTAAACTGTGCAAAGCCAGCGACGGCAACAAAGATTGTCGGCTGCGGATAACTGATAATGGTGCGTAATTGCTTGAGGGCATCATCGCGACGCCCAGCAGTGAAAAGCGGACAACGAGGATGCTCCAGCCAACCATTCTCACCGTTCAAACGTTTGGTACTCCCTGACAAGGCATAACGCACGCCGTCGATGCGCTTGTTTAAGTTCGGCGTAGTGTGATGTCCCGATTGAATACACAAGGTTTGTAGGTGCTCTCGTTTAAACTGCTTTGCCGCCTCACCAAGTGCCACGCCAAAATCAAAGTTATTAGTGCCCACATAGGCTAAACGATAAGCTTGGTGTTGTGGTGCCAAGTCTGAGTCAAAAGTGATCACCGCAATCCCTTGCTCCTGAGCCTTTTTTAGCGCTCTGTTGACCAAGTGCTGCGAGTCGGTGGTAGACACCAATATGCCGTCCACGCCTTGAGCAACTAAATCTTTCACTACCAGTGCTTGGGTACGAGCGTCTTGGTAGTCATAAGCGCCATCATAAATACAGCGCAAATCGGCTTGGCGCTGGGCAAAGTCTTGGCAACCTTTGAAGGATTGTTCATAAAAGCTGTCGTTCTTGGTTTTGCCTACGACGGCAAAGGTGTACTGGCCATAAGCAACAAAAGACAACATCGCGCAGAGCGCCGAAATAAGCACTAATGCTGATGAGCGAAGATTAAAACAGTGCAAAATAATTCCCAGTACAACTACCCAAGAAACTTTGGTTTAGAGTAGCTCATCCGGCATTAAAGGCAACATTTAGTTCACAAAACAAAAACAACTGCTGATTATTTAAGCCACTGTACTCAAAAGTGAATATAGAATCCACGAGCCAATCAGCCAACCAATAAGTGGTGTGGTGCCCTCAATAATAGCAAATATCAGTCTAGATCATTTTAAGAGCTGCTTTAGCCCAATCGCGCCCTTCGCAAGGCTGAAGCCTTGCCTACAATACACCCGACAAAATCGGTAGGTTGGACTTTAACCCAATCACGTCCTTTGCAAGGCTTCAGCCTTGCCTACAATAAACCCAACAAAATCGGTAGGTTGGGCTTTAGCCCAACACAGATAATCTTGCAACTCAGTATCCAGCATGAGCGATGTCAGCCATGCAAACAGGCGTAATTCGAGATACAGTGCCAGGTCTAACCCGGTAAACGGAATAATCTATGGAACTGTCAGCCTATTTACCCCAGTTATTGTCCATCGCTACGCTAGCAACGATCATGGCTATTAGCCCCGGTGCCGACTTTGTCATGATCACCCGTAATAACCTAGTATATGGGCGTCGTGCCGGTTTTATTCGGCGCTGGGCGTGGGGTTAGCGATTTGGATTCACCTTGCTTATTCCATAGCCGGCGTGGCGCTGCTCATTGCCCAATCGGTGGTGCTATTCACGGTGATAAAATACATCGGCGCAGCTTACTTAATTTACCTTGGCTATCAGAGCCTGCGAGCAAAGCACCATATCGCCTTGGAGCTCGCGCCCAAGGCAGCGCCCAACAAGGCGTTATCCGCCATCTCGGCTCTGCGTCAAGGTTTTATAACTAATGCCCTAAACCCCAAAACCACGTTGTTCTTTTTAAGTATATTTACTCAGCTGGTGAGCGCCGATACGCCCACTGCCATCCAGCTTGTGTATGGGCTTATTATTTCTTTGGCACACTTACTGTGGTTTGTGTTGGTAGCCATGTTTTTAGCCACCCCGCATTTGTACACGCCCTACAACGTTATCAACGGCTTATCGAAAAAACCTTGGGTGTCATATTAGTCGACTTAGGCGTTCGCGTTGCCACACTCATCCAATAAGTAGCTTAGTTTTGGCAGCGGCCGCGAGTTACAGCGCGAAGTAGTCCTTAATGCCACCGAGAATGTTTGTCACCGCCACGGAGCTCAGGATCAGCCCCATGACTCTGGAGATAATGCTTGCACCGCCATCACCAATGAGGTTATGTACGTAGCGCGCCAGCAAAAGTAACAATAACACCACGCCTAAGACGCTAAGCATCATTGATGAGTTAATGGCCTGCTCGACCCAAGTATATTCATTATTACGAGTCATCAGCACCGCCCCTAGCATAGCCCCTGGGCTGGCTATTGATGGGATGGCTAAAGGAAATATGGCGGTTTCTGTGGAGTCGCGCACACTTTTAATTTCCGACTCGGGCTTGCCTTCACCAAAAATCATGGTCAGCGCAAACAGCAGCAGTACAATGCCACCGGCAATCTGGAACGCCGCAAGCGGAATACTAATAGCGTTGAGCAACAACTCACCGACAACGACAAACAGCAACAGTACTAACGCCGATACCAGCACCGCTTTGTAAGCTACTTTGCGCTTAAATGCGGCATTTTCGCCGCGCGTAACGGCAATAAATACCGGCACTGTGCCTATGGGGTCAATTACCGCAAAAAAGAAAATAAAGGTGGCCAGTAATTCGTGCACACTTGCTCCTGAAAATTAAAACAAAATTATACCTCTCTCATGCAGACAGAGATAGTAATTTTTATGCGTCATAGTATGCTAGTATAGGTGGCGTTAAGATGAACGAAGGTTAGCTATGAATGTAGATGCGCTTGTCAGTAAAGCTAAAAGAATGTGCGACAGCAAAGGCGCTCGCTTTACTCCCATCCGTGAAAAAGTATTCCGTTTACTTGCCAGCACTAAAAGCGGTGTTGGTGCGTATGACTTATTAGAG
The DNA here is from genome assembly GCF_022347945.1 of Pseudoalteromonas sp. MM17-2. Taxonomy (NCBI): domain Bacteria; kingdom Pseudomonadati; phylum Pseudomonadota; class Gammaproteobacteria; order Alteromonadales; family Pseudoalteromonadaceae; genus Pseudoalteromonas; species Pseudoalteromonas sp. MM17-2. The sequence goes on along the minus strand of NZ_JAKRFV010000003.1, from coordinate 87,359 downwards.
CAATTAAAAGTGACAGAAACCAGCGCAAAGCCTGCGACGGTCTATCGCGCACTGGACTTTTTAGCTGAACAAGGTTTTATTCATAAAATAGAAAGCACCAACGCGTTTATGTTATGCCACCATTTTGATTCAATTCATCCGGTGCAGTTGCTTATCTGCGATCAATGCGGTCACGTAGACGAGCTGCACTCGAGCGTGCTGTCGCATGAGTTAAGTGAGCTCGCCTCACAAAGCGGCTTTAGTGTAAGCTCGCAAACTATTGAAGCGCATGGCATTTGTAAACGCTGTCAATCTTAGTAACAACTTGCTAGGGTAAAACACGTGCTGCAAGAACAGCAAAATTCACCTTCTGCGAACAAAGGTATGGACAATGAACGTCGAGTTTATTAACCCTTTTCTTTCTTCTTTGGTCAATGTGTTGGCCACGATGGCACAAACTGAACTAAAACCGGGTAAACCTCGCGTTAAAAAGGACGAGGTCGCGGCGGGCGATGTGTCAGGGTTAATCGGTATGGTTGGCCCACAAACAAAAGGCTCACTCTCTATCACTTTCGATGAAAGCCTAGCGCTTACCATCATGGAACGTATGCTAGGCGAGCGTCCCAGTGCCATTAATGAAGAAGTGACCGACATGGTTGGCGAAATCACCAACATGGTTACCGGTGGCGCCAAGAACTTATTGGGTGAAAAAGGCTACGACTTTGATATGGCGACACCAGCAGTGGTATCAGGCACTGGCCACACCATTACCCACAAATGCGAAGGAACCACAATTATCATGCCTTTCACCTCAGGTGATGGCAATGCCCACATCGAGATCAGCTTCGACACCTTATGAGTTGGCAACAACACAGCATTACTTTAAGCGCAAAGCGCCGGGGCTTTCATCTAATTGATGAGGAAATTCTGCGCGCGCTGCCGCAAATTCAAGATTATCAGGTTGGCCTGCTGCATTTAATGCTGCAACACACCTCTGCAAGTTTGAGCATTAACGAAAACGCCGATCCCACTGTGCGCCAAGATATGGAAGCGCACTTTAACTGGGCCGCTCCCGAGCGCCAACCTTTTTATCGCCACACCTACGAAGGTGATGACGATATGCCCGCGCACATTAAAGCCAGTACTTTAGGGTGTGAACTCACCTTGCCTATTAGTCATGGCCAGCTGCAGCTAGGCACATGGCAAGGTATTTACCTGGGTGAACACCGCGACCAAGGTGGTTCTCGTCGTATTGTTGCCACCTTGCAGGGACAGCTAATGGCCTCTAAATAGCCTTATTTTTCACGCTATCTACACTGATATGCGCTGTGCACAGACTTTAGCTAAGGTTGGCATGACATAAGGCGGCGTAGACCTGTCACTGTGTAGCAAAGAAAAACGCCAAGGCTCCCCCAGTAATAGCTCTTCATCCTGAGCCCATAATCGCAACTAGGAATATGCGCCGCTGTAACAGCGCTGAAAATAAAAGGCACTCAGTACTTAAGAACGATAACGCCTTGGACCGTATGCAGCATGCGGCTTTCATTGCCCCAATAAGTTGTTGCCTTACAAGCGATTACAAAAACTATACTTTCCTCACTTACACGCTATAGTTATAGCCATTCTCGGATAAAGTAATCAAAAACGGTCCATTATCTTAATAAGGAAATGATCATGTCTGAACAAGCCCCTGAAATCCAAGTCCCCTGTGAGCCTGGTAATGTTTCGGTCCAAGAGCAACTAGAGCTGATCCCAAGCGTTAACGAGCCTTGGCAAACATATGTTGTAGTTAATGGCAGTAAGCAGAATATCAACGGCCAAGACTACCCTATTCTATTCACTAACAACCCAGCTCATGCAGATTTGCAACCGACTCAACATGCTGAATTAGTTGTCACCATCAGTGACAATGATTGGGAGTTTTTTGGTAACGGTGTGGAATACATTAAAAACTACAGCAACTGCAACTACAATGTCGACTCGTCTATCAGTGCCGATAAGAAGCAGCTGACTCTTAAGGTTCATCAAGTAGATACTACGTTTTGTTATGGTAAAGCAGACGACAGCCCTCTTGATCAAGTTATTGAAGTTGCCCCTTCGAGTACTGCTGAGCCATTGAGTATCGGTTTCCGCTTTACTGCGAAAAACACCGCGAACGGTAAATACTATATGTCGCAAGACCCTCGCGTGATAGTTCGCCGTCCAGATGAAGATTAATTAACTCAGTTTACACAGAGCTGAGAGTGGGAGCCGACCATCGCTCTAAACTTTTCAAAATCGCAAAGTGGTTTAAACCAAGGCTGTAAAAACCAGTTTTGGTGGTAACCACTTTTTAAAGCCTCTTCCACATAGTAAAGACTGGAGTTAAAGTCTCCGCCCAGTGCATGCACTAATGCCGCTGTATAACTTAACTCTGATTTATCCTCTGCCAATTTGAAACTATGCTTCAGTGACTTAATAGCTTGCTCGTTGTCACCCAATTGAGCATAGGCCTGCGCATTTTCAGACCACGCCAAGGCCGATTCACGCCCGTTATTTAGCTGTAACAGGCGCTGATACAGCTCTTTTGATTCCACAAGCTTACCGTTGAGCATATTTATGTCTGCCATATTGAGCATCATCCCGGTGTTTTTCGGTGAACTCAACAGCGCTTGCTTGGCAAACTTTTCCGCCATAGGGTAGTTCTGCACCATCATGTAGGCGATAGAGAGGTTTGATAAATCAATGCTGTCACTATTCTCATTGAGTGTTTTGCTGTAGCTTTCTATCGCAGAGGTGAAGTCACCTTCGATTAAAGCAATATCAGCTAGGTACTGGTGAGTTCTTCTATCACTGGGGACTTTTTCAACTAAATCCGCGAGCAGGTTTTTCGCTGACTGAAAATCACCCAGCCAATACAAAACGAGCGCGAGCTTTCTTTGTAACCGCAAATTGGGTCTCAAGCTCAACGCTACTTCTAACTTATCTCTGGCCTGTTTATCTTCACCCTCAGCAAGCAGAATTGAAGCCTCCAAATTCAAAATAGCAGCTTGGTCATGACTCACCTTGGTTAACATATCCAAAGCATGCTTGGCCTCTTCTATTTGCCCCAGCTCTATATTTAGCAGCACTAGGCTTTTGTAGTAGCTGGACAACTTTTTAAATTCACCTGGGGCATTATGGATTGCTGAAATTGCCTGCTTAAGATAGGTTTTTTCATGGGTTGAGTGATACAGCTGCAGCGCAATTTCACGTAAAAGGTTATAACCCTCGACACTGGTTGCACTCTCTTTGACCGTCGCCAGACTTTTATCAAACATCTCCGGCGTTGCTACGTTGTCGACATAAAACAACGTATACATCTCAAATAATGGGCTGTTACTTTTCATTGTTGATAGCGAGCGATACTCTTCACTATCAATGCCCGGGGAAATAAGACGCGCAGTATTGTATTTCGCCACGTCATGTAAATTAGTTGTGCCTGCAATATCTGTCTGCCACTGCATACTCTCCTGCACTTGCCAGTTGGGAGCACGTAGTGTACTTATTTCAACGCTACAGTGGCGTTGCTGACAATCCAACGAGCTGCTAATCAGGGTATCGGCGCCGGTGTAGTCGGCCAGCCTCTGAAAGTAGCTTTTAGGGTCTCTAAATTGATCACTGTCTTGGCCTTGCGCCAACATATTCATTTCTGCGCGGCTAACTAATTGCTGGTCTTGCTGGAGCAGCTGTTGCCACATCGCACTTTGTACCGAGCCTTTCAAAGCGCTTTCATAATGCTTAAATTCATCAGGTAGGTTATATATCTGAGTGGGTAGAATCGCGACCACAGGCTGGTGTAACAGGTAAGGGCGTAGCAAGTAGCCTCCCACCAACACTGCCGCACAGACAAAGGCCATCACAAGGTAACGCCAGCGCAACTTCTTTGCTCTTAATGGTGCGCTTTTCTGCGTGCTATTTGATGGTGTAACCGGTTCTGTTTGCTGCTCTAGAATAGCGGCTTGAACTCGTTGTTGCAGTAACTGCTCAAGCTGTTTGCTAAAAGGGCCTCGGCGCAGATTTAAGCGCGCCACAGGTTTTACGCTAAGCGCTTGGCCTAATAGTGCTTGCAACTGCTGCGGTAATTGCGTAGTGCTGAGATCTAAGTGTTGTCCTTGCAGTATTGCCGCGCTGATATCTTGGCCACCTTGTCCAGCAAAGGGGTGCTCGCCTGTTAGTAATTCAATTGCAACAACGGCAAACGAGAACCAATCGCTGTGGTGACTGAGTGCTTGCCCTTGCAACTGCTCAGGCGACATATAGCCCTTGGTGCCTGCACTTTGACTAACATGGCTGTTACCGCCCACGAAGCCAGCAATACCAAAATCAGCCACTTTGACTTGCCCAGCTTCACTGATCAAGATATTGCTCGGTTTCAAGTCACGGTGAATAATGCTGTTGCGATGCGCGTGCTCTAAACCCTTAGCAATATCCACCAGCATAGCCAGCTTTTGTTCAAGCGTTAACACATGCTGCTTCTGGTATTGCAGCAGGTTTTTACCGCGACAAAACTCCATCACTAAATACTGCTGGCCGTCGCTTTGGCCACAGTCAAATACTTGAATAATATTGGGGTGATTTAAGCGTGCCAGAAAGCGCGCTTCACTAAGGGCGTCTTCGTCTAATTCACTATCACCGCTAGTATTTAGCACCTTGAGTGCCACTGTACGTTCTAGTTTAGTATCGAAAGCTTCGTAGATGGTGCCCATGCCGCCCTGGTACACCACTTTATTCAATTCATAATGAGCAAGCGTGCGCATAGAGTTTACCTAGTTGGAGGATGCGCGTTTAACCGACTCTTCGAGTTGGTGGCCTTTATATATTTCGAAATTACTGGCGCTAAAGCGCACCTTACGTAGTTTACGCTCGATGATACTATCGGCATCCTCTATATGCGCAAGGGCATCGCTAAATTGCTTACGGGCGCGGTGAATTTGAATATTTAGATAGCGAGAATCGATACCCAAATCGCGGGCTATTACTTCAGTTTCGACCCAACCTTGACTGAGCTCATGTACGCCGTTGGCGGCATCTTGAGCCTTGTAACGGGCCAAATTCAACGTCAGATAATGATGGCAACGCTCGTGCAAATCAATTTCCTCACCTGGGCCTCTGACCGTAAGCTCTGCAGACTCTTCATCTAGGGTAAGGTGAAAAATAAAGTTTAAGTCGGCTAACTGGGTATTGCTCACATCGCGCAGCGCTGTGGCTTCTTCCAAATGGCTTAAATGCAATTGATAGCTTCGCTGGCTATCACTGAGCTGATCGTTCTCTATTAAAATAGTGTGATCAAGCATCGGCCCATCCAGGTGCTCAAAGCACCAAAAACCACTTTCACGTTGGTTAAATACGGCTATTTCTGGGGACTCTTCAGGGATAAGGTTATAATTTGCTAAGCAAATAAACTCCGAAGTAGGCTTGGCATATTCATCAAGAACGATCAATAAGTCTTGCGGCTTGTCTAAGTTCGCAACTTTGAATTGCTTGCCATCATTTCCCGGCAGAGCAATCACATCATGAAGCTTAAGCGTTTGGCTGTGATCTTTATCTAAGCGTTTGCTATTAAGCCAAGTGCCGTTACGGCTGAGGTCACGAACCTGCCATTCATTCCCCTGCCATTCAATGATGGTATGAATTTTTGACACGCTAGGGTCGCTAATCAGCGTGTCTACACTGTACTGAAAACGCCCAAAGCTATGGTGGGCGTGCAAATAGATCACATTGTCCGTATCCGCTTCGATAAGGTAAGCCATAATCGCTCCAAGCGCCTTTTGTACCTAATTATTATTATAAGGGATGAGTGGCTTATTCTCTGCTTTTTTCGAACAAAAATAAACAGCTGCTTAACAATCGTGGGAATAGTATCAGCTTGATGCGATATATTGATAACTAACGCGCGGGGTAATATTGCATAGAAGTTCATAAGCGATGGTGTCGGCGCAGGCGGCAATTTCTTCAATGGCTAACTCGCGTCCCCACATAATGGCCTCATCACCCACTGCAACAGCGCTGGGGTTTGGGCCAATATCAACGGTGATCATATCCATAGACACACGCCCAACCAACGGGTAACGCTGCGCGTTTATAAGCACAGGCGTGCCATTTTGAGCATGACGCGGATAGCCGTCTCCATAGCCAATGGCCACCACCGCCAGGTAGGTATCTTTGTCGGCTCGCCAGTGCCCACCATATCCCACTGGCTCGCCCTGGCGTACCGGACGCACGGCAATCACTTCGCTACTTAGCGTCATCACGGGAGTCAGCTGCAGTTGCGCAGAAAAAGTATTTTTCACGGGCGAGACACCATACATCATCAACCCTGGGCGCACCCAGTCACCGTGACTTTGCGGATAATTAATGATGGCGGCAGAATTAGCCAAACACAGCGGCTCAGGTTTATCGGCTACTAAGGTTTGAAATAACTGCAGCTGAGTCTCATTGTAGGCATCCTGATTGTCATCTGCACAAGCAAAGTGAGTCATTAGATTTACTTCATCTTGCACATATGGACAATCTTTCAACCGGCGATAGAAGGTATTGATGCTGTCTGGGTTTATGCCCAAACGATGCATGCCGGTGTCTACTTTTAACCATACTTTAATGGCCCCTGCTAACTGGGCTTGCTCTAGGGCTTCAAGCTGGTATTCGTCATGCACCACTGTTTGGAAGTTATTAGCCAACATAATTTCGATATCGCTGGCTTTAAAAAACCCTTCCAGCAGCACGATGGGCTTAGTAATACCACCGGTGCGCAGGGCCAGAGCCTCTTCAATGCGAGCAACGGCAAAGGCATCGGCATCGGCGAGCTGTTGCGCAATAGGCACTAAACCATGGCCATAGGCATTGGCTTTGAGCACGGCCATTACTTGGCTATCAGGGGCAAGGCTTTTAACACGCGCTAAATTAGCGCGCAGGGCACAAAAATCAATGGTTGCGGTTGCCAACGCCATAGTGGTTAATACTCGTCGTCCATCGCCGGGCCAGCGTAATTATCAAAGCGTGAGTATTGCCCTTGGAAGGTTAACCTGACCTTACCAATAGGACCATTCCGCTGCTTACCAAGGATAATCTCCGCAGTACCTTTATCTGGGCTGTCTTCGTTGTACACCTCATCACGGTAGATAAACATGATTAAGTCGGCGTCCTGCTCAATTGACCCCGATTCACGCAAATCCGAGTTAACTGGGCGCTTATCAGCACGTTGTTCAAGTGTCCGGTTCAGCTGCGAAAGCGCCACAACAGGGCACTCGAGTTCCTTCGCCAGTGCTTTTAATGAGCGCGATATTTCGGCAATTTCTAAGGTGCGGTTGTCCGATAAGCTTGGTACCCGCATTAATTGCAGGTAGTCGACCATGATCATGCTAATGCCACCGTGGTCGCGGGCAATTCGCCGCGCGCGTGAGCGCACATCGGTAGGAGTTAGGCCTGAGGCATCATCAATGTACATTTTGCCTTTTTCAATCAACAAGCCCATGGTTGAGGACAAGCGTGCCCAATCCTCGTCGTCCAGCTGGCCCGTTCTCACCTTGGTTTGGTTTATGCGCCCGAGCGAGGCGAGCATACGCATCATGATTTGCTCTGAGGGCATCTCCAACGAGTAAATAAGCACCGGCTTATCTTGGGTCATCGCCGCATGTTCGGCCAAGTTCATGGCAAACGTGGTTTTACCCATGGATGGGCGCGCTGCAACAATGACTAAGTCCGAGGGCTGTAAACCCGCAGTCATCTGATCAAGGTCAGAGTAACCGGTACTGACTCCCGTAACCCCGTCTTGTGGCGACTGGTAAAGCTCTTCAATTTTATCCACGGTCTTTTCTAAGATAGTGTGGATATTTTGCGGCCCTTCAGTACTTTTAGTGCGCTGTTCAGCAATTTTGAATACTTTGCTTTCTGCAAAGTCGAGCAAATCATGGCTGCCGCGCCCTTCGGGGTTAAACCCGGCTTCGGCAATTTCATTGGCAACACCAATCATTTCGCGGATCACCGCCCGCTCACGCACAATAGCAGCATAAGCGCTAATGTTAGCGGCACTGGGAGTGTTTTTAGCTATTTCACCGAGGTAAGCAAAGCCACCCACACTGTCGAGTTGATTGTTTTTCTCTAACGACTCAGAAATAGTGATCAGATCGATAGGCTGGCTGTCTTCAACCAAGCGCTCCATAGCCTCAAAAATCAGTCTGTGGGTACGCGTATAAAAGTCCTGAGCCACGACCAACTCAGCAACACGGTCAAAGGCCTCATTATCGAGCATTAACCCACCAAGCACGGATTGCTCGGCTTCAATGGAGTGGGGAGGAACTTTTAGGCTATCAACCTGTTTATCTATTTTTGCCATACATACTCAAAAGGCGGGGTGAATGGCTTTATTTTATCGGCTTGGCATCGCAGTGCAACAACTGCTTCGCTTTTTTGCTGACTGGTAAACAAGAAAAATAGCGAGCCCTAAGGGCTCGCCGAGGTTGGGTTAGTTTTTACGTAGGTGGGTGTTGCCACTAATGGTGGTTACTTGCACTTCGGCTTCGCCTTGGCCTAGTGTGAAGTGCAGGCTTTCACCTGTACCATACTTGGCTTCCACGGCTTTATCATCGCTCAGTTCGTTGCGAATATCGCCGCCAGCATGGGCTTCTAAATCAAACCGTGCTGACAGATCGCTGGGTAGGTAGAGGTCTAAATCACCACTGACGCTCTCGGCGCGGATTTGCCCGTCGGCATGAAGCTTCGCCACACGGACCTCAAGCTCGCCATTGACGGTATTAATTTTTAAGCTACCTAGAGCTTGGGCATTGAGCTGTAGATCACCGTTGACGTTTTCAAAGCGGATATCTTCAGCGCGGGTGCTCGATTCCACGTCGCCATTGACTAAGGTCATTTGTAATTGCCCTTGTGAATCAAGGTCGTTGATATCACCGTTGACGGTTTGATAACGGATCTCTCCAGCTAGGTTTACGCCATCAATATCGCCATTGACGGTCTCTAAACTCAACTTGCCCTGTAACTGCTTGGCGTCAATATCGCCATTCACCGTTTCTACACGGGTATCATTGTGCAGTTCACTGACCATCACATCAACGCTCACCCCTTCCATCACTAAGGCACTGGCATGGGGCATGTGTATGGTTAACTTAGACCCCTCGTCATTATCATTATTATGCCCCCAACCTTGATTGTAGCGTTTGGGCATATCAACAATAAAATCAGTACGCTGACCACGGTTCTCAAGGGTATAGCCCTCGGCTTTGTCATCCAGCTCGCCGGTCACTTTAAAAGTGTTTTTATCCCAACCTTTGATAATGACTTCGCCACGTTGGTTATCGATATAAATACGGCCATCCTTTGGCACGTCGAGTTGCTCATCAATTTTTTCGCCAGCGAAGGCCAAAACCGGGGCTAGCGCTAATGTATAAATAATTGCTTTCATTGTTATGCTCCTAAATACGCTGTAATACTGCGCCCTGCTTGGGCTGGTGTACGTTGTTAATTAAATTCAGTTGTTGTTGATAAACCTGCGCGAGCATATTAAGCAAAGCGCGATTGTTAGGTTGTTCTTCAAGCGCAGTTTTGATTGCTTGCTCCGCTTGCTCGAGCTCTTGTAATTGCTGTTGCCAATTATCGGTCAGCGCCGGTTGTGCTTGATACTGCACCAGTAGGCTCTGCTTTTGCTGCTCGAATACATCGCTTATCACTGCGAATTGGTTACTCGGTTGCGAGCCTTGTTGGCTTGGTAAATTGAACCCGATTACGGCGACTAAAATGGCAGCGGCGGCACTACCCAAAGCTGGTTTAAACCAGCTTTTATCGGCTGTATGCGTGTGCGCATTAATACCCTGCTCAATACCGGGCCAAAGATCGCGCTCCGGGCTGATCTCTTTTTGCTGTTGTTGCAGCTGCTGGTTTAGAAACTGCTCAAAATCAGGTTTACTCATGCTCGTACCACTCCTTTAACAGCCCTCGGGCGCGATGATATTGTGACTTTGAAGACCCCACCGCCATATTCATAATCTTGGCTATCTCTTCATGGCGATAGCCCTCTACTGCGTGCAAAACAAAAACTTGTCGTGCCCGTTCAGGCAGCCGCACTATGAGCTGGTCAAGACCGTTAAGCTCATGGCATTGAGCCACTTGCTCATGCTCCATGCCTTGCTCTTCACTGCTTACGACGCGTTGCAGCCAGTTTTTTTGTTTGCGTAAATGGCTAATGGCAATATTACTGGTTACGCGGTGCAACCAAGTACTAAATTGTGCTTTGCCATCAAAGCTATGTATTTTTTGCCACAACTGCACAAACACCTCTTGGCTCACATCCTCCGCCTGAGTGGTGTCAGCCGCCAAACGCAAACACAAGGCATAAACTCGCTTAATATGCTGCTGATACAGCAGGGCAAAGGCCTGCTGATTGCCCTTTTTCACTTGTTGTATCAGTTCTGCCTCGCTTGGCGGCGGTGGTGCGGTTGCCCTTGCCTCTGCGGCATGACCCTGCATGCGATATATCCTGTTGTTGTTATTCGCTTTGTTAATGTATTAGACGCGCACTAAAGTACAAAGGGTTTAAATGGGTTTTAAATTTTTTTATTTATTTTTTTAGCGTGCACTGAAAGTGTAAGGACATTGGATTTTTAGGGCGTATAGGATAATCTTGTGGTGCAAGGAATACGCAGCAATAACGGAGATTCAAGGATGATAGACGAAATACAGCCCAACTATGCCAGCTATTCAATAGACGAACTTGAAGACGCATTAAGGCACGTGGACAGCGAGGCCTACCCGCAAAGAGTGCAAGCGATTAAGCAAGAGCTACAAATCAAACGCGCACAACATACTGCCGCTAAACAAGCTAACACTGAGCACTCAGATAATGAGCAGTTTTTTAAATGCCCGTCTTGCCTTAAGTCCATTAGCTTTTTCTCTAAAGCGGCAAACTCTTGGGGGAAAACCAAAACATGCCCGCATTGCGGCGCGCACTTCGAGGTTCGCATGAACTATGTTGCTTTGGCTATTGCCGTGGTGCCTTTGGTGTTCGTGCATCGCCTGCTATTCATACCGATTTTAGTGGCGATGGGGCTACCTGGCGCTATCGGCATGGGTGTTGTCACCGGCACGGCTATGGCCTTGTCGATGCGCTTTAAAAAGCCCTCTCAGGATTAATTTATGGCAAACGCTCTACGGGAAAACTTATAAAGGCCTACATTTGAATAACATAGCAATCATCGTGATACGCTTGTACCAACGCTTTGTCTCCCCTTACAAAGGATTTCGTTGCGCCCATGCGTGCTTACATAAAGGTGCATCTTGCTCTAACGCCGTCCTTGCCATAGTAGAGCAACACGGCTTTTTCCGTGGTTATGCCAATATCAAAGCACGATTGCATGCCTGTAAATTGGCCCACGCCACACTGCAACTCAACGCTCAAGAAGATAGCAACAAACGCAAAAAGAAAGAAGACCGCCATGACTGCTGCGACCCATCCGCAGCATGTGACGCAGCCAGCTGTGCTGGTAAAGGTAAGCATTGCGACTTAGCCGAGCTACCTTGCAGTTGTTGGCCTTAGATGCAAATACTGGCTTTTACCTCACGCATAGATGCAATGCACTAAAAAGCCCCTTTATAGGGGCTAGATTGGTAGTAGGGATAGTTAAACTCGCTAAGGTGATAGCTCCTCCGGGGTTTTATACTGCCAGCCAAGGAATATCACTCGGCGCTGACCACCTAAATTTCCACCTTGTGACTTTTTCAGCGCGGTGTCGTAATGAATATCACCATCACCACATACACTGACCCTTTTCCCCCGAATGGCGCCGTACAACTCACCACTGGCACCAAACTTTACATTGCTATAGGGTGCATAAATAGTTCCGTACATTTGCCCCGTGCCCGATAGCTCAACACCAAAGTTGCCCCCGCATTGGGTTGCTGTGGAGTTATCTTGATACCCAGAATACAGACTGAAAGGCGGTAGCTTGTTGCTATTAAGTGTTTTCTTGAGCACGTTAACGGGTTGCTGAATTTGACTTTTACCTTGAACAAATAACGTCAAACTTGCACCTTCATTGATATTTAGCGCGCTGTCACCATTGGCTGTAAGCTTGAAATCGCCATTAATGTAAAAAACGACATTTCCCTTTGCAATCGTCAATTCAGCTCCATCAATAGTCAGCTTATCTAGAAAGTATACCGACTCGTATTGCCGCCCCAATATGGAAGTTGAGGTTGGCATGTAGATAGAACCCAAACTATCACGGCCTTGTTCGTCGTCGAATTGTGCATGACTACCCCACCCTGTCACACTAAGTCCCTGACGAGGTAACTTTTGCTGCAGTTTTGCTAATTCAGAGGGCAACGAGTAAGGATCACAGTTGGTGTCTGGGTCTTTAGGGTCGTGGTTAGGATCCGCGCTGTTACTGGCAGGAACAGCGGGAACGGCAACAGTTTGGTGATAAGGCGCACCTTTATAATTAGTGTCGGCGATAGAGTCTTTATTATTTTCTTCCGTGGTATTGTTACCACCCCTAATATATGGCGCCCCTGATAGGTAACACTGCCTTTTGCCAAAATATCCCCGCCAATTCGCGTTTTCGCAGGAAAACCAGGCGGTATCGTATAATCTCCTGAGCTACCGCCACTGACATCAATATCGCCATTGGCATGAACAGTCCCGGATATAAATCCTGCTCCGGTAATGTTGATGTTTCCTGTTGCACGGACATCACCCCACGTGGAAGACCCCCCACTGACAACGATATCCGCATTGGGTGAAATCGTTTTTACATGCGCCTGGGTTGAGGCATTGCTGCGATCGTACTGGCCATTAAGCTGCTGCGAATCATAGCTATCTATGTTCCCCCCCGCTGAATTTAAGACTCCATCACAGCCAACTATGGCGGTGTTAAAAGGGGCATAGCCACCGTTGCTGGTAACGGCGTATCTGGCCACTAAATTAGCCTCTGCTTCACCAGCATAACGCTCTCCTAACGCAGCAATTTCCAGCTCACCCGCGCCATTTTTATTTAGCTGTGCACGATACTTTAGGTCTCCCTTATGAATGGAGCCACTGTGTGCTTGCTCAGTTTGCGCTACGAGTTCGTCAATATCAGCATCAGGGTTTGCATGCAGTTGCTGCTGCACTTTCTCAACCTGAGCAAAAACGGCTCGTTCAGACATCATCCGCGCATTAACTTTCTTCTGAAAGTTGCCACTGAGGCGCTCTTGCACGATGCTGTCTTTTAGTGAAGTAAATACCACCACGCCAGCGACCACGGTTAATAACATCACACTGACTAGAGTGAAGCCCTGCTGTTGCTTCATGAACTTGCTCCATATAGTTCACTTAAAATTAATCGCGACGCTGCAATATCGATTTGTACTTGGCCTCCAAACTGCTGCGGCAGTCCCTGAGGAGTAACATTAATAGTGGTGAGCTTGGTGGTCGCATCATAGCTAAAGCTGAGCGCCGTCACACCGGTCAGGATGTCTTCGCCGCCAGCGCCCATATCACACTGTATACGCCCATCAACCAAGCGGTATTGCTCAATATAATCAGCGCTAGGCGTGGTGCCCAAACACGATAAAACGCCCGCCTGTTGCTGAACCCGCAGCGTACTGCCATCAGCACTGACCACAGGCGAAAATGGGGTTTGTTTAAGGCTGCGAGTAAGCACCTGAGAAGTGAAACGAACCACCTCTTGAGCATTTTCTAGCTCTTTAGTCGCACTTACAGTGCCTTTGATAGTGGCATAAGAAAGCCCAACGCCAGCGATTAAAAAGCTACCTACGGCTAAAGCAACCATTAGTTCAACTAAAGTAAAACCTAAATGAGCGCGTTTCATAAACCACACTCCGCAGCTGAAAGCGTTGGATATTGAGCAAAAATGCGCAACTTAGATTGCAGACCATCATCAAGGCGGCTATCTGGCCATTGCACTTCAATGGCTAAATCGTCGTTAAAATTAGCGGGAAAGGTAATGCTGTAGTCATCAATTTGCGGTGCCAAGGTGGTGTTTTTGAAGTTGCCGTTAAAACCACCGCCATGCTTGAGCGTGCATAAATTTGGCCAGATGCGCTCTGCAGCGTTGTTGGCCTGTACAATGGCCATGGTGTAGTTGAAGCTGCTCGTCGCATACTGCAATGACTTGAGCTGTGCGCTGCCCAGCCCCAACAAGGCAATGGCTGCAATCGCCACCGATACCATAATCTCTAATAACGAAAAGCCAGACTGTATTGCTTTTACACGCATGCTTCACCTTCCTCAGCTAACCAGCTTTGGCCGCTGCGTAGAACGCATAAGCGATAGTCCGTGGTACTGGCATCATTGTCAGTGATCAATATATTAGCGGCGTTGTTAAGCTCACCAGTGATGGCAACAATGCGGTTAGGCAGCGCAATCGTTAGCGAGCTATGTTGCTTGGTAAAAGCTCTTAGCACGGCTTCATTCGCTTCACCTGGGTTGGCTATCACTTGCCACTGTTCGGCTGTAGCGCGCAAATTAATGGCTCGCTCACGCTTAACAGCTTCGCTGCGAGCGAACTTAAACACACTATGAAGTTGGTTCGCGTGATTGACAATGCGGTCTTGCTTTATGAACTGTATATACGACGGCGTGGCGATAATGGCGGCGATAGCGATGATTGCTACCACCACCATTAACTCAACTAAAGTAAAGCCTAGGGCTGAATATCTTCCTTGATGCATTGGGTTAGTTCCCCCAACAATCGTCGTCATCACCACCGCTAGCGCGTTGCTGACCGACTTCGTTGATACTCAGGGTGCCACACTCGTCACCACTCTGTGCAGCTTTGGGAATAGCCCGCAAGGTAAACTTTTTAGCATCATAATGTGCGCCGCCGCTACTAGAGATAGTTGGCTGCGGGGCATACCGCAAGGTGTAATAATCAGATGTAGGGAGGGTAAAGTTACTAGGGTATCCGCCCATACGAGAATATGTACGTTCAAGCACGGCAACAACTTGCAGCATATTTTGCTGCATGTCCGCACGGCGACCTTTTTCCATATACTCGCTGTAGGCTGGCATCGCCACTGCATACAAAATACCGATAATAGCGACCACTATCATCATTTCTATCAGGGTAAAACCGCGTTGTAGCATTCCTTGTAAGCGCATTGTTTTGCCTAGAGTTTTATTAAGACTGGGTTAAGATATAATGACAACGCTGTCAAAGTCAACTTATGGTGTTGTCGCACATTGACAGCCAGCATATCGTGACGAAAAACTTTAATAAAAATATTTTTGTTACTAATCATAAGCTTAAATTAAACCTATTAACTTAATAAAGTAATCAGTAACAAGTGAAAGTTCCGGCTATTAATACTTTTCAACTTAATCGTCCCTAAATTAGATATTAGTAATACAATATCACAATAAACATTTAGTGCAATAACTCTAAATATACTTTTACAGGGTAATCATGCTAATTACGTCTAAACAAACAGGCCTTTCCTTCCACTATCACCTTTAAAGGTGATAGTAGAAATGAATCAGTGTTCATTTTGGCCGAAACGAAAGAAATCGAGCAGATAGGCAGAGCCTGTCAGGTTGAAACCTGACCTACAAAAGTCAACCTTTTTGATTCACGCTGTCGATCAAGACTTTTTGTGGAATGCGCTTGAAACAACGAATAGGACTGCAGGCGGGTATAAGAAAGAACAGCTTCACTGTCGCCGCTTGAGGATGACAAGCTCTGCAAGAAACGAGCAATGTCAACATCAGACAGGCATAAAAAAACCGCGCCTAAGCGCGGTCTTTATAAAGCTAATCGACGATTAAGCTTCAGCAATAACGATCACTTTGATAGAAGCCATCACTTCTGCGTGAACTTGGATTGCTACGTCGAATTCACCTGTTTCACGGATAGTACCGTTAGGTAGGCGAACTTCTGATTTAGCTACTTCGATGCCCGTTGCAGAGATCGCATCAGCGATATCACGAGTACCGATTGAACCAAATAGTTTACCTTCGTCACCAGCTTTAGAAACTAGCGTCACTTCTGCAAGTGCTTCAAGTTTCTCAGCGCGAGCTGTAGCAGCAGCTAGCTCTTCAGCGATTTTCGCTTCAAGCTCAGCACGACGTGCTTCGAAAGTTTCGATGTTAGCTTTAGTTGCAGGAACTGCCTTACCTTTCGGGAACAGGAAGTTACGTGCGAAACCAGATTTAACAGAAACCTGGTCACCTAGGCCACCTAGGTTTGCGATCTTGTCTAGTAGAATAACTTGCATGTCTCTACACCTTTTAAAAACTGTTAATCCGCTGCTTACTTGTGTAAGTCAGTGTATGGAAGAAGGGCTAGGTAGCGAGCACGCTTGATAGCAGTTGCTAGCTGACGCTGATACTTAGCGCTAGTACCTGTGATACGGCTAGGTACGATTTTGCCACTTTCGGTAACATAGTTTTTAAGAGTAGCTAGATCTTTATAATCGATTTGTTTTACGCCTTCCGCTTTGAAGCGGCAGAACTTACGACGTCTGAAGTAACGTGCCATGAGTATTTTCCTCAATTAATTCTTTCAATTTGCTGAGCATGCAGCACCAGTTGACTGAGACCATTTCGGCCTTGGTGGCGGTTTAAAAACCCCCGCACTCGCACTGACTGCTCAACTTGCAAATATTGTGTTGCTGATTGATGCTCCGAACCACTTGCTACCACCTGAATACGCACATAACTTTGACGGTTTAGTTGCGCTTCAACCTGTATTGAACGGTGCTCTAGCACGAAAATACAGTGGGGTACACCGGCCGGGCTTTGACTGAACTTAGGGGCCTTACAAACAGTGCCACCTAATTCGACTAGATTGAGCGCTTGCTCACTAGGCGTTTCAGCCATTACAACCACGCAGAACGATTAAGCTTCAGCAGCTTCTTTTTTCTCTTCTTTTGCAAGAGGAGAAGCTTCAGTTACTGCATCTTTAGTGCGCATAACTAGGTTACGAAGCACTGCATCGTTGTAGCGGAAAGAAGTTTCAAGCTCGTTGATTACTTCAGTAGGTGCTTCAACGTTCATTAGAACATAGTGTGCTTTGTGAAGCTTTTCGATTGGGTAAGCCAGTTGACGGCGGCCCCAGTCTTCTAGACGGTGAATCTTACCGCCAGCTTCAGTGATAGAACCAGTATAACGCTCGATCATACCAGGAACTTGTTCACTTTGATCTGGATGAACCATGAATACGATTTCGTAATGACGCATGGGTATTCCTTACGGTTAATATAGCCTTCCACCGTTTCGGCCGGTCGGTTTAAGGCAAGGAATTAATGTAAAATGGCCGAAATGAGCGCGTATTCTACGCATTGTTGGCAAATTAAGCAACTTAAAAGAAGGCGAATACAGGCAAATTACACCTGATTGATGTGAGGTAATGACATAGAATATGGAGTCAGGCACACACCTTACAATATCAAGGGGGGTGCATGCCTAACTGGCGTTATGCGCTTCGCTGTCTGAGCACTTCAAACAAGCTAATGCCAGTCGCGACCGAGACATTTAGGCTAGATACCGTGCCCACCATTGGAATTTTCACCAGCACATCACAATGTTCACGCGTTAAACGGCGCATCCCATCGCCCTCAGCTCCCATGACCATGGCGATAGGGCCGGTGAGGTTGGCATCAAACAAGGTGGTATCGGTCTCTCCTGCCGTGCCGACAACCCACACCCCCGCGTCTTTAATTTCACGCAAGGTCCGTGCGAGGTTAGTCACTTGCACTAACGGCACCACTTCGGCGGCGCCACAAGCGACCTTTCGTACCGTCGCATTTAACTTCGCCGACTTATCCTTAGGCACGATAACCGCGTGCACACCGGCAGCGTCCGCACTACGCAGGCAGGCCCCCAAATTGTGAGGGTCGGTGATGCCATCTAAAACCAATAAAAAGGGCGTTTGCTCTCGGCTGATAATGGCGTCTAAATCACGCTCGTTATATTGTTTACCTTGGCGGACTCGAGCAATAATACCTTGATGCTGTTCGCCTCGGGCTTTGTCATCCAGCGCTTTACGCTGCATAAACTGCACCGAAATACCGAATTGCCGAGCCTGATTGATCAACGCATTTAGACGCTTATCATCGCGCCCTTTTAAAGCATACAGTTCAATGAAGCGCTCGGGCTCGCGGCTGAGGATGGCTTCGACACTATGAAAACCAAAGATTAATTCGTTACTCACTGGGACTCTCTACTTTTTCGTTTTCTTACGAGCATTTTTACCTGCTCGTGACTTTTTCTTGCTTTTACTGGCCTTTACGTTTTTGCCAGCTGTTGCTTTTTTGTCTTTAGAGGCTTTCTTTTTACCGCCACTTTTCTTACCACCGGGTGTTGGCTTCTTGCCTTTTCCTGGGATATCGCCCGCTTTAAGCTTATCGCGTACCGAAGGCTTTTTAGCCTTGCGCCGAGCATAACGATCGGGCTCTTGTTGCGCCAGGGCAAGATTAATACGGCGCTCTTCTAAAGAAACCGAAGCCACTTGCACCGATATTTTATCACCCATGCGATACACAGTACGACTGTGCTCACCGACAAGGCAATGTTTGGCGCCATCGAAGTGGAAAAATTCATCACCCAGGTTAGCAATATGAACCAGGCCGTCTATTTGCAGGTCATCTAAGCGCACAAACAAGCCAAAATTAGTGACCGACGAGATAACCCCGCCAAAGTGCATGCCAACATGATCTTGCATATACTCGCACTTCAACCAATCAGCGACTTCACGTGTCGCATCATCAGCGCGGCGCTCGGTCATCGAGCACTGCTCACCGAGTTGATCCGCTTCATCATCGTTGTATTCATACTCACCACTGGTTTGCTGCCCTTGCGCTTTGAGTATGGCCTTGATAGCGCGATGTACGACCAAATCGGGATAACGGCGGATTGGCGAGGTAAAGTGCGCATAAGCAGGCAGTGCCAAACCAAAGTGACCAATGTTGTCAGGCTGATAAACGGCTTGCTTCATCGCTCGCAGCAACATCGTTTGAATCAGTCCCAACTCTGGGCGATCGGCTAATTTGTCGATGGCAGCGGTAATCTCCGCTGGCTCGGGAGAATCCCCAAAGGGGTTCTCTATGCCGAGTTCACCAAGGAACTGGCGAAAGTGTCCAAGCTTCTCACTGTCCGGCTCATCATGCACACGATACAAGGCACTGGCCTCGTGCTTTTCTAGTAATCGCGCCGCTGACACGTTCGCTAAAATCATGCATTCTTCGATAAGCTTATGGGCGTCGTTACGCACAACGGGTACTATAGACTCAATTTTGCGCTGCGCGTTAAACACAAACCGTGTTTCCAGGGTTTCAAACTCAATGGCACCACGCTCTTGGCGCGCCGCTTTTAGCGCCATATACATCTGCTGCAAATCTTGCAGATGACCCACTAGGGGCGCGTACTCTTCACGCAATTTTTCATCGCCTTCTAAAATTGCGTGCACCTTGGTGTAGGTAAGGCGGGCATGCGAGTTCATCAGTGCTTGATAAAAACGATAGCCTGAGAGCTTACCGGCTGCGGAGACGGTCATTTCCGCAACCATACACAGGCGGTCGACCTTCGGGTTCAGTGAGCACAAGCCATTGGATAGCACCTTAGGGAGCATGGGAATAACTTGCTCAGGGAAGTACACTGAGTTACCGCGATTAATCGCTTCTTGATCTAAAGGGGAGCCTTTTTGCACGTAATGGGAGACATCAGCAATCGCCACCCATAGGCGCCAACCACCGGACTTTTTGCGCTCACAAAATACAGCGTCATCAAAATCTCGGGCATCTTCGCCATCAATGGTGACCAAGGGCAAATGACGCAGGTCAACGCGCCCTTGTTTGTCTTGCTCTGCCACCTGCTCGCCTAAAGGAGCCACCTGCTCCTCAACTTCTTGTGGCCACTGGTGAGGGATTTCGTGATTTCGCAGCGCCACCTCAATTTCCATACCCGGTGCTAAATGCTCACCGAGCACCTCTGTGACCTTGCCAACCGCATTCATGTGGCGGCTTGGGCTTTGGGTGATCTCAATTTGCACCATTTGGTTGTGGCGCGCGCCTTTTTCTGCCCCAGGGACAATAATGATATCTTGCGTAATGCGTGGGTCTTCTGGCACAACCACAGCCATACCATGCTCAACAAAGTAACGGCCAATGATTGGCGCACGCTCGCCTTCAAGTACTTTCACAATGCGTGCTTCAACCTTGCCACCTTGGCCACGTGAGCCCGCTTTAGCTAACACTACATCGCCATGTAACACGGTGTTCATTTGGTGACGAGCAATAAACCAGTCTTTAGGTTCACCTTCGACTTGCAAAAAACCAAAGCCATCACGGTGGCCAATGACCTTACCTTTGACTAAGCCACTATCATCGGGAATAACGTAGCATTTGTGCTTATTGAAATGCAGCTGCCCTTCACGCTCCATGGCGCGCAGGCGGCGCTTAAAGGCTATTTGACGCTCACTGTCATATACATCCAACTCGGAACAAAGTTGGCTGAAATTAGCAGGCTTAGCGCGTTTTTTAATGTGGTCGAGGATGAACTCGCGGCTGGGGACGGGGTTTTCGTATTTTTGCTGTTCTCTATCGAGGTATGGATCCTGTTTGGTCATTCAATAACTTATACGGTGACTTATGGTGTTATTTTAACCCATATCGGGAAAAGGCAACAGGTAAATACTGTTAAACTTTATTGATCAACGGGTAATCGTGCCCGTGCAACCACGCTATCGGGCATTTTTTGCGCCAATTTACTTAACTGCGCACCAATTTTCTTGTGTAGATTGCGATCTGCAACTTGGGTATGAAACAGCCAGCGATAAGCATCTTCATAGTCGCGTGGACTGCCGTAGCCCTGATTAAACAGCTTTACCAAACGCATTTGCGCTGGCAGGTTGCCTTGTGCAGCGGCTTCACGCAAATACACGATAGCCATGGCTTTATCGGCCTGAACTAAGCGGCCAATATCATAGTAGCGTCCCAGCTGCTCTAACGCCTCGGCTAAGCCCTGCTCAGCGGCTTGGCGCATGTAGTAAACACCTAAGTCCACATCTCGTTCAACGCACACATTGTAAGCGAGCATATCACCGTAGAGGAACTGATAACTGGGCAACTTCATTTTACTCGCGCGCGCGGCAATATCTTGCACAAGTTGGCAATCATCATCCTGCACCCGCTTTAAATGGGCGTTTTTACGTATTAATTTAACCAACTCATCCTGTGTATACAGCTGTACGGCCTCTAACGGCTCTGCCGCATGAGCTGTGGTGCTGAGCACACTGGTCAGTAATAACATGGTTAACAAATGGCGCATGACGCTCCTTTGACGAATCAACTCTCTCATCAATTTATAGCAAAACCAGTGCCAAAATTGGTATATGCAGGCACAAAAAAAGCTGCCGCAGCAGCTTTTTTTCACACCCTACGCTTATTCAGCAAATGGGTTGCGCACAATCATGGTTTCAACACGATCAGGGCCGGTTGAAATAATATCAACCGGAACACCGGTGATTTCTTCAACACGCTTGATATAGTCGATTGCCGCTTTAGGCAAGTCTTCAACACGAGTAACACCGAAGGTGTTATCGCTCCAGCCTGGCATTTCTTCATACACTGGCGTGACTTTTTCGTAGCCTTCAGCAGCAAGCGGTGTGACGTTAGTAACGGTGCCGTCTTCAAGCTGATAACCAGTACAAATATTAATAGTTTCGAGGCCATCAAGTACGTCCAGTTTGGTCATACAGAAGCCTGAGATGCTATTGATTTGTACCGCACGGCGCATAGCCACAGCATCAAACCAACCTGTACGGCGCAAACGGCCGGTCGTAGCACCAAACTCGTGGCCTTTTTCGCCAAGGTGTTTACCCACTGGGTCTTGCTTATCAACGCCATCATAAAGCTCTGTTGGGAATGGACCTGAACCCACACGCGTAGTGTAAGCTTTAACAATACCCAACACATAATCTAGATTCAGCGGGCCAAAACCAGCTCCTGTCGCCACCCCACCGGCGGTGGTGTTAGATGAAGTAACATATGGGTATGTACCGTGGTCGATATCCAGCAACGTGCCTTGTGCACCTTCGAACAGGATGTTGTCGCCTTTTTCACGGGTCTGATCCAATAGCTCAGTCACATCAACAACCATCGATTTCAGGATATCCGCCACAGCCATGGCATCATCAAACGTCTTTTGGAAGTCGACTGGCTCAACTTTGTAGTAGTTTTCTAAAGTGAAGTTGTGGTACTCAAGAATTTCGCGCAACTTATTGGCAAACTGCTCAGGGTTGAACAAGTCACCAACGCGAAGACCACGGCGTGCAACCTTGTCTTCATACGCAGGACCAATACCACGGCCTGTGGTACCAATAGCTTTAGCGCCACGCGCCTTTTCACGAGCCATATCAAGCTCAACGTGATACGGCAGAATAAGCGGACACGCTTCAGAGATAAGCAGACGCTCGCGCACCGGTACGCCACGCTCTTCAAGCATGGTAATTTCTTTCATCAATGCGTCGGGGGCCAGAACTACGCCATTACCGATAACACATTTTACGTTGTCACGTAGCACACCCGACGGGATCAGGTGTAGAACTGTTTTCTCGCCATCAATCACCAAAGTGTGACCAGCATTGTGCCCACCTTGATAACGGACCACTAAAGATGCTTTATCTGTAAGGAGGTCTACGACCTTTCCTTTCCCCTCGTCACCCCACTGGGTGCCTAGTACAACGACGTTTTTACCCATTGCAAATTCACTTAGAAAAAATTAGGCGCAGATTTTATCAGAAAAGCCGGGGGCAGATCACCCCGTTTTGGTTATTTTTTCCGCTAATAGAAAATTCATTGCTAGCTCAGCAAGCTAGACGAGGTTAAAAAGGTGGAACAGAAGCGCGCCAGTGAGGATTAAGATGATACCCACCACTTTCAAGGTGCGTTCATCACTGCCAGCTAGCTGCGCCATGTATGCACGCCACTTTTTTGGAAACAGTGCTGGGCCTAGCCCTTCAAAAATAAGCATAAGCGCAAAGGCGCTTACTAACAATTGCCAGCTCATTAGACTCTCTCAGTGACAAAAAAGCCCCGAGGCGATGGCACTCGGGGCTATTACTGACTATGACGAGATTACTGTGGTTCTGCGTTCTTCATGTACTTGAAGAATTCACCATCAGGCTCAATCACCATCACGTCTTGCTTGTTTTTAAAGGTTTTCTTGTATGCATCTAAGCTACGCAAGAAACCAAAAAACTCAGGGTCTTTGTTATAAGCGTTGGCGTAGATTTTTGCCGCCTGTGCATCACCCTGACCACGTACAGAACGCGCATTACGCTCAGCATCGGCGAGCATAACCGTCACCCGACGGTCCACTGAGGCACGGATTTCTTCCGCTTTCTCTTGACCTTCAGAACGGTGCTCTTTCGCTACAGCGGTACGCTCAGCACGCATACGTTGGTAAATAGAATTACTCACCTCGTCTGGCAGGTTAATTTGTTTAACCCGTACGTCGAGGACTTCAATTCCGAGCTCGCGCGCACTTTCAGAGGCTTGAACCAAAGCTTCTTCCATTAACTCACTACGCTCACCAGAAACAATTTCTTTGATTGTACGCGCACCGAAGTTGGTACGAAGGCCATTGTTTACTTTTTGCTTTAGTAACGTTTCAGCGTAATTTTTATCGCCACGGGTACGTAGGTAAAAATCACTGAAGTTTTGTACTCGCCACTTCACGTAAGAATCAACGATAAGGTCTTTTTTCTCACTGGTTACGAAGCGATCCGGGGTTCCATCTAGGGTTTGAATACGCGCATCGAGCTTACGCACTTGCGCCACGAAAGGCACCTTAAAGTGCAAGCCTGGCTCATACACCACAGCGTTGTCGGTATCGTCCTTTTGTACTTTAGAGAATAACAACACAATAGCGCGCTGCCCTTCTGGTACTACAAACACCGAAGAAAACGAAAGTACTACTGCAGCAATAATGAGGATTATACTAAAATTTCTCACTGCTATCTTCCTCCGTTAAAGCGGTCTTTAGAGAAACGATCATTGCCAGAATTTACTTGGCTGTTACGCGATGCATTGGCACCTAACTTGTTGCGTAAGTCTTGAATGCTATTAGCGCTAGGCAAGGTGATTTTTTGCCCTGACTGATGCTTATCTAGCAGTTTGTCCAGCGGTAGATACATCATGTTGTTGCCACCTTCGACATCAACAAGCACCTTCGTGCTGCTGCCTAGTACTTGCTCCATAGTCTCTAGATACAAGCGTTGGCGGGTCACATCTTTCGCTGCTGCATATTCAGGCAATAGCTTTTCAAAACGAGCCACCTCACCTTGTGCTTCCAAGGTAACGCGTTCACGGTAGCCTTCAGCTTCTTGGGTCATACGCGTTACTTGACCACGGGCACGTGGCTCAATTTCACGGGCATACGCCTCAGCTTCGCGGATAAAACGCTCTTCATCCTCTTGCGCAGCGATAGCATCATCGAACGCATCTTTTACTTCAGCAGGTGGGCGTGAGTCTTTAAAGTTCACGTCGGTCACTATCAGGCCAAGGTTATATGGTTCGATAATGTCGTTAAGCTCATCCCAGGTGTTTTGACGCACAATTTCACGACCTGTAGTGAGTACCTGGTCCATTTGCGAGTGGCCCACAACATAACGTAGAGCACTGTCCAATGCCTGCTGCAGGCTGTGATCAGCGTCAGTTACACTGTACTTGTAAAGATAAGGGTCAACCACACGGTACTGCACTTCAAACTCAACGCTCACGACGTTTTCATCTTCGGTGAGCATAAAACCGGAAGCAGACAGCGAACGCACTGCCTCAATATCAACAGGGATAACACGCTCGATAAAGGTCGCTTTCCAGCGTAAACCGGGCTGTGCAATACGGTCAAACTTACCGAATTGTAGTACCACACCTCGCTCGGCTTCTTTGACGGTGTAGAAGCCACTTAAGCCCCAGATGATCGCAGCAATTACCAGCACGATAAGCAATCCAACGCCGCCTAAACCGCCGTTTTTATTGTTACCGCCTCCTTTTTTACCACCAAACAAGCCACCAAACTTATCGCTGTACTTTTTCAGTACTTCGTCTAAATCTGGCGGTCCTTGGTCACGACCACCTTTATTATTCCAAGGATCTTTGTCGTTGCCATTGTTACCCGGCTCGTTCCAGGCCATAGCCATACTCCATAGTTATCAATGTTTGTTGCTAGGGGTAATGCTATCGCAGCATTACCGTTGTTGTCATACTTAGTCGACAGATTTATGCCCCCAAGTTGACGCAAGAAAATCATGGTTGACGCTACTTTAGCGCATTTTCATGCACTACGTAAGGTAGCCATCAATTTGTTCACCAATTTCCTTTTTCAATTTATTCCATTCACTCATTGGTACGTTTACGCTAAGCAGCCAGTTTCCTTGCTCATCGAAGTCCTCTGAGCTAATGCTATTGAGGTTGTATAACGCGCCGCGAAGCCGCCCTTGTGAAGGGGGCACACGCAAGTCGGCATTAAGCATTTGCTTCGCGAGTAACTCACTAATAGCCTGCTTCAGTAGCTCCATTCCTTGACCTTGCTGCGCCGATAGCCAAACTCGCATCGGTTTGCCTTCATCATCGCGGTCAATGCGCGCCTCAACGTCTTCAAGCTGGTCAATCTTATTGTAGATGAGTAGCTGCGGTATTTCGTTCGCCTCAATCTCTTCTAGTACTTCTTGTACCTGCTCTATATTCTCTTTACGACGCGAGTCTGCTGCATCGATTACATGGAGCTGTAAATCGGCTTCACGGGTCTCGGTCAGTGTCGCTTTAAAGGCCGCGACTAAGTCATGCGGTAAGTGGCGGATAAAACCTACGGTATCGGCCAAAATAACGCTGCCAATATCTGGTACTTCAAGCTTTCTAAGTGTTGGGTCTAAGGTCGCGAACAGTTGATCCGCAGCATATACCTCAGACTCGGTAATGCGATTGAACAACGTTGATTTCCCAGCGTTGGTGTAGCCAACCAGAGAGACACTCGGGATTTCGTTGCGGTTACGTGCACGACGCCCCTGCTCGCGCTGTTTAGCGACCTTATCTAAACGCTTTAAAATACTTTTAATGCGCCCTCGTAACAGTCGTCTATCGGTCTCGAGTTGCGTCTCACCGGGGCCGCGTAAGCCAATACCGCCCTTTTGTCTTTCTAAGTGCGTCCACCCACGTATTAAACGGGTGGAGATGTGCCGTAGCTGCGCCAATTCAACTTGTAATTTACCCTCGTGGGTACGGGCGCGTTGAGCAAAAATATCAAGGATAAGTGCAGTTCTGTCGAGCACACGACATTGACACAACTTTTCCAAGTTGCGCTCTTGTGATGGGCTTAATTCGTGGTTGAATATAATGACATCTGCGTTGTGGGATTTGACAATCTCAGCTATCTCTTCTGCCTTCCCCGTGCCGACGAAAAGCTTCGGGTGCGGTGCCTGGCGACTGCCTTGCACAACCGCCAGACTGCTAACACCTGCAGAAGATACCAACATTTCCAACTCATGAAGATCTTCTCTATCGCCTTCATGGGGAAATTCGATGTGAACTAAGACTGCCTGTTCGCCGGCTTCATAACGGTCAAACAAGCATTATGCTCCTACTGATTTAATAATTCCCTTCTTCTGACTCCGGTGCGTCGAGTCCTTGCGCACCATGAAAATTCACTGCTCGGGCTGGCACAACAGTGGAAATTGCGTGCTTATACACCATCTGATTTACAGTGTTCTCTAACAAAATGACAAATTGGTCGAAAGACTGAATCTTGCCTTGCAGTTTTATGCCGTTAACTAAAAAAATTGAAACAGGAATACGCTCACGACGTAGCGCATTCAAAAATGGGTCTTGTAACGATTGGCCTTTTGCCATTGTTATTTTCCTTCGTTTTAGGTGTTATTATGTATCTAGTTCAGGACTGACTCTAAAGAAAAAAACGTCCCAATAATACTAGCTTAGCGAACTTACTATACGTTGCAAGTTTTCTTGGTCCCCGCTTTCAAGCCACGTTAGGTTCTGCCAACCTCGAAGCCAGGTTAACTGCCTTTTCGCCAACTGACGCGTAGCAGCTACTCCACGAAAAACCATTTCATCATAATCAATTTCACCCGCGATGTAATCCCACATTTGTCTATACCCTACGCAACGAATAGAAGGCAGATCCGGGTGCAAATCCTTCCTGTTATATAGGGACAAAACTTCGTTTTCAAACCCCTGCTCGAGCATTATTTGGAATCTTTTCTCTATACGCTGGTGCAAAACGCGACGATCGCTTGGCGCAATAGCAAATTGATGAACTGGAAACCCTAAGGATTGCGCCTTCGTTTGCTGCAGTTCAGTCATACTCTTACCACTGATACGGTATACCTCTAGGGCGCGATTAATTCGCTGTGAATCATTGGCGTTAATTTTCGCCGCCGCCTGCGGGTCCACCTGCTGTAACTGCTGATGTAACGCCGGCCATCCATGCTCTTTTGCTTCGGCTTCTAGGGCAGCTCGAATGTCTGCATCAGCTTCAGGTAGTGGCGACAGCCCCTCGAGCAAGCCTTTGAAATACATCATAGTACCACCGACTAACAAGGGTACTTTGCCTTGATTATGTAGCTGTTCGATGTGCGCTAGAGCGTCGCGGCGAAAGTCAGCCATGGAGTAGCTCTGTGCCGGGTCAACAATGTCAATAAGTCGATGGGGTGCCAACGCACGTTCTTGCGCATCAGGTTTGGCGGTGCCGATGTCCATCCCTTTATACACCAAGGCGGAATCGACGCTGATCACTTCGGTATCGAAGTGTTGGCATAAATCAATGGCTAAGGCGGTTTTTCCTGAGGCGGTAGGCCCCATTAAACAGATAACGGGCAATGAACTCACAAGGCTTAAACACTTAATTGACTGACGTATTGGGATAGCTCTATTTTAACGGCTTTTTGCTGTAATTGCTGAACAATTTCTGGAGTATTCTGTAACTGTGTCTGCCAAGTTGCAAAGTCATTACCATTGAAATAATTGCTCGGCGTAGATGCCGCAAGCCACGTGAGAAAATCCTGCTGTGAACTCTCAGCCGTCAACTGCGCGCTGAGTATCTGCTCAATTACTCGCTTGGCATCGCTGGCATATAAGCTGCTGGGTAGACGCTTAACCATGGCAAATTGTTTTTCAAGCTGGATATCGAACCCTAACACCGAGAGCCAGGATTGCAGTCCTTGCAAACACGCCAACTCCTTATCTTGCAAGGCCACACGCACAGGTAACAACAATGCGCGACTACTTAGCTGCGCTTCAGCTTCGAGTTGCTGCTGCCAAGCCAGCGGTAACACCTGACGCCAGTGGCTAAGGTGTAACTGCCCTTGCACACTCACTGCACAGTGGCCATCCGTTAAGGGCAGGAGTGACACACTCTCAGCGGCTACATGCACCGCAGGGGCTGACTCTGCCACATGATTAAACTCATGAGCCTGTACTTCACTGATCCCTTGATAAAACTGATTCGCTTGAGCAATACGTTGGGCATCAACAGGGTGCGCTCGCGTGCTCGCTGGCGCTGAATCTCGATAGCTTGAACCAGAGCGACTGGCCGTTCCCATAAACTGCCCCGATTGCTGATTATCAGGACTAGGACGCAATTGCGATTTGGGGTAAGCAGGACTGTCACTGTGAGCAGCAGTTGCGGGTGGTATCGAGGGTTGCGGTATTAGCGTTTGCTCACTGGCCACCAGCTGTTGCACCGCCTGTAAAATAAAGTCATGGACTAATCGCGCCTGATGGAAGCGCACCTCATGCTTGGCCGGGTGCACGTTAACATCAACCTGGCGGGGGTCGACTTCTAGGTAAAGTACAAATGCCGGTACTTGCGCTTGTTGGGTATGTTCTTCAAAGGCTTGACGAATAGCGTGTAAAATCAATTTGTCGCGCATCATGCGGCCATTAACATAGGTATACTGCGGCTCTGTTTGCGTGTGCTGAGGCATAATCCAGCCATGCAAATACAGCCCTTGGTCACCACTTTGTAAATGCATTCCCTGGCTGGCAAAGCCTTTGCCTGCGACCTGAGCAATACGCTTTAATGCACCCGCGTCGTCCGCCGACACTGGTCGATATTGGCGCACTACTTTAGCGTTGTGGGTTAAGGTAATGGCAATATCGAAGCGGCTTAAGGCAATGCGCTTTAGCAGCTCATCAATATGGTTGAACTCAGTTTTTTCGGTTCGTAAGAATTTGCGCCGTGCGGGGGTATTAAAAAATAAGTCTTTAACTTCAATGGTGGTGCCATCAGGATGCGCTGTTGGCTGCACCTGCACGGCCATATCGCGTCCCTCAGCAAAGGCTTGCCAAGCTTCATTTTGCTGGGCAGGCTTGGACTTTAACGTTAGTCGCGATACCGAGCTTATGGAGGCGAGTGCCTCGCCACGAAAGCCTAAGGAGTTAATACATTCTAAATCATCCAGTGTTTTTAATTTACTGGTAGCATGGCGTGAAAGCGCGAGGGTGAGCTCATCTTTGACTATACCCGAACCATTGTCGGTAATGCGGATCAGTTTATGGCCGCCGCGTTCAATATCAACGCGAATACGTGTCGCTCCCGCATCTAAGCTGTTTTCAACCAACTCTTTCACGACAGAAGCGGGACGCTCAACTACTTCACCAGCAGCGATTTGGTTAGCTAATCGCGCCGGTAATATCGCTATACTCATATACGCTCGTTAGGTATTAGGAATGGTTAACACTTGGCCAATGTAGACTGTGTCTGTTTTTAGCTTATTGACGCGTTTAATAGCCCCGACAGAGACGCCATAACGACTGGCCACGACACTTAACGACTCACCGCGACGAATCTTATGTCGTGTTGGGTTTTGTGCCTTAATCGTTGCAAAGAGCGAGTCATCAGGGGGGTTATTACGGTAATAACCACGAATTGATCTGAACACCGCCTTAGCTAGTTTTTCTTGGTGCGCCGCCGTTTTCAGCAACCGCTCTTCTTGAGGGTTGGATATAAACCCCGTTTCCACCAAGATAGAGGGAATATCTGGCGATTTCAGCACTGCTAAACTCGCCGCTTGCGGATAGCGTTTATGCATTTTCGCCACTTTTCGTAATTCTTTGATGGCCTCTTCAGCCACTTTAAAGCCGGTTTTCATGGAGTGATCCATGGACATGTCGAGTAGCGTCTGCGCTAAATATTTTTCGCTGGCCGTGTCGCGAATGGCATCCGCAGCCCCCCCAAGTAATTCAGAGTGTTTTTCCCTATCCTCAATCCATTTACCTATTTCTGAATTAGCCCGGCGCAGAGACAACACCCACACCGACGCTCCTCGCGGCTGTGGGCTGGTAAAGGCATCAGCGTGAATTGACACTAAAAAGTCAGCTTTGCGTTTGCGTGCTTTGGTGCTGCGGTTATTGAGTTTGACGTAATAATCTCCGCTGCGCACCATGTAAGCTTGCATGCCCCGTTCGGCATTAATCAATCGCTCTAAGCGTTTAGCTACTTGCAAAGTGATGTCTTTCTCATAGGTGCCGCTTGGGCCAATAGAGCCGGGGTCTTCACCGCCGTGACCCGCATCGATCGCGATAACAATGTCACGATTGGTTTCTAATACTCTATTTTTTGGTATGTTTTGGGCTTGTTGACCGTCACTTTTATCGTAAAGGTCAATGACTAATCGGTCTTTATACGGCCCAGTAGGAGCCAAAGAAAAAATGACCGGCTTAGTGGCTTTGAGTAACTCAAACACTACTCGAGTAGAACCCGACTTTTTCGGCGTGCTAGGACGGATTTTATCAACAATTTGGTGCTTCTTTTCAATTGCCGGGTAATCTTTACGGTGCGCAGTATTATTGATATCAACGACTAGGCGTAATGGATTCTTCAGCATGAAATAGCTGAAGTCTGGCTTTTCTTGCATATCAAACACCACCCGCGTGCTATCGGGTGATGGCCATACACGCACGTTTTCTATGGTGTTTTTAGCTGCCGCCACTGTTGCCCATACGAGCAATATGGCGCACAAGGTTGCCTTGCTTGCGGTTATGATTATTTTAAGCATTGCCTTTTAACTTTGTTACTACATCAGCGCCACGCTCAGATTTTGCGTCGATACTGATCTCACGCGCTTCCCCTGTATACTCTAGCGTGATTTCTAAATCAGCGCGAGGAATTACCCCCTCACCTTTACTAGGCCACTCCAAAATACACACCGCGCGGTTATCTAAATAATCCCGAATGCCCATGAATTCGAGCTCTTCTGGGTCAGCTAATCGATATAAATCAAAATGATATACTTTGACCTGCGCTAGCTCATAAGGTTCAACTAAGGTATAAGTTGGACTCTTAACCTTACCTTTATGACCCAGCCCTTGCACGATTCCACGAGTGAGCGTGGTTTTCCCCGCCCCTAAGTCACCGTACATATAGATCACCGCACCGTCAGCGATAAGTGGAGCTAGTTGCGCCCCGAATGCGACGGTTGCTTGCTCATCCGCTAAATATTGGTCAAATCGCATGGTCATTATTGCTTACCCTATTAAAGCTCGTACTACTGGAAATAAATCACTGGCGAGCAACCCTTTGCTGCCCTCACTGCTTGCTTGCTGGGCTGCTAAGCCGTGTGCATAAGCTCCCACACAGGCACTGTCATGTGGGCTAACGCCCTGCGCTAGCAACGCGCCAATTATACCAGATAATACATCACCCATGCCGCCACTCGCTAGTGCGTTACTGCCACTGCTGTTAATTGTTAATTTATCAGCGCTACAAATGAGTGTACCCGGACCTTTCAACAGCACTGTTGCTTGGTATGAACGCGCCAACTCCTGCACCTTGGCAAAGCGATTGGCTTCCACCTCAGTAACGGAGCTTTGCAATAATCGCGCAGCCTCTTTGGGGTGCGGCGTCAAAACACAATCAGTGAGTCGCTGTGGATGCTGTGCCAATAGGTTTAATGCATCCGCATCCAGCACTTTTAATCGTTTGTGTTCATAGCCAAGAACCGTGCTGAGCATCTGTTGCGCCCACTGACATTGCCCTAATCCAGGCCCAATAACGACGACGTTGGCTTTTTCCAATAGTGCTGTGAGTTGCTGAACAGTTGCTACCCCGTGAACCATAAGCTCATAGCAACCTTGGCTTATGGTTTGCACATTATCTGGATGGGTCGCCACACTCACCAAACCGGCCCCTGTTCGTAGTGCCGCTTCACTGGCTAATCGCGCTGCGCCCGCCATCCCTAGCCCCCCTGCGACAACTAAGACATGACCGGCATTATTCTTGTGATCGCCTTGGTCTCGAACTGGCCGCTTGCGCATCATCGATGCATGATCATTCAAGCAAGCCACTGCGCTACATTGGCGATAAAAAGCTTGCTCTATAGCCAATGGCGCAAACCATAAGTGACCACATTGAGTTTTAGCACGACCGCTCAATAGACCCTGCTTTAGGGCAATAAACGTCAGTGTATGGTGGGCATTAAAGGCATTATTATGTACCTGCGCACTGTGGGCATCGACCCCGCTGGGGACGTCAATGGCGATACGCATCACCTTAGCGGCATTTACTTTTGCCAATACATCAGCAATAGGTTCCGGCAAAGCACGATTAAGGCCAATGCCAAAGATAGCATCCACCACTATATGATAATGATGTAGATTTGGGTCCTGAACACACTCCCCACCGCTTTGTTTAAAGCGCTCATACATGGTTGCGGCATCTCCCTTTAAAGTATGCACAGCGACCAGCGGCCATACCTTAACATCATACCCTTGTTGGTGTAATTCAGTGGCGACCACAAAGCCATCACCGGCGTTGTTACCGCCTCCACTAAGCACAATAACGCGTTTTTTTTCGTCGTAGTATTGTTGTATCCAATGAGCCACGGTGCTACCCGCTCGGTGCATTAGCTCCTGCATACTCACTCCGCTGTGCTTGGCAGCGGCACCTTCATATTGCTGCAATTGTTGGGGAGTAAATACCAGCTGTGGTAAATTAGTACTGTAATGACTATCCATGGTTTTCACTTTTGCCGAATAACACCATTAATTATCCTGAACTAGCACAGCAAATTAAGCAATGGGCGAGCGAGCTTGGCTTTGCCGATGCGGCTATTTGTGACATAGATCTCAGTGCTCATGAAGCACAATTACAACGTTGGCTTGAGCTTGGCTATCATGGCGAAATGAACTTTATGGCCGAGCATGGCACCAAGCGCTCCCGGCCAGACGAACTGGTACCGGGTACCCAGCGTGTCATTGCGTTAAAGATGCACTATTTACCCCCGGACGCGGGCTTTGCCCGCACCCTGAAAAATCCTCAGTTAGCCTATATCAGCCGTTATGCTCTGGGCCGCGATTATCACAAGCTGATGCGTAACCGTATAAAAAAGCTCGGCCAGCGTATTGCGCAAGTTGCTGAAGGTTTGGGGTTTCGCCCTTTTGTTGACTCCGCGCCGGTGCTAGAGCGCCAGCTTGCGGCTAAGGCTGGCTTAGGCTTTACCGGAAAGCATAGCTTATTGATAGACAAACAAGCAGGGTCATGGTTTTTCCTCGGGGAGCTGTTTGTGGATATTCCGCTGCCAGTTGATGACCCTGACATCCGACAAGCCACCCAAGGAGAGTGCGGCAGTTGCGTCGCGTGCATGACCATGTGCCCCACAGGGGCTATCGTTGAGCCCTATGTGATTGATGCGCGAAAATGTATTTCCTATTTAACCATTGAGCTTAAAGGCGCTATTCCTGAGCAATACCGAACAGCGATGGGCAATCGTATTTATGGCTGTGACGACTGCCAGTTAATTTGCCCGTGGAACCGTTATGGCGAGATCACCGCAGAGTCTGACTTCCATGCTCGCGCCCAGCTTAAAGATCAGCCACTATTGACGCTATTTAGCTGGGATGAAGAGACGTTTTTAACTAATACCGAAGGCAGCCCCATCCGTCGTATTGGCCACCAACGCTGGCTTCGTAATATTGCCATTGCCTTGGGTAACGCGCCCTACGATAGCGCTATTGTAGAGGCGTTAATGGCTAGGTTGAAAGGGGCTAGTGACTTGGTTGCAGAGCATATTCATTGGGCACTCACGCAGCAACAACAAAAGCGTGAGGCACTGAGCGTGACAGTCACGGCACATACAAAGAAAACTCACCGATTGATCCGCGCCGTACAAAAAGGGCTTCCCAGAGACGCAGAGTAATCTCAGAGCGCTCTCTTTTTACCACGTTAGTTGAGCAATTTAGCGAGATCTTGCTCAATGCGAGAAAATGCCGCCTGCAAGTTCTCCACCGACTCCTCTCGGGCCACCGAGCGTTGGATAGTGTCGTCTACCTTTTGGTAGATAAAAGCTTCTTGATCATCGTCTAAGCCCATAGTGGGAATACGCTCCTCAAGCTCCTCTTGTAACGCGCGAAATACTTTTTCATTATCGCTGCGCGTTTGATTCACCGCACTGATGAGCTCACGGAATTGTGCTTCAATACGCGATACCGCCTCCCCCAACTGCGCTTGGCGCGTTTGCAGCGCTTGTTTGGTCATAATGGCGGTGAGTTGCTGCTCGGTCACGCTGACTAAAAAGCATACATGATCGCGAATACGGCCATGCTTCTCGGGTTCTTTCTCTGGCATATTCAGGATCAGTAAGCTCACTTTCTCGTAGTTAACCAACAATCGCTGCGAGAACTCGTGTAAACGCCCCCGGGTTTTTAGCATATCGAAAAGCTCAACGACAATGGGGGAGCACCCTCCACTTAATGAGAAGTGCTGTACGCCGTCATCCAATCGCAACTCAGCATTACTTTGTAAGCCAAAACGGTTTAAACAGCTGAGCAGTTCTTTGCCTAACTCTTGGGGCTCCCAAATTTGCCCAATACGCTCAACAAAGTTGACGATTTCGCCCATTTCGCTGCTATTTGCCATAGCGTTAAAAGCGGTAGATGTGGCATCGTCAACTTGCTTTTGTAAGTCTTCTTGCTCGTCAAGATACCCTTTGAGCTTCATCAACTTTGATTTGAGTTCATCGTGACTGAAAGGTTTAACAATGTAGTCTTCTGCGCCTACAGCGTAACCCTCCATGCGCTCTTCTACCGTGCCCCGCGCAGATACAAACATGACCACAATATCTTCGGTTTCTGGGTTCGCTTTAAGTTGGCGACAGACATCATAACCGTTCATATCTGGCATGCTGACATCAAGCAAAATAATATCCGGCTTAAACTCCCCCACCACCGCGAGGCAAGCTGGCCCACTGTCTACCATTTTCAGCTCAAACCCCTGATCATCGAGAATTTCTTCAATGATTTCTAGATTATATTCTTCGTCATCTACTGCTAATACCCGTTGCACTGTCATCGTATTGACCTTCCCTTATTCAAGCTTGTTATTCTGCCGGCTTATGCGGCGGCGCCTGAGTTTCTTGTGCTTGCTGAACTTTTGGCAAGCTTATTTCTATAATAGTGCCTCCTTTAGGATTTTGCTTAGCATGAATGCGGCCATGATGCAGCGCCACAAACTCTCGGCATATCGCCAATCCTAAACCTGTTCCCCCGGCCCCTCGATTGGTTTGGCTACTTTGGGAGAATTTATCAAAGACATGTTCTAGCTCGTTTTCTGGGATACCTACTCCATGATCAACCACTTGAATTCCCAAGTTGTCACCACCCTCATGTAAGTAAATGTCTATTTCACTTCCTTCGGTGCTAAATTTAAGCGCATTTCCTAATAGATTAGTTATTACTTGAGTTATTTGCGCACCATCGCACTCAATGTGACTATTCACACTGTTATCATGGAGTTTTATATTGATGTGTTTTTCCATCGCCGTGCCAGACACATCGGTAATGCTCGATTCAATCAACTTACAAACGTCAGCTCGGCTCGGGCAAAAAGGAAATTTGCCAACGTCTAATTTCGACAAATCAAGTAAGTTATTAAGTAATGACAGTAAGCGCTCGCCGCTAGTATGAATACGGTTGAGATACTTGCTTAACTTATCAATAGGTGTTTCACCATTGCTCAACTTGTCGAGCCCGAATCGCGAAAAGCTGAGTATAGAATGCATCGGGGTGCGCAGTTCGTGGGACATATTGGCCAGGAACTCTGATTTACTGCGGCTTGCGGCTTCCGCCTGGTCCTTAGCTAACTCCAGCTCCCGAGTGCGCTCCTTGACGCGGATTTCGAGCTCATCTCGCGCCTCTTCAAGTAACACTTGACGTTCTTTTAGATTAGTCACATTTTTAAAGATGACGGCGTAGGCAATCGCACCGTGATAGTCAATTTCACTGAAGGAGCCGACCATAGGGATCAGCCCGCGCTTCGAGGTTTGCACTTCAAGCTCACAGCTATGCTGGTTTAAGCTAGATTTCGAACGCATAGTTTGCAGTAAGGTTTGCTCTGAGCTTGGGCTCAAAAATTGAAACAGGGTGTGCTTTGCGAGCTCAGTTTGATTTAGGTTCAGTAACCTCGCCGCTGCATCATTGGCGTCAATCAGGCTGCCATCGCGGGCAAACAAAATCACTGCGTCAGGGGTGTTTTTGAATACTACGCGTAACAAACTGTCTTTTTCAATGAGCGCATCAACGGTGTCTTGTAACCGCTCAAGTAGCTGCGCGTTGTTACGTTTGAGGAGCTCTGTCTGCCATGCTTTGTGCACCGATTTAAGGACAATACTTTGATCCGCTGGCAGCTCAATGACATCATCCACACCGCTGCGGATCACCTCCAGTAAATTTGCTTTATCTCCTTGGTTTATAAGCAAGATACAACGGCAATGTGATTGTATCCTTTTAACCTGTAAATACACATCACTGCCACTCCCCCCTTGCACTTGGTAATGACAGAGCAAAATATCAATATGTGTTCCGTTGGCAATTTCCAACGCCTGAGTAAGAGAGTGTGCACCGAGTACGCTAATGTGCGCGCCTGTCAGCCACTGCTGGATATGTGCCTGGCTATCTTGTGGACTCACATGAAGCACTTGCGGCAAGGCTATCGACTGCGGTCCGTCAATCTCTAAAATGCTTTCTAATAGCGCACTGATTTCTTTGTTTTCATAAAAAGGATAAATAACCTGAGCTTCAATAAACAGCTTATTGAGCTCGGCGAAGCTTGCAAATACTTCCCCTTGTTCAGCCTTGGGCGCCAATAACGCGACATTACAGGTGCTGAGGGCTTGTTTGAGCTCACAAGCGAGCGCCATGGGAATGCCATGGGCAAGGATATACATATCATAGTCATTGGGCTCCATGGCCTCTAAATTAGCAAAGTGCAGCAGCTCGACCTCACAATCGAGCAGCTCCAGCAGTACTTTAATGCGCATAGCAAGCACTGTTGTTGCATCTATGATCAATATCCGTCGCTTCACCATGCTTTCACCAAGCCCTCTATCCTAGTTTTAAACGTAGACGTACTTTTGCCTAGTTGGCAACTTTATATTCAACTTAAGCCATTGAGCCTAAAGAGGAAACGCTTAGGTTTTCAAACGACTCAGTTGCGCATCTTGCTCTTCAACCAAGGCAATGAGCTCTTTCGATCCCGACCCTGTTTGCTGGGCCAAGTCGGCCAAGTGCGAGGCAGCATCGGAAATGAGCGTTAAATTGCGATTGATTTCTTCAGTGACCGAGCTTTGCTCCTCAGCAGCTGTGGCTATGTGAGTCACTTGATTGGTAATTTCATTCACTTTTTCTACCACTTCATGAAGCGCATCAAACGCGGATGAAGTTTGCGATACAGCGGTATCGGCGCGTGAGACACCCTGCTCTATGATGGTTGATGCACTGCCCACTTCTTGTTGCAAGCGGGTAATAAGCTCACTGATGTCGTCTGTGGAAGCACGTGTTTTCGACGCCAGTGCACGAACTTCGTCAGCCACCACAGCAAAGCCTCGTCCTTGTTCACCTGCTCGAGCCGCTTCGATAGCAGCATTCAGTGCAAGCAGATTCGTTTGCTCGGCAATGGTGCGGATCACATCGAGTATCTGGTTAATGTCATTACTGCGTGAAGCAACCTTACCCACCGCCACATTGGCATCATTGATCTCCGTAGACATGGTTTGTACTTGGTCAACAGCTTGCGACAAACTGTGCTCACTGGCTTGCACCAATTTATTAATTTCTTCCGTTTGCTGTGCTGATTGCTCTGAGGCGCGGGCCACTTCCAACGCCGTGGAGCTCATTTCGTTCATTGCCGTCACTACACTCTCAATTTCAGCAAACTGTTTCTCTACATTTTCTTGGGTTTGTGTGGCCACTTGCGAGGCACTGTCGGCTTGCTCCATGGTTTGTGATGAGAGTTGCTTAAGCTGAGAGATAAGAATACGTAATTTGTCGATAAAGGCATTAAAACCGCTCCCCAAAGCGATAAGTTCGGCGTGCGTATCAACATTCAGCGACTGTGTTAAATCTCCCTCGGCGCTGGCCAAGTTTTCCATACGCATACGAATGGTATCAATAGGGCCTACAATGGTTCGGGTAAGCCAGTACATCATAGTCGCAGCGCCTGCGAGTACCGCAATGGCAACGATAATAAGTACTGACTTCAGCGCATCAGCGTTATCTTCCAAGTTTTGCTGTAACTCCTGAGCGCCCGCCATGGCCAGTGACTCAGGTACTTCAACAACCAAACGCCAAGTAGAGTCGGCTAGTTTTACATCCAGTGGGTAATTAACAACGAATGCGTCACCCACCAGCTCAACGCTTGCTGTACTGTTCTTTATTGCCGCCATAAGTGGTTTATCCACCACCTCA
The DNA here is from genome assembly GCF_022347945.1 of Pseudoalteromonas sp. MM17-2. Classification (NCBI taxonomy): domain Bacteria; kingdom Pseudomonadati; phylum Pseudomonadota; class Gammaproteobacteria; order Alteromonadales; family Pseudoalteromonadaceae; genus Pseudoalteromonas; species Pseudoalteromonas sp. MM17-2. The sequence continues at coordinate 48,662 of NZ_JAKRFV010000003.1, read as the reverse complement.
GCAAATGGTTTTCCTAACTGCTCGGTGTAATGGCTACTGCCCACCACCAATCCCATTGAGCTTATTAAAGAGACTTTGCTCTGGCCTTGATAGAGGTTCGCCGAGAGCTGCTCAGTAATTTTCTGAAAAATAGGTAGGTTTAAATCGACTCCGGCTACGCCTAAAAAACGCCCTTGATGAACGATGGGAGCGGTCAGCGAGGTCATCATCTCGGAATACCCTGGCGAAATCTCATAAAGATAGGGCTCCATTAAACAAGGTTTGAGTGTATCTTTCGCACACAGATACCACTCGGCTTCTCGCAACCCCATATCATTGATAGTACCGACATGTTTTTCGCTCGCATCTTCCACAACTTGCTGCTCAATTGAACCACTTTGGCTACGAGTCATATAGATTTCCAAGGAGCCATGACCAGGTACAGAATGTTGGTGGCCGCTGATAAACTGGTTGTCTAAACCGTCATAGGCATTATCTTCAAACTGCGTGTAAACGGAAGATACCAGCTCATTTTGCGCCAATATCGCACGATCTATTCGCTCCACTTCATCCCTGTCCAGTGGTTGGCTTTTTGTACGACCAAGAATCCCAGCTAAGGTATAAGGAATTCGATAAGCTTCATTGATAAAACCAAGGATTTTCTCACCATCTAAGCCGGCCTTAGCCAACAGCTTATCCTCAACCTCTTGGCGCACAAGTACCCTGGATTCACTGGAAACGGCGCTATTACTTTGCTCCAATTGCCACCATAAAATACCAATAAGCAGCAATACAGTGACCAATAAGGCACCACAGCTAGCAAGTAAGAGTTTTTTAGCAAGGGACTGATTTCGCATTACTTCTTTACCTTTTGAACGAACCTGAGATAAAGCTTAGTCGAGCCAGCGAGAATAGGAAACCGCTATCACGAGGTGATGCACAAAAGAGCACCAAAATACATGCAGTCATAGCCACTGCGGTTTAATACATCAACAATGCCAGCTTGGCTGCATGCTTTATACGCGATACATATGGGAATAAAAATGGGTTTTGAGTGTGTTCAGTGAATTGGAGCGGCACACGAGGTTCGAACTCGTGACCTCAACCTTGGCAAGGTTGCGCTCTACCAGCTGAGCTAGTGCCGCTTCATAGTTTGCTCGGGGTTGCGCAGCTGAGCTTGGGCTGCAAACTGTTAGTAACAACAGTAAAAGTTTGGAGCGGCACACGAGGTTCGAACTCGTGACCTCAACCTTGGCAAGGTTGCGCTCTACCAGCTGAGCTAGTGCCGCTTCATTATTTGCTCTGGATTGTACAGCTGAGCTTGGGCTGCAAACTGTTAGCAACAACAGTAAAAGTTTGGAGCGGCACACGAGGTTCGAACTCGTGACCTCAACCTTGGCAAGGTTGCGCTCTACCAGCTGAGCTAGTGCCGCTTCATATGCAACAGCGAGACTGCTACACAGCGCTTAGTTTAAGCACACCGACTAGTGCGGGGTGTTCGTCTTAAGCGGGGCAGGATTTTACAAGAATACCTTGTCTTTGCAAGCCCTTTTTTGCTGTTTTTTTAAATTTTGAACACTTCTGTACGATAAACCTGCAATTCCATAATTGAGTCTTTGATATCGTCCAATGCTAAGTGCGAGCCCTTTTTCTCAACTTTATCCAATACCTCAGGCTGCCAACGTCGGGCCAACTCTTTAATGGTACTGACATCGATGTTGCGGTAATGGAAGAAATTATCGAGCTCAGGCATGTAACGCACTAGAAAGCGACGGTCTTGACCAATGGAGTTCCCACATAAAGGCGATGCGCCTGCGGGGACCCACTGCTCTAAAAACGCCAAAGTCTCAGCCATGGCTTGATGCTCGCTAACCTCGCTTTGTTGGCAGCGTTTAGTCAATCCCGATTTACCATGTTGGTTAGTACACCACGCGTCCATACTGTTGAGTAACTCGTCGCTTTGGTGAATAGCAATCACTGGGCCCTGAGCGAGGATGTTTAACTCGCTGTCGGTAACAATGGTGGCAATTTCCATAATGCGGTCGTGATCGGGGTTCAAGCCGGTCATTTCCAAGTCTAACCAGACCAGGTTTGTTTTGCTTACAGCCATAGTCGTGCGCCCTGCTTCTCTTTCGGTTTGCTGCGATTAGTTATATCATATTAGCTTCATACGCAGACCTAAAGCCTTTTTTACACCGTCCTTATTTACTGCAAATAAGGCAGTGCCAAAGATGGGCATGAACGAAAGAGATTCCGTGGCCAAAAAACAGAAATTGTCGAAAGGGCAAGCGCGACGTATACGCGCTAATCACCAGAAACGCTTACAGCGGGTAAAGTCCGATGCCAGCAAGGCGGCTGAGCTGGAACTTGATAGCCAGAATTTAGGCGCGGCTGAACCGGCTCTCGTTGTCAGCCGCTTCGGTCAGCATGCCGATGTGGAAACAGCGGATGCCGAAGTATTACGCTGTAATATTCGCCGCACGATATCCAGCTTGGTCTGTGGTGACAAAGTGATGTTCCGCCGCGCAAAAGTCAGTGAAGGCGATATCGCCGGAGTGGTTGAGTTAGTAGAAGAGCGCCATTCGCAACTAACCCGCCCTGATTTTTACGATGGTGTCAAAGTGGTGGCTGCAAATGTCGATCAAATTCTGATGGTCTCTGCGGTGGTGCCGGAATTTAGCACACAAATAATCGACCGTTATATCGTTGCGTGTGAGGACATGGGTATTCCGCCTGTGCTGCTTTTGAATAAAGTGGACTTACTCGATGATGAAGACCGTGAGCTATTTGCCGATTACCTCGCTGAGTACGCTCATTTAGGCTATCAGGTGATGATGGTCAGTAGCGAAAGCGGTGAAGGCATGGATACACTAAAGGCAATGTTGGCGGATAACAACAGCATCTTTGTTGGCCAAAGTGGGGTCGGCAAATCAAGCTTAGTCAATGCCTTGTTGCCTGATGCCGATATCCTTACCAAGACCGTATCGAGCAATAGCGGGTTAGGTCAACACACCACAACCGTGTCTCGTTTACATCACCTCCCCAGCGGCGGCAATTTAATCGACTCCCCAGGGATCCGCGAATTTGGCCTTTGGCATTTAGAGCCCGAGCGCGTCGCTTGGTGCTTTAAAGAGTTTCGTCAATATTTAGGCGGCTGTAAGTTCCGTGATTGTAAACATTTAGATGATCCGGGCTGTCTACTGCGAGAGGCTGTAGAACAAGGCGAAATTGCCGACTTTCGCTTTGAGAACTATCACCGCATAATAGAATCAATGGCCGATGGCCGTGCTGGCGCTCGTAATCCACGAGTGTAGCACCCAAAGGCCGGTAACTGGCCTTTACTCTTTGGTTTCGTTACCATTTAACAAATTACAGTGGAATCTACTCAGTGAATTTAGACAAAGTAAAAATCGCTTTTCAATATGCGCTACCAAAACACGGCGTATCACGCTTAGTTGGTAAATTAGCAGCAGCAAAGGCGGGCAAGCTTACCACCTCGCTCATTAAGCTTTTTATCAAGCAATATAAAATTGATATGAGCGAAGCGCAGCATGAGGATCCAAGTCACTACCAGAGCTTTAATGAGTTTTTCACTCGCCCACTCAAAGCCGGTATCCGCCCGCTTTGCGAAGACGACAATATTATCGCTCACCCAGTTGATGGGGCCATTAGCCAACTTGGTGATATTAATGAGGGTCAATTACTGCAAGCCAAAGGCCATCATTATAGTGTTCAGACTTTACTTGGCGGCAACCAAGCCGATGCAGAGCCCTTCTTAGGCGGTAAGTTCGCCACCATTTACCTTGCACCGAAAGATTACCACCGTATTCACATGCCAGTAGACGGCACGTTAAAACGGATGATCTATGTACCTGGCGATTTATTCTCTGTAAACCCATTAACGGCGCAAAACGTGCCTAACTTATTTGCTCGCAACGAGCGCGTGGTGGCGATATTTGATACAGACATTGGCCCGCTCGCGATGGTGCTGGTAGGCGCCACCATTGTTGCCAGCATCGAAACTGTTTGGGCTGGGACAGTCACGCCACCAGCAGGTAAAGATGTATTCAGCTGGGATTACCCAAGCGAAGGAAACCGCGCAGTGAAGCTGAAAAAAGGTGAGGAAATGGGGCGCTTCAAGCTTGGCTCCACTGTCATTCTAGCGTGGGGTGCTAACCAGGCTGACTTTCTTGACGATCAAGTTCCCGAGGCCACCACGCGCATGGGCACAGCGTTTGCGAAACTACGTGACTAGCGACTTACCAAGGATGGTCAAGCTGTATAATTGACCATCCATTCTCGCTACATCTGGCAGTTGCCCCCACACCGAAAATCCCGCCGAGGTGAAAAGCCCGATACTGGGTTTATTATGACTAAATATAAAAGCTAAGAGGTTCTCAATTGCCAGTGTATGGGCATGAGCTTCAACGAAGTTAAGCGCTTTTCGCCCCAACCCCTGCCCTCTTACCGATTCACATAAATAAATGGCAACCTCTACGGTGCCGTCGTAAGCGGGACGGCCATAAAAAGATTTGAAACTCAACCAACCCACAACTCGCTCATCTTGTTTGTAAACGAAAATGGGCCGCTCAGGCGTATGACCTAGAAACCACGAGCGACGCTCCTCAACAGTGACCGGCTCAGTGTCTGCGGTCACCATGCGACTGGCGATAGTCTGGTTATAAATATCTACGATACGAGGCAAATCACTTAATTCAGCGGCTTCAAACATAAATAATGGTTGCTAAAAATGATCATTTACATTGATAGTATCGTACTCTGCGAGACAAACAATGAAAAGGCGACGGTCATGATCCGATTCACTCTCAGCACCCTAAGCGCTGCGTTATTACTGCTTAGCTCTACAGTCCAAGCCAGCGAATGTGGCGATTTCACCGATGTTGAAGTGCGCAAGCTACGCTCAGAGCAAAGCATAAACCTTTGCCAATTTAAAGATAAGCCTTTGCTTATTGTTAATACGGCCAGCAACTGTGGTTTTACACCGCAGTTCAAAGAGCTTGAGCAGCTGCATCAAAAGTACAAAGATCAAGGCTTGGTGGTGTTAGGGTTTCCATCTGACGATTTTTTCCAAGAGGAAGATGACGAAAAAGACACTGCTGAAGTGTGCTACATCAATTATGGTGTAACCTTCACTATGCTCGCACCCACGCCGGTGAGGGGCGACGATGCTCATCCGGTTTTTCAATTTTTGAACGAGCAAACCAGCTCTCCAAATTGGAATTTTTACAAGTACTTAGTGTCAAAGGATAGACAACAGGTGCAACGCTTTAACAGCCGCACAAAACCAATGTCAGAAACGCTTACCCAAGCTGTTGAGCAAGCGCTATAATGACAAATCATTATGTTTGTCTAAACTTAATGGCAGTAAAAAAGGTCCGGCTCACCCACAGCGAAGGGCCTAACAGAATCATGATATTAACAAATGGAGTAACTTATGGCTTTGGCAAGTGCGCGTCATATATTGGTGGATAACGAGGCCCTGTGCCTGGATTTAAAAGATAAGATTGAACAGGGAGAGGATTTCGCAGAACTGGCAAAACAACACTCCATGTGTCCGAGTTCACAAGACGGCGGAGCGCTTGGAGAGTTTGGCCCAGGCATGATGGTACCAGAGTTTGACAAAGTGGTGTTTTCAGCCCCATTAAACCAAGTACAAGGTCCAGTACAAACGCAGTTTGGTTATCATTTACTCGAAGTGACCAGCCGCAGCGATTAAGCTCGCCAAATTTCTATTGCATTGCTTGTAAAGCCTGCTATTTTGGAGCTCAGTTATTGAGATTGTTGCTCACAAGGCAGGTTTTACAATGCAATTGTATGGCTCTGATACCTCCCCCTACGTACGCCGCCTGCGTATTTGGTGCGCCCAGCACACACTTGATGTTCCTTACCAACATATAGATATTTTCTCCCCCGCAGGGCGAGAACTGCTATTACAACACACGCCGGTAGCGAAAATTCCAGTACTGGTCGACGGGCAGCAGAGTATATATGACTCCACTGTAATTTTTGAATACTTAAGCCAAGCCCATCAGCTCAAACCATTGCATTGGGATGAGCGTAACCAACTAACAACTATCAACGCGGCTAACGATTCCGGTGTTGAGCTGCTTTTGTGCCAGCGTTCAGGATTTGACACCACACAAGATACGTTATTTTTTAACCTCCAACATCAGCGCATTAGCCAATGTTTAGGGGTGTTAGAAGAATTACTTAGCAGTGGTAAAATAAAGCATGCTTATGTACTAACCAGCCTATTTTGCCTGTTAGATTGGTTGGCGTTTCGTCAACTCACCGATTTCAGCGTTTATTCGCAATTACATGCGTTTTGGCAACAGTACAGCCGTGAACAACTGGCCCAACAAACCGACCCAAGAAAGGCCGAATAATGAATAATAGCAACGATATAGAAATAGAATCACAACTTGATAGCTTTTGTGAGCAGGTCCGTAAGCAGCAAACATTATGGCTATTGAGCGCCCCTGACGGGGGTGTAGCCAGTGTGACCTCGGCATACGATGATAGCAAAGATGTGCTGCTACTGTGGCACAGCGAAGCGCTGGCACAGCAACAATGCGTCAATGAGTGGCAAGACTACACAGCCATTGATATATCGCTTAGTGAGTATCTTGATGAATTAGCTCCCGCTTTGCATGATGATGGCGTGTGGGTAGGTGTTAATTGGGCTGAAGGTGCTTGCAGTGAGTTAAGTGCCCAATCATTAGTGAATGCACTGACCGACTAAGCTGTGAAAACCCATCTAGGACGGCGGCCATTTTCTGCTATGGAATTACACACCCTGTTTTCAGGGTATGTGTACGGCGACGAAAAACAACCACGCGAGCAAGCCAAGCATTGGCATTTCTGGCTGCCTCTACTGGCCTATTATACCGGCGGCTTTAGTGATGAACTTGGCAGCCTCACTTTGGAAGATGTGCATTTAGGCACTGGCACCGCTTACTTGCATGTGCATACTCATGGCAAAATCAAAGCGCGTAAAATCCCCATCCATCCACACTTATTCTCCTGTGGATTACATGAATATGTACAATGGTTGAAAGATCATGGACATCAGCGTTTACTGTTTGATTTACCTGCAAAATCTGGTCGTTACAGTGAAAAAGCACGAATTTGGTTTTCCGGCGAGGGAGAGCGCGCTGGCTACCTCCAGAAATGTGCTCTGCCTACCGTGGATCAGCACGGCCATAAAACCGCTTTGAGTAGTTTACGTCTAAACTTCGAGCAGCAGGTCCGTATTAGTGCAATGCAGTTAGGCAGTAAAGCTGGGTTTTGTTATCTGCTCGGCCTCAAAGAATACCCACAACGAGAGTTCGCCGATATGCGCTTATTGCAAAAGATAGTCCGAGGGGTGCGCGTTGTGAATGCCCACACCCACTGGCAACGCTTTTGCAATCGTCATTAACTCTCTTTAGCTTTGGCATTACATACCCATGCCAAGGTCTTCTCTGTAGCTAGGTAGCTCACGCGTGTAATGGTGCCTTGGCAATGAGTGCTTAAGTCATGCCATAGCTGCGCTGGCTGAGCATTACCTAACTGTTTCTTATATAATCGATTTTGATTTGCATAAATCACCGTCTGCGCGTCAAACCAGGTGTAATCTTGGACACCTTGTGGCAGGCGAAAGGCTTTGCTCGATACATCATCATCAACTGCATAGGTGGCGAACCAACTCTGCCCTTGTTCCTCAAAGGTGTAAGTGTAAACCCGCAGTGCCGAGTTATAGCTCAGTGTGCGACCAGGGTTATCAACGATGTGTTTGCCCTTTTTGGGGTCTTTAAGTGGCAGATAATGAATGCTATGTGGCTCACCTAAGGCAAAGACCAACACACCTTGCGGCCCCCAAGCGTGATAACCTATGGTCATGCCGTTGTCGAAAATTCGCTGTGGCGCCGTGCCATCTAACGGATAACGCCATAACTTTTGTGCTGCATTCGGTTCGACTACCACGGCAGAGATTGCATCGCCATCAAGCATCATCGTTGGTGAATACTCACTACGATCTTTGCTTTGTGTAACGTTCACTCGGTTGTTGGTGGCAAAGTCGTAAAAGAAGATATCTGTTTGTGATTGCTGTGCTTGAGTCACCGCTTGGGTGTAATACACCCCCTTGGCGGTAAGCCAAGGTTGACTACTGTACCCTGCTTTATCACTGATGGCGGAAACATCAATACCTTGCGAGTGCTCTCGCAAAAGCAATACTTGGCTATCTAACGCCCAAGCTGGCGCCGAGGCAGTGGCGATAAGAGCGGCACTACCAAGCAGTAGATTTTTGAATTTACGCATAATTTTTTATTGTTATTGGCAATCTCCCTATACTAACGTGAATTCACCGTCTCGCAAGTAACTAGGCTTGATTTCACTGCACTGCACCTTTATAAAGGGTATTCTAATTAACAAACGGTTAATCTTATGTCGGCGAAACACCCTATTGTGGCAATTACTGGCTCTTCAGGCGCAGGCACAACCACAACAACCAATGCAATCAAGCACATTTTCCGTGCACTAGACATAAATGCCGCGTTTATTGAGGGTGATAGCTTTCATCGCTATACCCGCCCAGAAATGGATAAGAAGATTCGTGAAGCGGAGCAACAAGGACGCCATATTAGCTACTTTGGCCGTGAGGCCAATGACTTTGAAGCGCTAGAGTCGCTGTTTGCCAATTATGGCGAGACCGGTAATGGTAAGGTCCGTCGCTACCTCCACACCTTTGACGAAGCCGTTCCCTATAATCAGTTACCAGGCACATTCACCCCTTGGCAAGAACTTGAGCAAGGCACAGATCTGATGTTCTACGAAGGCTTGCACGGTGGGGTTGCTGATGAAGACTACGACGTTGCCAAGCATGTGGATTTACTCATTGGCATGGTACCAATCATTAACTTAGAGTGGATCCAAAAGCTGATCCGAGACACATCAGAGCGCGGTCATTCTCGTGAAGCGGTTATGGGCTCGATTATTCGCAGCATGGATGATTACATTAACCACATCACCCCGCAGTTTTCCCGCACCCATATCAATTTTCAGCGAGTGCCAACGGTAGATACCTCTAACCCCTTTAGCGCCAAAGATATTCCATCTTTAGATGAGAGTTTTGTGGTGATCCGTTTTCGCGGCATAGACGATGTCGACTTTCCTTATTTTCTGCAAATGATTGAAGGGAGCTTTATGTCACGCATGAACACGCTGGTCGTTCCTGGTGGCAAAATGGGCTTGGCCATGGAGTTACTGTTAACGCCTCTGATCAAGGACCTGCTAGTGAAAAAGCGGGCCCTTGAACATTTAGCGCCGATGGATTTGCCTATTTGAGTGATCGCTACGCGTCAGGCAGGTTACGACCGTAAAAGATTTCTTGAATCTCACGGTTGAGACGCGTGCGGATCTCTTCAATCTCTTGTTGCTCTAACTCATCGGTGGTAACGCCGAATAGATAGGTGTTCAGGTCTGTCTCTTTAAGCATCATTTTGGTGTGAAACAAGTTTTCTTGATACACATTCACATCCATCATCTGATAGAGCTCTTTGGTATCCTCTGTCATGTAATTTTGGATAGAATTAATGGCATGGTCGATATAATGCTTCACGCCATTAACGTCGCGAGTAAAGCCACGGACGCGATAGTCTATGGTCACAACGTCGGATTCTAACGAATGGATCAAGAAGTTGAGCGCTTTTAATGGCGAGATCACGCCACAGGTCGATACTTCAATATCGGCCCTAAAAGTGCAAATCCCATCATGAGGATGAGCTTCCGGATAAGTGTGTACACATATATGACTCTTATCCAAGTGCGCCACGACAGAGTCCGGTAACGGGCCTGGTGTTTCCTCGCTATCAAAGCTTTGTTCATGCACTGGCTCTTCAGAAACCAAGATAGTCACACTCGCGCCCTGTGGGTCATAATCCTGACGCGCCACGTTAAGAATATTGGCGCCGATTATGTCTACGACTTCACCTAAAATATCAGTGAGGCGGTCAGCACTGTATTGCTCGTCAATGTACTCAATGTACTCTTTACGCTGCTGCTCTGTTTTGGCATAGCAGATATCGTATATGCTGAAGCTTAAACTTTTGGTTAAGTTATTGAAACCATGAAGTTTAATTTTATCGAAGGGTTTGTTCACTATAAACCAACCTTAAAACCTAGTCGCTAAAAGCCGCATCGGGGCCATAAAAGAGCGCGGATTTTAGCCCAATTTGGCCCCTTGAAAAAGCACTTTTTAAGCGATTTCTTGTACTTCAAAACTATGCGTGATTTGCACTGATTTTTCCAGCATCAATGCCACCGAGCAATACTTTTCCGCAGACAGTGAAACAGCGCGTTCAACATGCTTCTCACTGACCTCTTTGCCACTTACAACAAAGTGTAGGTTAAGCTTAGTGAACACTTTTGGGGCTGATGGCGCGCGCTCGGCACTGAGCTGAACTTGTACGTCACTCACTTGCTGTCGAGCTTTCTTTAGAATGCTCACCACATCAACCGAAGAGCAAGCTCCAGCTGACATAAGAACCATTTCCATCGGTGAAGGGGCATGGCTATCACTGCCAGTATCGAATACTACATTGTGGCCAGAGTCAGATGTGCCGATGAAGGTATCACCCTCTACCCATTTTACTTTCGCTTGCATGTAAACCTCTTATTGGTAATAAGTTTACAGCGATTGTAAATGAGGCTACCGGCAATGCAAAGTTTAAACGATGCTTGCCCTTGGTACGCAAAGGTGACGGTTTAGGCCGATACGCGAGCGACGGCGTTATCAAATAAGTTTTTAATCAACCCGGCAAACTCGTCAATAAACTCGCGCTGCTCTTTCGTTACAGGTTGATTAGTGACACTACTGAGAACTTCTTGAAGGTCGTACACAATGCCGTCGACTTCACGTACGATTTGACTGCGCTGCTCGGTATCGAGCTCGGTGTGCTGCTGACAGATGAGCATTACATGCTCGGCGATCACATCTTCTATAAGCTCCATGACCGTCGGCGCATCAGGAGCGACCTCACCGGACTTCTCAAACAACGAGAGGTTTTGCGTGAGGTACATGATGAGATCATCATAGCCTTGTCTGTCGAGAACCATTAAACACCATTAACTTCTTATAAATCTTTCTAGATTTAAGCAGAAACTTAGCCGAAAAGCTAGGACTTACGATGCTTTTATAGCCACTTTGAAGTGCTTGCTTAGCACTAAAAAAAGCAGCCGAAGCTGCTTTTTTATGACCCAAATAAAGTCGCTATTAGTCGAGGCTCAGCCCTGGGCTCAACTTTTCAGGAAGCGTTACTTTCTCAAGTTCCACAGAAGCAACTGGGTAGGCACAGTAATCTGCTGCGTAGTAAGCACTTGCACGGTGATTGCCTGAGGCACCAATGCCACCGAAAGGTGCTGCGCTCGATGCGCCCGTAATTGGACGGTTCCAGTTAACAATACCGGCACGGATGCGACGCAAGAAGTATTCATAGTCTTGCTCACTGTCGCTTAACAGGCCTGCAGATAAGCCATAGGCTGTATCATTGGCTTTGTTAATGGCGTCATCAAACTCCGTGTAACGGAATACTTTCAAAAGTGGTCCGAAATGCTCGTCATCAGGGAAATCACTAACATTGCTACATTCCAAGATTCCAGGAGTCACAAAGCCCGTGCCCGCTGTATGTTTAAGCTCTACTAACACTTCTGCACCGAGCTCAACCAGTTGCTGCTGCGCCGCAACCAGGCCCTTTGCCGCTGCTTCGGAAATCATGGACCCCATGAACGGCTGTTCTGGTGCGTCATAGACGTCCACTTTAATGTTCTTAGTCGCCGTAATTAACTGAGCAAGAATCGCATCGCCTTGCTCACCCTCAGGCAAGAATAACTTACGGGCACACGTACAACGCTGTCCAGCAGAGATATAGGCTGATTGCAAAATATCATGTACTGCTGCTTTTTCATCGCTTACATCCTTAACAATGAGAGGGTTATTACCACCCATTTCCAACGCTAAGATTTTACCTGGCTGACCTGCGAATTGCTCATGTAACACGTGGCCTGTGCGCGATGAACCGGTGAAGAATAGACCGTCGATACCTGGGTGAGAAGCTAAGGCTTTACCCGTTTCAACTTCACCCTGAACGAGGTTAATCACCCCTTGTGGTAACCCAGCTTGCTGCCATAATTTTAAGGTAAATTCCGCCACTGCTGGGGTCAGCTCTGACGGTTTAAAGATCACCGTGTTACCCGCTAACAGTGCTGGGATGATATGTCCATTTGGTAGATGACCCGGGAAGTTATATGGGCCAAATACAGCAACCACGCCATGTGCACGGTGGCGAATAACAGCCTTACCTACTGGCATTGGGTTTTCTACTGTGCCAGTGCGCTCATGATAAGCACGCTCTGAGATGCCTGCTTTGCCAATCATCGCGGCTGCTTCTGTGCGCGTTTCCCATAATGGTTTTCCGGTTTCTTGAGCAATGATCAGTGCCAGCTCTTCGCTGTTTTCTTTAAGTTGCTCAACGAAGGCTTTAACCACCTCTAAACGCTGCTCTATGGTTTTATCTGTCCAAGGAATAAACGCTTCTCGCGCTGCCTTTACCGCTGCATCAACTTGCTGAGGTGTGGCACTGTTTGCTTGCCAAATCACGTCGTTGTTCGCTGGGTTAATGGAATTGAAGGCCTGGCCTTCACCTGCTGTCCATTGACCATTAATGAATTGAGCTAAATGAGACATTGCTTGCTCCTTATAATGCTGCCACGCTAACGTGCTCGCCTGCTTTAACCTTTAAAGCATCCGCCGTTGCTTGGCTTAGTGTGATATGTTGTTCGCCGTCGTTGTATTCGCATTCAATAACCACAGCACGATAGTCTTGCAGGCCTTGGTTCGCTACTAATACCGCTTGCTCACCTGGGTTATCTGCAATAACCACTTCACGTAACGAGCTGTTTGCGATAGTACGAATGTTATCAACTTTCGCTTCAACCGTCGGTCCGGCATCGAAAATATCGACATAACCATTAAAAGTGAAACCTTCACTTTTTAACAACTCAATGGCAGGGCGAGTATTGCTGTGCACTTCCCCTACCACCTGTTGTGCCTCTTTACTCAATAAGTTGACGTAAATCGGATATTTTGGCATCAACTCAGCGATGAATACTTTCTGGCCAATGCCGGTGAGGTAATCAGCAGTCGGAAAATCCATTGAGAAAAAGTGCTCTTCCAACCACTGCCAAAATGGGCTATCGCCATTTTCATCAGACACGCCGCGCATTTCTGCAATAACGGTATCGGCAAAGCGTTGTCGGTGCTGATTAATAAACAGCATACGTGACTTCGATAATAGTTTGCCGTTGTATTTTTGTCGGTATTTTTCCTTCAAGAACAGCGTACACAGCTCTGTTGCACCGGTATAGTCATTACATAAAGTAAGAATATCAACGGCTTTATACACTCCCAAAGTGCGTGAAGAATGAATCACTTTGCTGAGATGGTAGTGGTAAAATGCATCATCTAGACCCACTGCAGCTTCAATGCCACAGGTTCCCGCAATTTCACCGGTTTCACTGTCTTCCAATACGAATAAATAGCCTTCGTCTCCAGCCTTTTCAGTCGGCTTCGCGAATGACTGTACGGAGCGTGCGATTTTATTCTGCAGCAACTCTTCATTTAACGGTAAGGATGTAAAACCATGGCCCGACTCTTCGGCCATGATCAATAAATCCTGATAATCATCTTGTTGGATTGGGCGAAGAATCATCATCGACTCGCTTACTCCCTAAAGGTTAAATACCAAAGGAGCCCGCAACCTCGCCGAGAAGGCAAGGTGGAACTCCAGCAATTTACTTACTACAGGATGGGGTTTTGTAGCCCCAGGCAGGTTAGACTAGGCTTGCTACCGCTTTTTCAAAGCGCGCCATGCCTTCACGGATATCGGCTTCAGGGATCACTAAAGACGGTGTGAAGCGTACTACATCAGCACCCGCAACAAGCGACATCAACCCCTGCTCCATACTCGCGACTAAGAATTCGCGTGCACGACCTTTGAATTTATCGTTAACAACTGCACCTAACAGCAAGCCCTTACCGCGAATTTCAGAAAATACGTCGTATTTAGCATTGATGTCGTTAAGTAGCGATTTGAATAACGCTTCTTTTTCTTTAACACCGGCCAGTACCGTGGCGTCGTTTACGGTGTCAAATGCCGCTTCGGCTACCGCACAAGCAAGTGGGTTACCACCATAGGTAGAGCCATGTGTACCCGGCTTAAGGTGCTGTGCAATCTCTGCCGTGGTTAACATTGCGCCGATAGGAAAACCACCACCGAGCGCTTTTGCTGAGCTTAGAATGTCTGGCGTCACGCCAAGACCTTGGTAAGCGTAAAGCTCGCCGGTACGACCTACACCTGTTTGCACTTCATCAAAAATAAGTAAAGCATTGTGCTGGTCACACAGTTCACGCACACCCTCAACAAATGCTTGCTCCGGCGCGATAATACCGCCTTCACCTTGCAACGGCTCCATCATCACCGCACAGGTATTATCGTCAATCAGCGCTTTGAAGCTTTCCAGGTCGTTATAGTCGCAGTGAACGACGTCACCCGGTTTCGGGCCAAAGCCGTCAGAATACGCAGCCTGACCGCCTACGGTCACGGTAAAGAAGGTGCGCCCATGGAAACCTTTGTTGAAGGAGATAATTTTCGATTTGTGCTCACCGTGCACATCGATTGCCCAACGACGTGCCAGCTTTAGTGCGGCTTCATTGGCTTCAGCGCCAGAGTTAGCAAAATACACTTTGTCAGCAAAGGTGTTGTCGGTCATTTTCTTTGCTAAACGCAAGGCTGGTTCATTGGTCCAGATGTTAGACAGGTGCCAAATTTTTTCACCTTGCTCTTTCAATGCGTTGACTAAGGCTGGGTGACAATGGCCCAAACAGTTAACCGCAATACCACCAGCGAAGTCGATAAACTCTTTGCCTTGCTGGTCCCACACCCGCGAACCTTCGCCGCGTACAGGGATAACCGCTGAAGGGTTGTAATTAGGTACCATTACCTCGTCGAATAAAGCGCGATTAACTGTCATTTCATTTCCTCACTGAGTATTACTTTTGTGTCGCATCTAAAGCACGCCGACAGGCGGGACACGAAAAGCGATAAATACGGCCTACTTTTAAGTAGCGCAGTACACTAGTTGATATCCCATTATTTCAGAAAAAGACCTTAAAGTCTCATGCAAAGCTTTCATGCAGCCCTTGAAAACAAAGGCTTTGAGGATAGTTTTTCATAATCAGTGAATAACTATCTTGGTATTCTTTTAGGAAATTGAACTATAGCTTATGCGCAGCACCGAAAGAGCCCAAGGAGTGAATAATGAATGAATATACGCAAAAAAATTTACAAAAAATTTTCAGTTAGCCGTCAATTTGCAGTGCTAAATTGTGCAAATTGGTCTTTTCTAGGTGTTGGACATGGTCACTTTGCAGACCCACATAATTGAACCACAGGGTGCGCTCGTCATCTTCAATAAGTTGATGCTCGTGCAGCATCAAATATTGACTGTAGCAGCTGGCATGCACCAAAACCTGCGCCAAGCCAGACTGCTCACTAGCTTCGACCAAAGCAAAATCATCCAGCAATGCGTTAAGGGCAATATAGCGAAAGCCCATTTTTTCGACCAATGAGCGGGTGATCTCCAACGAGCGCTCAACGAAAAGGTTACGTAAATACAGTGGATCAGGCTCGATAGCAATGAGCGCATCATGGAGACGCTTGTTGCCTTCATCTCGTGCCAACGTCACCTTACGTTGCCAAATCTGTTGGAACAAACGTAAATACAGTCGTGTTAGCGCGACCCGGCCTAAATCCAAGAACAACGCAGCGATATACGCACTGTATGGATTAAGACCCTGTAGTTGAGCCAGCTCATACGCCGCTATCGCTCGACTCATTGCTGATTCGCGTAACTTACGCTTCAATAAACTAAAAGGCTCAGTGCTGTGTGGCAACCAATGGCGCATAGCGTAAGTAGGAATGGTTAGGCGGAGGTTATCTAAACCCAAATAGCGAATCGCCAACGCGGGGGTGTCAATCTTCACACCACGATTGGCTCGCTCTTGGCGATACTGAGGTAAGTTCACTAAGGTAACGAGTTCTCGCCCGAGCCAACTCAAATCATTAACGAGCGGCTCTAAGCGGCCAACGCTCGCCGCTTTTGCGCCTAGGATATCTAAAATAGTGGGGACCGCATCTTGGATACCTAACACTTCGGAATATAGGTTATCAGCATTGTGGAGCTGCTCATTGATTGCATTCTCAATGATCGCGTGTAATTTGGTACTGACTTTGGCGGTGAACTGCAGCTTTTCTGAGCTTTGTTTTTGCCGTTGACTGTGCGCCGCCTGCTCGACCTCCAATAAGGTCCGCTGCTTAAGAGGTTTACCATATTGAATATCAAAGGTTTTAATAAAACCTATTTGTTGCTGCGCAAAGCTATGCCCTAACAGCAAGTCATTAAAACGCTGTTCTAGGGCATCCACACGTTGGCGAATTTGCTCTGTTTTAGTCACCATAATTACTAAGTTATACCACTTCTATATTTTTGCTGCGTTGAGGCTGCTAACGCTTATAAGCCCTAGTACCTGTGAATGAAGTGCTGCAACATCGTGAGCCCATGTTCAGTTAGAATGGCCTCAGGATGAAATTGAATGCCCTCCAATGCCTTAGAAGTATGAACCAAACCCATGATTTCATCCATGTTTTCGTGCTCATCTTGTGTCCACGCCGTAATTTCTAAGGATTCTGGCAGAGACGCTGGGGCCACCACTAAAGAGTGGTAACGACATACTTCGAAATGCTGCGGCAACCCCGCAAATACGCCCTGTTGCTTAGTATAGATGGTTGACGTTTTTCCATGCATAACTTGCTTGGCACGCACCACCTGGGCCCCCATAGCTTGGGCGATACTTTGATGCCCCAGGCAAACTCCTAAAATAGGAATATGTCCGGCAAAGCGACGCACCGCATCCACACAAACTCCCGCTTCATTGGGACTACAAGGGCCCGGTGAAAGCACGATATGTGCTGGGTTTAACGCTCGGATCTCAGCCAGAGTGAGCTCATCATTGCGCTTTACCAGCACTTCTTGGTCAAGGCGCTGGAAATACTGCACCAGGTTAAAGGTGAAGGAGTCGTAATTATCTATCATCAATAACATGGAATCTTCCATTAAAAAGCCAAGCTCTCGCGCTTGGCTTTTGTGATCATTTACACTGGCAAGCCATCTATGGGCGTGGGATAAACCCTAATGCGTCATACACCGCTTTCAAAGTGGGGGCAGCTTTAGCACTGGCTTTCTCAGCCCCCTCTTTCATGATCTTTTCAAGCAGTGGCTGATCTTCACGGATCTCCTTGAAGCGCTGCTGAATTGGTTCAATCATACCAACCACCGCTTCAGCAGTATCTTTCTTCAAATGCCCATACATTTTATCTTCATATTCAGGGACTAACTCATCAATGCTACGCTTGGTCGCCACTGACAATAAGGTCAACAAGTTAGACACCCCGGGCTTTTCTTCGCGATCGAAATAAATACGCGCCTGCTCATCGGAATCGGTCACCGCTTTTTTCAGCTTCTTCTCTATTTTCTTAGGTTCATCCAACAGCATGATGTAACCATTAGGGTTATCATCCGACTTTGACATCTTTTTCAATGGATCTTGCAAGCTCATTACCCGAGCCCCAAATTCTGGGATATATGGCTCAGGAATTTTAAAGACCTCACCATATAGGTTGTTAAAGCGGGTCGCGATATCACGGGTTAACTCTAAGTGTTGCTTTTGGTCTTCGCCAACAGGCACTTGGTCAGCCTGATATAAAAGAATATCAGCCGCTTGTAATACCGGGTAAGAAAACAACCCAACATTGACATTGTTAGCATACTTGGATGATTTATCTTTAAATTGGGTCATGCGGTTAAGCTCACCCATTTGTGCGTAGCAATTTAGCACCCATGCCAATTGGGCATGCTCTGGCACTTGTGATTGCACGAATAACGCTGACTTCTGTGGGTCGATACCGCATGCGGTGTACAGAGCAATGCCATCTAATACTCGCGATTTTAACACCTCTGGCTCTTGGCGAATGGTGATGGCGTGCAAATCAACAAGCATAAAGTAACTTTCATGATGCTCTTGCAAGCTAAGCCACTGGTTAATGGCGCCAACGTAATTGCCTATTGTCATACCACCGGTTGGCTGAATGCCACTTAACACTACGGGTTTACTCATGATGTTCCTTTATTACTGATCAATTAATGGTCGTGATTATATCTAAGAATTGGTCACAGAGGTACTGTGGATTGTATTGCCTTAAATCTTCGCCTTGATGATAGCCATAGGTAACTGCAAGGCAATCCATTGCGGCTGCCTGCGCAGCCAATAGATCAGATTTGGAGTCTCCGATCATAAGGCAGTCCTTAGGTGCAACGGCTAATTGTTCGCTCGCACTCAAAAGCGGTGTCGGGGCCGGTTTCTTGTCGCCGTCATCGCCACATATAACAACATCGAAATGGCTGGCAATGGCCATTTTCTCTAACAGCGGCAAGGTAAAGCGACGCGCTTTATTAGTCACCACAGCTTTGGGAATATGTGCAAATGCAGCAAGTACCGTTTCTACATGGGGATAGAGCGCGCTATGCTCAGCGACTACCGCTTCATAATGGCTGAAAAACAGCGAGGTCGCTCGCTCTATATCTGCAGCGCTTAGATAAGGATTCACCGCCATGTCACCGCTTAGTAGCCGTTTCACTAGCATCTCAATACCATTGCCTACAAACTGACGCACCATAGTTTGCGAGACAATGGGCCGTGCTAAATCAGTTAGCATCAAGTTGCTAGCAATATACATATCCTCAGCGCTATCCACTAAGGTGCCGTCTAGGTCAAATAGCAGCGCTTGATACTTCACGCCTGCACCTTTGCCAATTGGTCGCGCATTTGCGTAATCACCGCTTTATAATCGGGTTGGTTGAAAATCGCCGAACCAGCCACGAACATATCAGCGCCGGCTGCTGCAACTTCAGCAATGTTATCTACTTTTATGCCGCCATCCACCTCCAAGCGAATATCACGGCCGCTGGCGTCAATTAACGCACGGGTCTGGCGCAGCTTTTCTAGTGTATGGGGAATAAAGCTTTGGCCACCAAAACCTGGATTCACCGACATCAGAAGAATAACGTCCAGTTTATCCATCACATGCTCTAAAATATGCAAAGGTGTTGCGGGATTGAGGACCAGTCCGGCTTTACAGCCCTGTTCTTTGATTAACGCTAAGCTTCTATCAATGTGCTCACTGGCTTCGGGGTGGAAGGTAATAATACTGGCACCGGCTTGTGCAAACTGCGGAATTAAACTATCGACAGGCTTAACCATTAAGTGCACATCAATCGGTGCACTAATACCAAAATCCCGTATCGCTTTGCACACCATAGGGCCAAAAGTAAGGTTGGGAACATAATGGTTATCCATGACATCGAAATGAATCACATCGGCTCCACCCGCCAATACGCGTTCTACTTCATCACCGAGGCGAGCAAAGTCGGCTGCTAAAATAGACGGCGCTATCAGGTAATCTTTCATATTACGGCTCCTTTGAACTTAGCCGTTACTTTAACGGAAAACAGACGAGCGTGTCAGCTTAGTAAATTAAGTTTGCGAACTTTGCTGCACAGATAAGTGAAAAGAAACAATAATTTAAAAACAAAAATTAACATTAATTAAACATAAGACCCTTGTTTTTAAAGAAAAAGTTTTGTTTTTCAGTTAATATTCAGTTGTTTTTTTAATCAATATTGAGTAAGCTCTGATTAATACTAATGGACTGGAGATGGATATGTTTGGCCTTACAACTCGTACACTGCTTGTAGCAGCCGCTGCATTGGGTGTTACAGTCGCTGCCTTCAGCATAAACAGCTCAGTACAAGCGCAACAAGTGGCGTTGGAACAATGCCAATGTAATGGCTCCGCCTCTACCTATGACATCGATATGAAGCAAGCCTGTAACCACCAAGCCCAACAGTCTTGGTTCGCATGGTTAACTGGCGACAGCCGCAGCGCACAATTTCACTACCTCGATTTACTCGAACTATTGACCCGCGACGACAACAAGTCTCGCCAATTCTCAAGCAAATCTTACTAAGTCACGACTCTACTTATGTGGTCGCAACTGCAAAGCGTTATCGCCGCATTTTTTGGGGTTCAAAGTAATGCCAAGCGTGAGCATGACTTTAAGCACCATAATCCAAAAGTGCTTATTGCTATCGCTATCGTATTATTTATCGCCTTTATTTTAGGCGTGCTTGGTTTGGTTCAATTGGTATTGCCGGCCAGATAAATACATCGCCATCAACTCACTTACCTTATTGCGAGCATGTCCCTTGGGGCTAATTGTGCGCTTTACATTCAGCACATCAATACTGGCTTGTTCGTATATTTTGCGGGTCCAAAGGGTATCATGGTTAGAGATCAACACCGAAGTGTTACTTACTCCCGCAGCTTGCTCCGCTAAATTGGCAAGGTTAGCCTGATCATCAAGATTAAAACCACCTTTTGCATAAGAGGTGAACGATGCGGTTTTACTTAATGGCACATAAGGGGGATCGCAGTACACCACTGCATTTTTTGGCAACTGGGCAAAAACATCTTTATAGCTCAAGCAAGTAAATGTCGCTCGCTGCGCCTTTTCAGCAAAGAAGTACATTTCCTTCTCTGGAAAATAGGGCTTTTTGTATTTGCCAAATGGGACGTTAAAAATACCTTTTAGGTTGTAGCGACACAGGCCATTGTAACCATGGCGATTCATGTACAAAAATAATATGGCACGCTCGTAGGCATCGCGACTGGCATTAAACTGTTTGCGCAAACCATAGTAAATATCAGCATCATTATTGACCGCACTGAATAACTTACGAGCGTCACTGATAAACTCATCAGGGGCGTGGGTTAATTCACGGTAAAGGTTAATAAGATCAGCGTTGATATCATTGAGCACATAATGATCAAAGTGCGTATTAAGAAACACCGAGCCGGCGCCAACAAAAGGCTCGACCAGTGTCGTAGCGCGATTGCCCGTCAGCGCCTGTGCGGTATCTAAGCGCTTGGCAATATCATCTACCAAGCTATATTTGCCGCCCGCCCACTTCAGGAAAGCACGGGTTTTCTTTTGCATTAAATCACTTGCTCATCGGTTATGAATTAAATATCACAGCATCGCGGCGGGCGATGTTAACGCAAGATTCTACCGCAACTCAGGGTTAGGTTGCGAGTCTATCTCTGCTTTTATCTTACTGATTTGCTTTGCGTAGGGCTCTAAACTAGGCAGTAGCTCTGCAATTTCTATAAGCTGTGCATCAATTGCGCTTCGACTAGCAGGCTGTGCCCAAGTCAGAATATGCCATCCTTTATCAGCGCGTTGATAATGACGTACTTTTTTCTCGAGATTATGGCGAGCAATATACGTCTCCACCTGCTGCTCGTTAGACATCACGGTTAGTTGCCATAACCATAAATTATCATCTTGGCGATTATACCAGTGATGATCATATGGCAGCGTGTGGCTATTGGTCGGTACGCTCTGTCGCTGTTCAGGCTCGGCTTCCTCTACTGGCTGTGCCTGCTCTGTAGCCGCCTGCGCGGCTGGCTGTTGCAGTGCTGCAACCACGGCTTGAGTATCATTTTCTAGCTTTTCAGCGATGAGATTGCCGTCACTAGCTTGCTCAGGCTGCTGCATGTTGTCCTCATGTGCGCCCTGCGAGGGTTGTTGCTGCTTTGCAAAGACCGCATCATTAGCAACCGCCGGCGCATTCTCGCTTTGTGGCAGCATGACCGTTAGTTCATCACGTTGATAAACCAAGCCAATAACAATCAAAATAACAACAATCATGGTCGGCACGAGCCACCATCGCCGGGTTGGCTTTGCCGTGTGTTTTGGCATCTGCTGTTCTTGGTGCCACTGTAACAATAATGCAGGATTGCCGTGGCATTGACGCACGAATTCAGCAAAAATGGGGTCTTCTGCCGGTGGTAAGGTCTTATAAAAGCTTTGCATAAGACGCATGCTTTCCGAATCGGACAGCGGCTCTAGATGAATGTCTACCGCGTTTTCAAATAGTTCTGCGCGCGAAGATGCACAGAGAATATACAGAGCGCCTGGCGCTGTTTTCGCAAGCTTTTCTAACTCAATGATCAGTTCCTGCGATAGCTGTTTGGCGTTATCTATAACCCAAAGTAACTGTCGCTCCCCCTGCTCCTTTACTAAACGGTAGAAGTTATCACTGAGGGGCTCGTTTACATCCACCAAAGGATAAGAAAAGCTATGCTCCAACAGGTGAGTCACCACATCTTCGTCCCGCGTCTTAGCGCCAACTTCAATATAGGCCTTACTAAAGGGTTCGTAGTGGTCGGTTACAAAGTGCTCTAAAAGGTAGCTTTTACCGAATCCTGGAGCGGCAACCAAATGAATAAGGTTTTGCCCATAGCTAAATTGCAGCGCGATGCGCTTAGCTAAGGCTGCTCGCGAGGGAAGTATTTGCGATTGCATTAGCGTGAAAACAAAGTATCTAACTCGGCCTCTGATACATCATCGATAAGTTCACAGCGACCAAAAGCCGTAGGAAGAATAAAACGTATGCGGCCCGCCTTATTCTTTTTATCTTTTCTCATATGCGCGATAAAGTCTTGGCAGCTCATTTGCTCTGGCGCGCTGGTTGGTAAATCATAATTCGCTAATAAAGTCACAATGCGCGTTAATTCTTGTTCACTAAGCCAACCACGCATCACGGCTAACTTCGCTGCTAATACCATCCCGGCGGCTACGGCTTCACCATGTAACCACTGGCCATAGCCCATGTGTGCTTCGATAGCATGACCGAAGGTATGACCGAGATTGAGCAGAGCACGCAGGCCTGCTTCTTTCTCATCTTGGGCGACAATTTGTGCTTTAATTTCACAGCAACGGTGGATAACTTGCGGTAACAACTGCGGGTGCTGTGCCTTGATTTCATCACTGTGCTGTTCTAGTTGTGCAAATAAATCGGCGTCATAAATTAGCCCATATTTGACCACTTCCGCCATTCCTGCAGCAAATTCTTTGCTCGGCAAAGTGTTGAGCACACGATTATCAATAAATACCGCTTGCGGCTGGTAAAAAGCGCCAATCATATTTTTCCCAAGGGGATGATTAACGGCTGTTTTGCCACCGACAGACGAGTCGACTTGCGATAACAGAGTCGTTGGAATTTGTATAAAGTCGATGCCGCGTTGATAACACGCTGCAACGAAACCGGTAAGGTCGCCAATGACACCTCCGCCTAGCGCTAGCAGGCAAGTGTCACGCCCACAATTGTGCTCAAGCAAAAACGCATTTAAGCGCTCGAACCATTGCAGCGTTTTAAATTGCTCACCATCAGGCATCACGAACACTAATGGCTGGTGTTCATGCAAGGTATTTATGAGGATATCTAGATACAGCGGGGCGATGGTTTCATTGGTGACAATAACTGGTCGATTTTGACCTAAGAATGACCCTAGGCGCTCAGAATCACGCAGTAAATTATCACCAATGAAAATGGGGTAACTGCGCTCACCTAGTTCAACATTAAGTTCCAGCATGCGCAATTCTCCCTGGTTTATTTAGAAATCAAGCTTCTCAATGATTTGGTTAGCGACCACTTTGGCGCTTTGCTCGTCGGTGCGAACCGTGAAGTCAGCCACTTCTTGATAGAGCGGGTTACGCTCCTCAGCTAGACGCTCTAACACGTCTTGTGGATCTTCTTTAGTTTGCAGTAGCGGACGACGTTTGTCGCGCTGGGTGCGAGCCACTTGCTTTTCGATTGGGGTTTCTAGGTACACTACGATACCACGTGCAGACAGTTTGTTGCGTACTTCTTTACTGACTACAGAGCCACCACCCGTTGCAAGTACAATACCTTGAAGCTCGGTTAAATCAGTGATCACAGTCTCTTCGCGACGACGAAAACCTTCTTCGCCCTCAATATCGAACACCCACGCAATATCAGCACCAGTGCGGCGCTCAATTTCGTTATCTGAGTCATAAAACTCAAGGTGTAGTTGATCTGCGATGTGACGACCAATTGTGCTCTTGCCGGCCCCCATTGGGCCTACTAGAAATATATTACGTTTCTCAGCCATATTTTTTAGTACAAACGAACTCTAAAATTTGAATTAAAAACCCCGCCTCGCGACTGGCCCCAAAATCAAGGGGGAGATTATCTCAGTAATTTATGCCTGTTTTCAAGCATAATACAGTAAATAATTACAGTAGGCGGTCGGTCACGGAAACAGCCCTCGGGAAGTAGTGTAGATGCCCTTCACCGAGAGTGAGCTGTTTTAGCCAAAGATGTAGCTAGGCTATTTGATCACTTTTAAGTGACTGCCTTTTTTGCCCTTACTCTTGTCTTCCTGACTGGTTTCACGGCTAGCTTGTGGGTTTGGATTGTCAATGGCCTCCAGTCCAGGCTGCGGTTCAGGCAACTCTTCAGACTGTGGCTGTGAAGGCGTTACACCTGAGCGTTCTTGCTCTTCGTAGGTTTCATCCTGAGTAAACACCGTCCCTTCACCGTTTTCCCGTGCATATATCGCTAACACAGCGCCCATTGGCACATAGACCTGCATCGGCTGACCGCCGAATCGAGCATTAAATGTCAGCAGAGCGTTGTCCATTGAGAACTGAGTAACCGCGCTTGGGCTTATATTCAACACAATTTGTCCATCTTGAACAAACTGAGTAGGCACTTGCACGTTGGGAAAATCGGCGTTAACAACCAAGTGCGGTGTGCACTGGTTGTCAACAATCCAATCGTAAAAGGCGCGTAGCAGATAAGGTCTGTTAGGCGTCATTATAGACGAATCTCACGTTCGGCTTCGGTTAGTGATGCTTGGAATGACTCACGCTCAAACAAACGAATCATGTATTCTTTTAGCTCTTTGCTACCAGCACCTTCTAAGCTAATGCCTAGTTCAGGTAAACGCCATAATAGTGGCGCAAGGTAACAATCAACAAGACTAAACTCTTCGCTCATAAAATAAGGCGCTTCGTTAAAGATAGGAGCCACAGCAAGTAATGCTTCGGTCAATTCTTTACGCGCTTGTTCAGCATCACTGCCACCGGCATAAATTTTCGCTGCCAGTGAGTACCAGTCTGTTTCGATACGGTGCATCATCAAGCGACTACGACCACGCATGACTGGGTAAACAGGCATTAATGGAGGATGTGGAAAACGCTCATCCAGATATTCCATAATGATGTTCGCTTGGTATAAACCAAGTTCACGATCAATCAGAGTGGGTACAGTGCCATATGGGTTAATCTCGTGTAACGCTTCTGGCAAGTTATCCTTCTCCGCCAAGTGGATATCCACGCTAACTCCTTTTTCCGCCAAGACAATACGAACTTGGTGGCTGTACATACAATTAGCACCGGAAAACAGCGTCATTACAGGGCGTTTATTGGCAGCAACGGCCATGCCTACCTCCATCAAAAAATCACAAAGTACAAAATACTTTTGCGTCATGGCCCAAAATTTGAGCAATGACTTTAAACGGCAATAGGGGCATGTTGCCCCTATTGAGTTAACTGGTTGAATATTCTAATTAATGAACATCTCGCCAGTATTCTTTCTTCAAAAAGAAAGCGAGGATAAACAGAATCACCAAAAAGCCGATGACCTTAATACCCAGCGCCTCTGAATCTAAGCGCGAAGGCTCACCTACATACGCCATGAAGTTTGCTAGGTCGCGGGCAGCTTGGTCGTATTCATCGACACTCATTTCCCCGGTCCCATCGGTCTCAGTACCCACTACTTTTTGTACTGTTTTACCATTTTGCTCAACTTCTTGGTAAATTGGCGTTGGTAGACCTTGCAACTCTTGCAACACGTGCGGCATACCTACTGATGGGAACACTACATTGTTCACACCAAAAGGACGCGACTCATCTTTATAAAACGACTTTAAGTACGTATAGATGTAGTCAGGTGACTTAACACGTGCGATTAAGGTTAAATCCGGCGGAGCCGCACCAAACCATTTCGCTGCATCTTCTTCACCCATCGCATTTTTAATATGGCTACCTACTTTTGAACCATCAAAAATAAGCGTCTCTTCGCCGATTTCAGTAGGAATACCGATATCGCGGAAGGTACGCTGGTAGCGCTGATACTGCATTTGGTGACAACCAAGGCAGTAGTTCATGAACAACTTAGCACCACGCTGTAATGATGCCTGGTCCTTTAGGTCAATGTTCGCGTCTTGCAGCGGCATCGAAGGACCTGCTGCCATCGACAAAGTAGGCAGCAATGCGAATAAACCGATAACTAGTTTCTTCATCATTTCGTCAACCTCTCTGGCAATGGCTTGGTTTTCTCGTTTTTACTGTAGAAGAACAGTAACACAAAGAACATGAAATAGGTCACCGTACAAATCTGCGACAGAATTGTTTTGAAATCAGTTTGAGGTGTTGCACCAACCCAACCAAGAATAACAAAGGTCACAACGAACTGCGCAATATTCAATTTGTGGAAACCACAACGATAGCGAATAGAGCGTACGCGACCACGGTCAATCCAAGGTAGTAAAGCTAACACCACAATAGACGCGCCCATAGCCACAACACCCAGTAGTTTATCTGGAATTGCACGCAGGATTGCGTAGAACGGCGTGAAGTACCATACCGGGAAAATATGCTCAGGCGTTTTCAGCGGGTTCGCTGCTTCAAAGTTTGGTGCTTCCAAGAAGAAGCCGCCCATCTCTGGCGTAAAGAACACGATGTAAGAGAAAATAATCAAGAAGCCAACCACACCAACAATGTCTTTCACTGTGTAGTAAGGGTGGAACGGTATTGCATCGACAATATCTTTCTTATCGGTGTAGTACTCGTGGAATTTGAATTTCGCTTTGTCTTCTTCCGCAACAGTGCCTTTTTTACGTTTAATATCGATACCGTCAGGGTTGTTTGAGCCCACTTCGTGCAGCGCAACAATGTGTAAGAACACGAGAATAACGAGCACTAATGGCAGCGCGATAACGTGCAATGCAAAGAAACGGTTCAACGTGGCACCAGAGATAACATAGTCACCACGGATCCACAGTGTTAGATCATCACCAATAACCGGAATCGCACCAAACAGTGAGATAATAACTTGAGCACCCCAGAATGACATCTGACCCCATGGTAATAAGTAACCCATGAAGGCTTCAGCCATTAATGCTAGGAAGATAAACATACCAAACAACCACAATAGCTCACGCGGTTTTTGATATGAACCGTAGATCATGCCACGGAACATGTGCAAATAAACCACCACGAAGAAGGCAGAAGCCCCTGTAGAGTGGAGATAACGCAGTAGCCAGCCGTATTCAACATCACGCATGATATATTCAACGGAAGCAAAAGCACCTTCAGCAGAAGGTACAAAGTTCATGGTCAACCAAATGCCCGTGACGATTTGGTTTACTAGCACGAGCATGGCCAATGAGCCAAAGAAGTACCAGAAGTTAAAGTTTTTCGGTGCTGGATATTGTGCGATGTGCATATTCCAGACGCGAGTCATGGGAATACGTTCATCAATCCAATTGATAATATTACCAAACATTATGCTGCCCCTTCGCCTTTTTCACCACCGACCAAAATCGTGGTGTCATCAATGAAGTAATAAGGAGGGATCTCAAGGTTCAGTGGAGCGGGAACCGATTGGAATACTCGACCTGCCATATCAAACTTAGAACCGTGACATGGACAGAAGAAACCATCATCAGTACCTTCCACTTTCTCGCCAAAGCCACCTTGTAAGAAGCTAGGAGAGCAACCTAAGTGAGTACAGATACCCACAGCGACAAAGATATCGTCTTTGCGAGAACGCATTGGGTTCTTAGCAAATTCAGGCTGTTGTGGTTCCTCAGATTGAGGATCACGCAGCTGATCTTCGTGCTCTTTAAGTTGTTTTAACATGTCAGGCGTACGCGAGATAACCCATACAGGTTTGCCTCGCCACTCAACACGGATTAGTTGTCCTGGCTCAATCTTCGAGATATCAACTTCTACGGGAGCACCCGCAGATTTAGCTCTCTCACTTGGGTTCCAAGACGCGATAAAAGGAACAGCAGCTCCAACCGCACCAACACCACCTACAACAGAGGTAGCTATGGTTAAAAAGCGGCGTCGGCTGTTGTCTACAGGCGCATTGCTCATCCACTTATCTCCACTATGATTCTCAACACTTGCTATATTGAGAACATCAGTTACAGCAGGTTAATTTTTGAAGTTACAAAATAGAAGCGATCATAAATAAAAGCCTTGATTAAAACAAGGTTATTCATTGTCTCACCGCCAATAAACACCGCCATTATTGCCATGCAACTTTTTACGGCATAGATCAGCGTGAACGATCATATCGCGGTTACTTGCTGGTGACGGTGACAAAGATCAATATCGGTTCAGCAAAGTATTAAAAATCACTTCATCGGTTTATTTGCCACGCAATTGTAGCAAAATTTTATCAAAAATAGTGGCGCGATGGGCATTAAATGAGGGAAATAATAGAAAAATATCAAACTTTAAGGCAGTAACGGGGGAGATGACACTTTATCATTGCCTAAAGTAAAAAACCCGGTTTGCCAAAGCAAAGCCGGGTTTTGAAATTCTGGATACGTAAAAAATTAACGCTTCGAGAATTGAGTGTTCTTACGTGCTTTCTTAAGACCCACTTTCTTACGCTCAACTTTACGAGCATCGCGAGTAACAAAGCCAGCTTTACGAAGGTCTGAACGAAGTGACTCGTCAAACTCCATAAGCGCACGGGTAATACCGTGACGGATTGCACCAGCTTGACCTGTAGAACCACCACCTTCAACAGTGATGTATAGGTCAAACTTTTCAGTCATTTCAACAAGCTCTAATGGCTGACGAACAACCATGCGAGACGTTTCACGACTGAAGTATTCTTCGATAGAACGTTGATTAATTACGATGTTGCCAGTGCCTGGGCGTAGGAATACGCGAGCACTTGAACTTTTACGACGACCTGTACCGTAGTATTGATTTGCCATGACTGTGCTCCTTAAATGTCTAGAACCTGAGGCTGCTGTGCAGCGTGATTGTGCTCAGTACCTGCGTAAACTTTAAGCTTACGGAACATTGCACGGCCTAGAGGACCACGTGGCAACATGCCTTTAACCGCTTTTTCAATGATCATCTCAGGCTTGCTAGCTTGAAGTTTCTCAAAGTTAGTAGACTTCAGGCCACCTGGGTAACCAGTGTGCGCATAGTACATTTTGTTCTGAGCTTTGTTACCAGTTACAGTAACTTTGTCAGCGTTGATTACGATGATGTAGTCACCAGTGTCAACGTGTGGAGTGTACTCTGCTTTATGCTTACCGCGAAGACGACGAGCGATTTCAGTAGCGATGCGACCTAAAGTTTTACCTTCGGCGTCAACTACGTACCAGTCACGTTTTACTGATTCTGGTTTAGCAACAAACGTTTTCATTCTAAAAATCCAATGTTTTCAATTTTAAAACCACAGGCAGTTTATTAACTGCCGCTCTACTAATGCTTTAACCCCTTCGAGTTTAAGACTTGATACTGTAAATAGTGGCTAAGCTAAATACAGTGATAGAACGCAACGTGGCAGGCGCGGGAGTATAGCAGTTTGAAAATCCCTTGGCTACCGCCGCGCTGATTTTTTATGCAGTGATAGGGGCTGTAAAAACGAACCGACTAGGCTAAATGAGGGCGCTCCAGATATTCGCGTGATTGCATCTCTTGCAGTCGGCTGACACAGCGTTTGAACTCAAAGTTTAAGTTCCCTTGAGTATAGAGCGCTTCAATGGGCGCTTGTGCGGAGATAATCAGCGTCACATTACGCTCATAAAACTCATCGACTAACGCAATAAAACGACGCGCAGCGTCATCATTGTGTTGCCCCATTTGTTTCACATTAGCGAGTAACACGGTGTTATAAAGGCGGGAGATTTCCATATAATCCACTTGCGAGCGCGCACTTTCACACAGTTCGGCAAAATCAAACATCACAATACAGTCACTGACCATGCGTGTTTGAATCATCCGCCCTTCAATTTCAATGGCCTCGTTTGCTCTGCCCGGCTCGGGTGATAGTTGCTCGAAATAAGCAAATAGGTTTTGATCCGCTTGCTCATCAAGCGGACTGTGAAAAATTTCCGCTTGCTCAAGGGTACGTAAGCGATAATCAACGCCGGAATCGACATTCACTATCTCGGTATTAGCCTTTACCAACTCAATTGCGGGCAGGAAACGTGCCCGCTGCAAACCATTTTTATACAGCTCATCAGGCACAATATTAGACGTCGCAACTAATACAATCCCTCGCGCAAACAGCGCTTCCATCAGGCCACCTAATAGCATGGCGTCAGTGATATCCTGAACAAAGAACTCATCAAAGCAGATGATGTCGGTTTCGGCTTTGAGCTTATCGGCCACCACCAACAGCGGGTTTTTAACATCTTGTAATTGCTTTAGCTCCTGATGCACGCGGTGCATAAACCGGTGAAAATGCACCCGCATTTTACGCTCAGTCGGTAGAGCCTCGTAAAAGGTATCGACCAGATAGGTCTTACCACGCCCTACTCCTCCCCAAAAGTAAAGCCCTTTGATGGCCTTCGTGCTATCCTTGGCAAACAGCTTAGAGAAAAAACCGCGCGGCTTTTCAGGCTGAGCAACAATGTCATCATACAGGCGTTGCAGGTGACGCACCGCGTTTTCTTGTGCTTCATCATGGAGGAAGTCATCGCGCTGTAAATCTTGTTGATATTTTTGCCAAGGTGTCATGGTGATAGGAGCAATACTAGGGATTAATTTTCGCGCTATCTTAACACGGCTGACAACAAAGCGTATATTTGACTCAGTAAAGTTTTCAAAAGGGGAAATTTATGTATACCACTACTTGGCTAGGTATCGTAATTATTGTTGCTGCATGCAGCTTTTTTGTTGGCAGCTGGATGACTAAACGCCGCTTCAAACAGGGCGAATTAGAAGAGCAAGCGCAACAAGCGCAAAATGACCTTGAGCGTTACCGTCAAGATGTCGCTGATCATTTAGATAACACCAATAAATTGATCGCTAAGCTCAAAGAAAACTACGAACAGTTAGTTAACCATGTACAGCAAAGCGACCACTTATTAACTGCAAAGCAAGATGTTGATTTAAGCCAGCCTTTCTTCTCAAAAGAAACCACTGAGCAACTGCATGCGTCTTTAAATCAGCGTCCCGAGCGCCAGCCTACTCGCAGCGTGCACGACAGTCAGCCAACCGATTATGCCAGCGGCGAATCAGGGTTATTTAGTGGTGAGCAAAAATCTAACGATAAGCAACCTGCCTGATAAATAGGCAGTTATTTATCTCTTGAGGAACTAAATTAACGACCCCATAGTCTGTATAGGAAATAGCTTTATAGGTATCGGGCTGCCATGCAGCCCCTGTATTGTGGAGTTTGCCCAGACTATGAAAATGAAGTTATCAATCATCAGTGCCGCTATTTTATCGGCCACTTTACTTGCTCAACCTAATATCTCTCATGCCAAGCTGCCCGTCGCGGTAGATGGACAGCAGTTACCTACGCTTGCACCTATGCTCGAACGCGTCACTCCTGGCGTAGTGAGTATTCGTGTATCCGGCTCAAAAGAAGTGCGTCGCCGTGTCGATCCGTTTGACTTCTTCTTTGGGCGCCCCCAACCTCGTTCACAAAAGCGTCCATTTAGTGGCCTAGGCTCCGGTGTCATCATCGACGCCGATGAAGGATATGTAGTGACGAATAACCATGTTATCGCCGATGCCGAGGAAATGGTGGTGACCTTAGAAGATGGTCGTGAATTCGAAGCGACGCTCGTCGGCGCTGATAAAGAATCAGATATCGCGCTGTTACAAGTCGATGGCGAAGACCTTACTGAAGTCAAACTCGCTGACTCTGACAAGCTCCGTGTTGGTGACTTTTCTGTCGCTATCGGTAACCCATTTGGTTTAAGCCACACAGTCACTTCAGGTATCGTCAGTGCCCTAGGGCGTAGTGGGCTGAATATCGAAGGCTATGAGGACTTTATTCAAACCGATGCGGCTATCAACCAAGGTAACTCAGGGGGAGCGCTAGTTAACCTCAAAGGTGAACTAATCGGTATTAACACTGCTATTTTAGGTGCTTCCGGTGGTAACGTTGGTATCGGTTTTGCCATCCCCTCTAATATGATGAAAAACTTAGTCGATCAGATTGTTGAGTACGGACAAGTGCGCCGTGGTTCATTGGGTGTTTCCGGGCGCACATTAGATGCGGGTTATGCCGAGGCCTTGGATCTCGATGTTAAACAAGGTGCAATGGTTGAGCGCGTCGTTGAAGACTCAGCTGCCGAGAAAGCAGGCATCAAAGCCGGCGACGTTATCATCAGCGTCAACGGTGACGACATTAAGAGCTTTGCTGAATTAGCCGGCAAAATTGCTACCCTAGGCGAGGGCAAGGAAGTGGAAATCGGTATTTTCCGTGATGATGAAGAAATCGAGTTAGACGTGACCTTAGCCGCAGCCGACAATGTTACAGAGGAAGCCGCCGAAATTCATCGCGCCTTAGCCGGTGCAGAGCTTGAGTCCGGCAAACGTAACGGTATCAAAGGGGTTATTATCAATTCGGTAGACCCCCGTTCCGTTGCTGCCCGACTGGGCTTGGAAGAGGGAGACATTATTACTCAGGTCAACCGTGAGCGGGTAGAAACCGTGCGTGAACTTGCTAATCTAATCAAAGATATTCAAGGTAATATTGTGCTGGTAGTACGCCGTGGCAATAGCACCTTCTTCGCGCCTATTCAGTAACCCCTGCTGTGCTTTAACAACATTCAACAGCGGCGCCCTTGCCGCTGTTGTCGTTTATGTGCCATCATTGCCTAAGCTTATAAATAAATAATAATTATTATCTCGTGCTGAAAAAGATTAAGTTCGCCTTGCTGCCGCTATTAAGTGGTCTGGGTATCGCCTTTATTATTGTGCTCGCCACTCCGTCTTTGCGTGATGCTTTGCTCCCCATTCTCTCCGCTGATGGCTTTACTGGCTCACATATGAGCTACGCCAAAGCGGTACGCCGTGCTGCGCCCGCAGTGGTCACAGTGTATTCTGAGCGCATCTCGACTCAGCCACGTTACATGCAAAGGCAGAACACCGTATCTGAACTTGGATCAGGCGTACTAATGAGTCCAGACGGCTACATTTTGACTAACTACCATGTCATTAATAATGCTGATTTAGTCGAGGTCATTCTTGCTGATGGACGCCGTTTTAGTGAGGTGCAGTTAGTAGGGTTTGATACCGTTACTGATTTAGCATTATTGAAAGTAGCGGGGGAGAATCTGCCAGCTATCCCGGTTGATAATGACTTCAAACCTCAGGTTGGCGATGTGGTGCTGGCTATTGGTAACCCCCTTAACTTAGGGCAAACCATTACTCAGGGGATTATTAGTGCCACCGGAAAGCAACGAGTAACCGACAGCTCCCACAGTAGCCTGCTACAAATGGATGCCGCGATAAATGTCGGTAACTCAGGCGGTGCCTTAGTGAATTCTCATGGCGACTTGGTTGGCATTACCTCAGCACAGTTTAAAACCCGAGCGAACCTCGATATTCAAGGGATCTTCTTTGCTGTTCCCTACTCTCTCGCTAAGGATGTTATGGATAAGCTTATTCGCTATGGTCGGGTTGTGCGTGGCTACATGGGCATGGATGTAACCGCTGTCGATCAGCAAGGTCGGGAAGTCACTAATAACCATATGGCCATCGCCGGTATGCGTATCAATAAAATGGACCCACTCGGGCCGGCGTGGCGAGCTGGTATCAAAGAAGGCGATATTGTCGTCAGCATGGGCGGGCATTCGGTGAGTAATATCCAACAAACACTGGAGCGCATCGCCAACACCGAACCGGGGACTGAACTTGAGGTAGAACTCTATCGTGATGGTGAGCCACACACCTTGACGGTCACCGTCGCTGAACTAGAAACCCGGTTATAATCGAACACACCCACATTACCATCTAAAAAGGCCGCTATCAGCGGCCTTTTTCTATTACCAAGTCAATAGCGAGACTACTCACTCACACGTTTAATATTGGCACCAAGCGCGCTGAGTTTGTCTTCAATATGCTCATAACCACGATCAACATGATAAATGCGGTCAACACGGGTTTCACCACTGGCAATGATCCCGGTTAAGATCAAACTTGCAGAGGCCCGCAAGTCGGTCGCCATAACCCGTGCGCCAGTCAATTTAGGACTGTCGCCACAAATTGCAGTATTCCCTTCAAGGCGAATATTGGCTCCCATGCGCTGAAGTTCAGGTACATGCATAAACCGGTTTTCAAAAATAGTTTCCGTGATTGTGGCGCTGCCATTAGCAACCACATTTAGCGCCGTAAACTGCGCTTGCATATCCGTAGGAAACCCTGGGTGAGGTGCGGTTTTAATATTCACAGCTTTGAGCTCACGACCACGCATATCTAAGTAAATGCTGTTGTCGGTCACTTCAACAAGTGCATTCGCCTCACGCAGTTTTTCAATAACTGGCTCAAGGCTATGATAGTCAGTGTTTTTGCATAACACGTCGCCTTTTGCCATGGCTGCTGCAACTAGGAATGTTCCGGTTTCTATACGATCCGGTAAAATCGCATGTTCACACCCTTGCAAACGCTCTACGCCTTGCACTTCGATGCGACTGGTTCCTGCTCCGCTGATTTTAGCGCCCATGTTATTCAAGTACTTGGCTAAATCGCTAATCTCCGGCTCACGCGCCGCGTTTTCGAGTACCGTCTTACCTTGTGCTAAGGTTGCCGCCATCAACAGGTTTTCGGTTGCGCCCACACTGACGGTATCCATAAAGATTTCCGCACCTTGCAGCCGACCTTCGACATGGGCGTTAATGTACCCATTTTCAACCTCAATGGTTGCTCCCATACGGCGCATACCTTGAATATGAATATCCACAGGTCGTGCCCCAATGGCACAGCCACCGGGCAGAGAAACTTGAGCTTGGCCAAAGCGCGCAAGTAAGGGGCCTAAGGCCAACACCGATGCGCGCATTTGCTTTACTAAGTCGTAAGGAGCAAGCACCTTATCGACAGAACCACCATCGATCAGTAATTGCTCGTCTTGCCAACGAACTCCTGCGCCTAATTCTTTCAACAGCGCTTCGGTGGTATTGATATCCCGCAGCTTAGGAACATTGCTAAACGTGCTTTGTGAATCAGCCAGCAGCGCTGCGAATAAAATTGGCAATGCTGCATTTTTAGCACCAGAAATGGTGAGCTCACCGCTCAGCGGTGTGCCGCCTTGAATAATAAAATGGTCCATGCTGATTCCTAATTACTGCGGAAGGATAAACTTACGTTCGCGTTGCCATTGCTCTGGCGTAAAAGCGCGAATAGAAACCGCATGAATGGTGCCGTCTGAGATTTTTTCCATCAGTGGTTTATAAACAAGCTGTTGCTTTTTCACTGGTGTGAGCCCATCGAAGCAGTCACCCACGGCAATTACTTGGTAATGGGTCCCTTCTACTTTTACGATTATCTCTTCAAGACCTAGCTCTTGTTTTAATAAAGCTTCTACTTGACTGCTTTGCATCACTCTCACTCAAAAATACTTTCGACCTGTCCCAACTGCATAAGTTTATGCAACTGCTCAGGTATATGGTTTAGTTGTAACTGGCGCCCTTGGCGTTGCAGTTGCGACGATGCCTGAATAAGCCACGCTAAGCCTGCAGTATCGACTCGCGTCACTTCGCTCAAATCGATTTCCACTTGCTCTTGGCCTTGCACAAGCTGCTCACTTAAGCGTTTATCGGCAACGCTGTGGCGAGTTAACTCACCGGCAATGGCAAAGTGCTGTGGCTTAATTTGCTTCAGCGACAGCTTACTCATCGACACCATCACCTCGAAATTGCACAGGTAACTGGCTTTTCTTATCTAGTAAATCAATCACGTGCTCAATACCTTCTTGGCGCAAAATACCGTGTATTTCGCTTTGCTTGGCATCAAGCAAACTGATGCCTTCGGCGATCATGTCATAAGCACGCCATTGGTTGTCGTTATCCTTACGCACTTTGAAGCCAATATCAATGTCTGGTTTGCCTGGGTCCTTAATGGTTGTCTTTACCACAACCACATTCGCATCACCAACATCACGAGGCGCAGCAAACTCGACCTTTTGGTTCGTGTACTGCGTAAACACCCCAGCATAGGTGGTTACCAAGTAGTTTTTGAAGACATCAATAAAGCGCTTTATATGGGCTATCGCCTGCTTCTTCTCTTCGGGGTCTTCGATACTGCGCGCTTTTTGAATATAGCTTGCGAGCATACGATAAGACGCATACTTATAGTCGATATAGGGCAACAGCTCTTCTTCGACAATGACCTTTAGGTATTCTTTATCGGCTTGAATTTTCTGTTGATCGCGCTCAACACGCTTAAAGGTGTTATCAGCAACCTGACGCACCATTTTATAAGGTTCACTTAAATCCACCTCTTGTGCCTGTAAGCTAGAAGTGGCGGCCAAGAGTACGGCAGTTAAAACAATGAACAGCTTACGCATAATCATTACTCGCTACTTTGATTAAATAAAAACTGGCCGATAAGCTCTTCTAAAACCAAGGCTGATTTGGTGTCAGTGATCATATCGCCATCCTTGAGCGCTTTCGTTTGTACGCCAAATACGGCATCTATCGAAAGCTCATCCTCGCTTTGTGCCTGCGCCACTTCATTGCCTAAACAATTTTGCTGTGCCGAGTCACTCGCTATGACCGGGGAAATACCCAAATACTGCTCACCGAGTATGCCCGAGGTTAATATCGATACCGATGTGGCATCGGAAAACTTACACTCATATTGGTTGTCGATGGCCATTTCAACCACAGGAACAAATTCACTGGGGTGCACTTGAATGCCCTCAACACGGCCAACCACAACGCCACCGACTTTAATCGGAGCGCGTGTTTTCAATGATCCTATATTTTCAAACTTAGCCTGCAATGAATAAGTGCCATTACTACCAGCTAATCCCGCATTGGCGACCTTTAAAGCCAGAATTGCCAGCGCCGCCACACCAAGAGTGACAAAGAAGCCGACTAAAATTTCAATTTTTCTCGAATTCATGGTGTTAATCCTTTAGCCGCCAAACATTACGGCGGTCAAAATAAAATCGAAGCCAAGAACGGCTAATGATGAATGCACAACGGTTTCTGTGGTCGCTTTACTGATCCCCTCAGAGGTCGGGATACAGTCATAGCCTTTGTATAGGGCTATCCAGGTTACCAACAAGGCGAAGACAAAGCTTTTAATCAGGCCGTTGAGAACGTCTTTTTCGAACGACACTTGCGCTTGCATAATAGACCAGAAGCTGCCTCTATCTACGCCAAGCCAATCTACGCCCACTAAATGTGCGCCGATGATGGCAATAGCAGAGAAGATCAGCGCAAGCAGCGGCATACTAATCATGCCGGCCCAAAAGCGTGGTGAAATGACGCGCTTTAGCGGGTCTACAGCCATCATTTCTAAACTCGTTAACTGCTCGGTGGCTTTCATTAAACCAATTTCGGCGGTTAACGCGCTGCCAGCGCGACCAGCAAATAACAGCGCCGTCACCACCGGCCCTAGTTCGCGTAATAGGCTCAAAGCAACCAGTGGCCCCAAGCTATCTTCTGCGCCGTAATCAACTAATACGGTATAGCCTTGCAGAGCTAAGACCATGCCAATAAACAGCCCTGACACCAAAATAATAATTAGTGACTGAAAACCCACCATATACAGCTGTCGAATTAGTAAGGGCGTGCCTTTGCGCACATTAGGAACACTAATTAAGGCACCCAGCAACATCTGTGTAGCGCGCCCCATCGACGCGAAACGGCTTAGACTTTTATGTCCAAGGCGTTGCCACAAATTAAGCAGCGACTGCATCATGACAACAACTCCTGTTCATAAGGCTCAGCATCAAAGTGAAAAGGAACTGGCCCATCGGACAGCCCTTGCAGAAACTGCCGCACTAAGGGCGATTCATGTTCGCGCATTTGTGCCGGGCTGCCACTGCCAATCACCCCTTTGTCGGCGAGAATAATCACGTGGTCGGCGATACTCAACACCTCTTGCACATCGTGGGTAACAATCAAAGAAGACAACCCCAACACTTCGTTGAGTGATTTAATTAGCCGCACTAACACGCCCATTGAGATGGGGTCTTGTCCGGC
The DNA here is from genome assembly GCF_022347945.1 of Pseudoalteromonas sp. MM17-2. Lineage (NCBI taxonomy): Bacteria > Pseudomonadati > Pseudomonadota > Gammaproteobacteria > Alteromonadales > Pseudoalteromonadaceae > Pseudoalteromonas > Pseudoalteromonas sp. MM17-2. The sequence continues at coordinate 10,369 of NZ_JAKRFV010000003.1, read as the reverse complement.
GAAAGGCTCATCATACATGATAAACTCAGGGTCTAGGGCTATCGCGCGAGCCAAAGCAGCGCGGCGTGCCATCCCCCCGGACAACTCAGCAGGCATTAAATCTTTTGCGCCACGTAAGCCAACCGCTTGTAGTTTCATTAACACCACCAAGCGAATTAACTCCTCACTGAGTTCAGTGTGCTCTCTAAGAGGAAAGGCGATATTGTCATACACCGACATATCGGTAAACAGCGCACCACTTTGAAACAGCATGCTCATTTTTGTTCGCGCTTGATAAAGCGCCGAACGTGACATGCTTGGAATGCTATTGCCTTGAAATAAAATATCGCCCGAATCGGGCTTTAATTGCCCACCAATCAGCCTGAGCAAAGTGGTTTTACCTATACCACTTGGGCCCATAACAGCAGTGATCTTCCCTTTCGGAATGGTAAAGTCCATATTTTGATAGATAACACGCTCTCCGCGCGAGAAGGTAACATCCTTGATTTCTACTATTGGTTGCGACAAGTCGCTCTCCCGCTCATTTCTATCATTAGACCTCGTATTTTAAAGTTTTTTTACGCTGAGGGAAAAAAGATTCTGTAAATTTTTGTAAGCCCGTTCAAATTCCTGCTCAGTGGAACACCTAAACACACGGTTTTCTTACACAAACACAGCCCAGTTTGTTACTATCTGCGCCAAGGTTTCACTTACATCAATGGCTCATTAATCATGCTCACCTCTTTCGCCATTCTAGTCGCTGGTTTTGTCGCCCTAGTATGGAGTGCGGATCGTTTTGTTTATGGCGCAGCTGCGCTGGCACGCAACTTAGGGGTGCCAGCCCTAATCATCGGTTTGACTGTGGTCGCAATGGGGTCGTCGGCACCAGAGATGATGGTATCAGCTTCTGCTGCACTGGCAGATAAAACCGATACCGCTGTCGGCAACGCTGTTGGTTCAAACATTACCAATATTCTCTTGGTGTTAGGTATTACTGCTTTGCTACGCCCACTTTCAGTGTCCTCCATTACACTAAAGCGCGAAATGCCCATTGTGCTCGTGGTGTCACTGATTGCATGGTATATGTTTACCGATAATTATTTCTCTCAGCTCGAGGGGTGGTTATTGGCGTGCGGTTTTGTCACCTTTATCGTTTTTTTGATTGTTATTTCACGCAATCAAAAAAGTAATGATGACGATCCCTTAGTGAGTGAAGTCTGTGATGAAATACCCAGTGGGGTGAGCAACAAGTCCGCACTGATTTGGTTGATTATCGGGATGGCGATGCTGCCCATCAGTTCGCATTTTATTGTCGACTCAGCAGTGGACATAGCCCAGTATTTTGGCCTTTCTGATTTAGTCATTGGGCTTACCATCATTGCCATTGGCACTAGTTTACCGGAACTTGCTGCTTGTGTGGCTGGGGTGCTGAAAAATGAAGACGACTTAGCACTGGGCAACATTGTCGGCTCGAATCTATTTAATATTCTCGCTGTCCTATCCATCGCCGGTATTTTAAACCCATCGGTTATCGACCCCTCCGCCGCTAACCGTGATGCATTAATTATGATTGCGGCAACGGTGGTGCTTATTGCCATGAGTTTGAACTTTCGTGGCGCGCGGCGTATCAACAGAATCGAGGGCGGCTTTTTACTAGTCGCATTTTTTGCCTACCAAGGATATATTTTTAGTCAGTTAGCCTAGAGTAATAGTATGAGCCAAAGCTTTATTGCCACCGCACAACGGGTTTTAGAAATAGAACAAACCGCTTTGCAGGAGTTACATCAGTATTTAGACGCACAATTTATTCAAGCGTGCGAGATGATCATGGCTTGTAGCGGCCGAGTCATCGTTATTGGCATGGGTAAATCAGGACATGTTGGTAATAAAATTGCCGCGACCCTTGCAAGTACCGGCACTCCAGCGTTTTTCGTGCACCCAGGTGAGGCCAGCCATGGTGATTTAGGCATGATCACTGAAAATGACATCGTTATGCTCATTTCTAACTCTGGCGAAACGCACGAAATTGTGAGCATTATTCCGGTAATTAAACGTATTGGCGCGCCCATGATTGCCATGACCGGCAATCCTCAATCAAGTATGGCCACCTTAGCTGATGCCCATATATGTATTAAAGTATCGCAAGAAGCCTGCCCGCTGGGTTTAGCCCCCACCGCAAGCACGACAGCAACCTTGGCAATGGGCGATGCACTCGCTGTTGCTTTATTAGAAGCCAAAGGCTTTACCGCCGATGACTTTGCCCTCTCCCACCCCGGCGGTAGCTTAGGTAAACGTTTATTACTGACCTTGAATGATGTTATGCATAGCGGCGATGACGTGCCACGCAGTCACCAATCACAAAGTATTAAAGAAGCCTTGTTAGAAATCTCAAGCAAAGGCTTAGGCATGACCGCTGTTGTCGATGATAATGAGCGACTGGTAGGGCTATTTACCGATGGCGATTTACGCCGTGTATTGGAGCAGCGAGTGGATATTCACAACACCGCGCTGATTGAGGTAATGACTCCAAACTGCACCACAGCCGATGCTCATATGCTGGCGGCGGAAGCACTGAAAATTATGGAGCAAAAGCGCATCAATGGACTCATTGTGACCGATCACGAGCAACGTCCCATTGGCGCGCTGAATACGCAAGACTTATTGCGCGCGGGGGTGATTTAGTGTTGTTTTCAGAGTTATACCAAGCCATAGACGAAGACGCATGGCAACGTGCACAGCGCACTCGATTGTTAATTTGCGATATTGATGGCGTGTTTTCAGATGGCCGTATCTATTTAGGCAATCAAGGCGAGGAATTAAAGGCCTTTAATACCAAAGACGGGTTCGGCATTAAAGCGTTGCTCAATGCGGGTGTTGAAGTTGCTGTTATCACCGGGCGACAATCACAGATAGTACAAACGCGAATGCAAAGTTTGGGTGTCCCCCACATTTATCAAGGTAAAGAGAATAAGCTCGAAGCCTATGCACAGTTAAAACGCACATTAAACCTAAGCGATGAGCAAATAGCCTACATTGGTGATGATGGCCCTGATTTACCGGTGATGGAGCAAGCCGGGTTCGCCGTAGCGGTTAATGACGCTCACCCACTGGTTAAGCGAATAGCCCATTACAGTACCTTGCTACCGGGCGGTTTTGGTGCTGTGCGTGAGCTCACAGATTTGCTGATGCTGGCCCAAGGACATAGCCTGGGAACACAGGGAAGTAGCACATGAACGCAGCGAGAGCGCTCATATCACTGCTATTTATCGTCGCGATGGCGTGGCTTTGGTACCCTTATTTTATGAAGTCGACAGATGATGGTGTCGCTCAGCAAGACCATATTGCCACACCCGACTATATCGCAACTGGGCTAAGTCAGACTAGTTATAACGATCAGGGTGAGTTAAGCCACACCGTTTATGCTGAGGAAATGGAGCTGTATCAAGAGCTCGGGTTTACGCATTTCACCAAGCCAGTATTTACCTTATATGGTGAAACAGAAAATTGGCAGGTAAACGCCGATGAAGCGACTTTATACAACAACAACATTTTGATCTTGGAAAATAACGTCACCGCCACCAACTTAAAAGAAGGGGCGATGATTGAGAAGGTCAGCGCTGAGGCCATCCAAGTTGATATAGATAGCCAGCGCATGGAGTCCGAGCAGGCTGTAGTATTAAGTGGCCCGAATATGAAGATCACCGGGCAAGGCTTGAAAGCAGACCTCAATACAGAGATAGTTGAATTAACAGAACATACGCGAACAATATATTATGACCAATAAAATCAGTGCATTAATTACATCCATCGCAATTGGCTTATGCTCTGCCAGCGCTACTGCTGAGCAAATCACCGCCAAGGAAGTGTTAATTGATGCCGACAAACAACAAGCACTGATCAAAGAAAATATCACTATTTTTGATAAGAACGTGCATATTGTTCACGGCAAACGGGAAATAAAAGCTGACCGCCTTGAGGCTCACCGTCGTCCAGAATTGGGTGATAACAAGCAATTGCTCGTAGCCACCGGCTCACCAGCTGTGTACACCGAAGTGATGGAAGATGGCACTGAGATTTCTGCACAGGCGCTGGAAATTCGTTATGACGTCGCCTCTGAGACCCTTAAAATTCAAGGTGATGCTAAGATTGCCATGGCCGACCAGCATATCGTTGCCGAAACCATAAGCTATGATATTGCCAAACAGCTGATCACCGCCGAAAAGGATGAAAACTCCAGCACACGAGTGCGCACAACATTAACACCACAAAGTGACGATACGCCGGAGAAAGAGCAATAATGGCGACTCTTAAAGCACAAAAATTAGCGAAAAGCTATAAAGGCCGGGAGGTCGTCAAAAGTGTGGGCTTAGAAGTGCAAGCAGGTAGTATCGTCGGCTTGCTCGGCCCTAATGGAGCCGGTAAGACAACTACTTTTTACATGATAGTTGGCTTGGTACCCAGTGATAAAGGCACCATCAGTATTGATGATGAGGATATCACCTTAATGCCGATGCACTCTCGTGCGCGCTTAGGTATTGGTTATTTACCGCAGGAATCATCTATTTTTCGAAAGCTGACAGTTTTTCAAAATTTGATGGCCATCCTAGAAACCCGCAAGGGCTTAAGCAAAGCAGAGCGTGAAAGCGAGCTTGAGGGCCTGCTTGATGAGTTTAATATACAGCACATTCGAGACTCACAAGGAATGGCGTTATCTGGTGGCGAACGTCGCCGGGTAGAAATAGCGCGAGCATTGGCGGCAAACCCCAAGTTTATCTTGTTGGATGAACCTTTTGCTGGTGTCGACCCTATTTCAGTGTTAGATATAAAGAAAATCATAGAGCATCTGCGCAATCGTGGCATTGGTGTATTAATCACCGACCACAACGTGCGAGAGACCCTAGACGTATGTGAAACCGCATACATTGTTTCCCATGGCGAGCTCATTGCTTCTGGCACTCCAGAGCAAGTTCTTGCCGATCAAACGGTTCGCGACGTCTATTTGGGTGAGCAGTTTAGATTATAACGATTAAAGGATTGTTAGAGATACATGAGGCAATCATTACAGCTGCGCCTAGGCCAGCAATTAACAATGACCCCACAATTGCAGCAAGCGATTCGCCTGTTGCAGCTCAGTACTTTGGATCTCCAACAAGAAATTCAAGAGGCGTTGGACGCCAACCCTTTACTTGAAGTTGAAGAAGACAATTACGCCGACAATAACGACAACCAAGAGCAAAAAGAGTCGACGTCCGACAACCAAAATAACGACACCGCCGAGACGGCCAGCGCCAGTAAGGATGAAGTTGAAAGTGCTGATGCCATGAACAACGAGTCCATCAGTGAAGACTTGCCCATGGATGTGTCTTGGGATGAGTATATTAGTGCGGCTCCCGTTGCCTCCTCTGGGCCTATGCCAGAAGATGAGTCTATCTACCAAGGCGAAACCACCGAGTCGTTACACGATTATTTAATGTGGCAGCTGCAATTAACACCTTTTAGTGCCACCGACGAGGCCATCGCCACAGCCATCATTGAAGCCATCAATGACAACGGCATTTTAACGGTCAGTTGTGAAGAACTGCTGGAAAGCTTGAATCATGATGAACAAGACGATGGTATCGAGCTCGATGAAATTGAAGCCGTTCTTAAGCGTATCCAACTCTTTGATCCTGTAGGAATTGGTGCGCGTTCTTTACAAGAGTGCTTGTTGATCCAGCTCAAGCAATTTGACCCACAAACCCCTTGGCTTGAAGAGACCAAAGAGGTAGTTTTTAACTATATTGATTTGCTTGGTAGTCGTGACTATCGCACCTTGATGAAAAAGACTAAGCTTAAAGAAGCGCAGTTAAAAGAGGTGATGACACTGATACACAGTTTAAATCCGACTCCTGCAGCCACGATTGTGCGAGAGCAGTCAGAGTATGTGATTCCAGATGTATCAGTGAAGAAAGTTAAAGGCCGCTGGGTGGTTGAATTAAACCCAGATAGTATGCCTAAGATCCGCGTTAACGATCACTATGCATCAATGTCGCGAAGCTGTAAGTCGCAAAGTGATAGTCAATTTATTCGCTCGCATTTACAAGAAGCGAAATGGTTTATAAAGAGCTTGGAACAACGCAATGATACGCTACTTAAAGTAACTAATTGCATTGTTCAACAACAACAGGCATTCTTTGAACATGGTGAAGAGGCAATGAAGCCAATGGTGCTTAATGACGTTGCCGAAATGGTGGAAATGCATGAGTCAACGATTTCCCGTGTGACCACCCAAAAGTATATGCATACACCACGGGGTATTTTTGAGCTGAAGTACTTTTTCTCCAGCCATGTTACAACCGAAAACGGAGGTGAATGCTCGTCCACAGCGATTCGAGCATTGATCAAAAAGCTAGTAGCTGCGGAGAATCCTGCTAAGCCGTTGAGTGATAGCAAGATTGCCGACGTACTAGCCGAGCAAGGAATTAAAGTGGCTCGGCGCACGATAGCTAAATATCGTGAATCGCTAGCCATTCCACCGTCAAATCAGCGTAAAAGTTTGATATAGACGTTAGACAAGAAGGAAAATGCTTATGCAACTAAATCTTACCGGTCGTCACGTAGAAATCACTGATTCTCTTCGCAACTATGTGAATAGCAAATTTGCAAAATTAGAGCGTCACTTTGACCATATAAATAATGTGCATGTCATTCTTGATATTGAAAAACTAACACAAAAAGCAGAAGCTACTCTTCACGTTAACGGTGGTGAACTGTTCGCAACCGCAGAGCACCAGGATATGTATGCGGCGATCGACGGCTTAATTGATAAGCTCGATCGTCAAGTGATTAAACATAAAGAGAAATTATCTCGTCACTAACATGAACCTAGATTCACTCTTTAGCAAGGACTGCAGCAAAGCTGCGGTCCTTTTTAATAGCAAAAAAAGAATGCTGGAATACCTCTCTCAGGTGGCACATCAGCACAGTCCTCACCTCAGCGAGCAATCGGTACTTGATGCTTTGCTGACCCGCGAAAAGCTGGGCAGTACCGGTATAGGTAAAGGCGTTGCTATTCCGCATGGCCGTCTCGATAGTATCGACAGTACCATTGCCATTGTTGTAACTAATCGCGAAGCCATTAACTTTGATGCCATTGATAACCGTCCGGTGGATATCTTTGTCGCACTTTTAGTGCCGGCCAATGAGACTGAACAACACCTGAAGACCTTAGCGACAATTGCTGATAAACTAAAAGACAAACAACTGTGTAAACAACTGCGTTCAGCCAGCAGCGATCAAGAGCTTTATCAATTGATCGCCGACTAATGCGCGCCGTATTGATTCATGGTGTCGTTTAAATGTGCGTCTTGGGGTAAAACAAGGAGTTGTCGGATGGAACTTATCATTGTCAGTGGTCGCTCGGGTTCTGGAAAATCAGTCGCGTTACGGGTGCTCGAAGACCTTGGGTACTATTGCGTAGATAACATCCCGGTTATTTTACTCCCCTCTTTGGCGCGCAGTGTTTCGGCAAATTATGACAAAATTGCCGTCAGTATCGACGTGCGCAATTTGCCCAAAGAGCAGCATGAATTTAACGACATTCTCGCTTATCTGCCTGAGTTTGCTAAGCCTTCGCTGTTTTACCTTGATAGTGACGAACAAACGTTGATTAAGCGTTTCTCTGAAACTCGTCGGCTACACCCCTTATCAATGCAAAATATGACGTTGGATGTCGCTATTCGTGAAGAGAAGCAGCTTCTTGATGTACTCATCTCCCACGCCGACTTTATTATTGATACAACTGAGCTCAGCGTTCACCAGTTGGCGGAGATGATCCGTGAAAAAGTGCTGGGTAAAAAAGACAAGCAATTACTGATCACCTTTGAGTCTTTTGGGTTTAAACATGGCATTCCAAAGAATGCTGATTATGTGTTTGATGTGCGGTTTCTCCCCAACCCCCACTGGGAACCTGAACTAAAGGCGCTCACAGGGTTAGACCAACCCGTTCAAGACTATTTAGCCAGTCACTCAATCGTGCAAAAGTTCACTTGGCAGATCCAAACTTTTGTACAAACTTGGTTACCGCACTTAGAGCGTAATAACCGTAGTTATTTGACCATTGCTATTGGCTGTACAGGGGGTCAACACCGCTCAGTGTACCTTGCCCAAACCTTGGGAGAGCGCTTTTTAGATACCTATCCGAATGTGAAAATTCGCCATCGAGAGCAGGAAAAATAGTGATGGTTGAAGGTACTTTTATTATTCAAAACAAGTTAGGCCTACATGCTCGTGCAGCCTCACAATTGGCGCAACTGGCGATGAATTTTGATGCCCAAATAACGCTATATCAAGGTGATAAGAGCGCACAGGCCGACAGTGTCTTGGCTTTACTGCTCCTTGAGAGCGGCAAAGGTAAGGAAGTGCGCGTGCAGTGTGAAGGCCCTGATGCCGATGCCGCGTTAGCAGCTATCGGGGCGCTCATTGCAGAAAAGTTCCACGAACAAGAATAACCCTTAGGCATTTACTTTTGCTATCATTGATTTAGTTAGGTTAAACTAATCAACGGCTTGTAAGCGCTTGCTTGCACGCTATTTCCCACCCCATTTTTTGTATTTAAGGGATGCCTATGCCAGAAGCCTATGAACAAGATTACCCGCTGCAACAACTTCAAGAAGTCACCGAAGCTCTTAATAGCGGCCAGTTTGTTCATGTACGCAGGCTTCTCGCCAAAACTGCGCCCTGTGATACCGCATTATTATTAGAATCATCGCCCCATAAGACACGTTCTAAACTATGGGCGCTCGTCGACCCTGATGTCCAAGGTGATGTACTTGAAGAGCTCTCTGAAGATGTACGCCTGAGCATTATCTCACGCATGGAGCCTGAGCATATCGCCGCAGCGACAGAGGACATGGACGATGATGACTTAGGGGAAGTATTACGAAGCTTACCAGAGCCCGTTTATAAAGACGTTATTGAGGCGATGGATATTCAAGATAGAGACCGTGCAACTACGGCTCTGTCTTACCAAGAGCGCTCAGCTGGGGCGCTGATGAATACCGATACAGTGACTATCCGTCCCGATGTCTCTGTTGATGTGGTCTTGCGCTACTTACGCCTCAAAGGCGAGTTACCTGAAGGCACCGATGAGCTCTACGTAGTCGATAAAAATAACTGCTTTTTAGGCTCAATGCCATTGAGCTCTTTGCTAACCACCATGCCAGATGCCATCGTGCGCGACATCATGGATGAAGAGTGTGAGTCTATTCCAATCACCATGGATGAGTCTGAAGTGGCACAGCTGTTCGAGCGTCACAACTGGATTTCGGCCCCTGTGGTCGACGATCAAGCGCACTTACTTGGGCGTATTACCATTGATGATATCGTCGATGTTATCCGTGAAGACGCTGAACACAGTTTACTGAGCTTAGCCGGTCTAGATGATGAAGAAGATACCTTTGCACCGGTATTTAAAAGTACTCAGCGGCGCTCCGTTTGGCTTGGAGTAAATTTATTGACCGCTATGCTGGCCGCATTTGTGGCGAGCTTTTTCGAAACCACCTTGGGTATCTTGCCATTTTTAGCCGTGCTCAATGGTATTGTGCCGTCAATGGGGGGCGTGGCCGGCTCGCAAACGCTGACCTTGGTTATTCGAGGCCTCGCACTTGGCCATATTAACGCCACCAACCAGAAATTTATACTGACCAAAGAGCTGGCCATCGGGGCCTTGAATGGGGTGCTGTGGGCCTTGCTTATCGGTAGCGCCATCGCGCTTTGGAAATGGGATTTAACAATCGGTTTAGTGATCGCCTTTGCGATGTTTATGAACCTCCTCGCTGCGGGTATTGCTGGTGCGGTTATTCCCTTAATTCTGAAGAGAATGAATATCGACCCGGCGCTCGCCGGTAATGTAGTGCTGACCACAGTTACCGACATCGTAGGTATCTTCGCATTCCTTGGAACCGCAACTTGGTTCCTTATTTAGAAGAATTAGTGAAGGGCAGCTGACGTAACTGCCCTGCAAAATACTCTCTACATTGAAGAATCAATTGCTACAATCTCAGCAATTAGTTTTGTATTTACAACATTACTAGAGTCTTCATCATTACCAAATGAAGCTATCGACTGTGTCAGTAGCTCAAAATGAGATTCCTGTCCCAACTTCTCTCGCGCTAAATTCTCTATCCAATCACCTGTAACTGTCAAACCTGTATGGAATACCATTTCCTCAATACGGTAGGCTGAATTTGCTAATGCGCCTTGGATCACTATCTGACTGTCCTCACCATTGTTTGCATCGGCCACCACCACAACCATATTGGAGCCTTCTTTGCGCAAACTGATGTCAGCCAGTTCAATACCTTCACCAAAAACCAACCTGTCGACTTGGTTATATCCTCGACCATTGTCC